>JAITSI010000042.1 GCA_031287845.1 Puniceicoccales bacterium
TCCCGACCGCCACCACTGCCTTGGCCGTTGACCAGAGGCGGAACCGCGAAAAATCTTCGCCGACTTTTTCTTTCAGCCGTCGATAAATTCCAAAACCGGGAGTTTTTCCATCGGAGTAAAAAATACCGCCGCGCCCATTTGCCGTTGCTCCGACCGCGGGGTGCCGCGCTGCGACGGCCGGGGTGAGACCCGGTCCGGCATGATTTTCCTTGCCGCCGGGCCCGGTTGGATTTCTAGTGGGCCGTGGGATCTATCCGCATCGGCTTGACCGGAGGGCTGTGCTGCGGCAAGAGCAAGGCTCTGGAAATTTTTGCCCTCCACGGCTTTGAGGCAGTTGACCTGGCCCGCTACCTGCACGAGGCCCTGCAGGGGAGCGATCGCATCAAAAGCGGGCTCCGGCGCCGCTTCGGGGACGACTGCGTGGACGCGGGCAGCGGGCAGGTGCTGTCGGATAAGCTGTCCCGGCTCCTCTCCCAGGACGTTTCGGCCCAGTCCTACCTGGAAAATCTCATCTACCCGGAGGTAGAGCTGCTTTGGACGCGGGACCTGTCCATTCCCAGCGTGGTGGAAATTCCCCTGCTCTTCGAGCAGCATCTGGAAAAAAATTTCCACTACTCGCTCTGCATCTACTCCTCCTATGCCCAGCAGCTGCGGCGCGCGGAGGAATTCCGCGGCTGGAGCCAGATTGAGTTCAATGCCAAGATGCAGCAGCAAATGCCGCTGCTGGAAAAGATTTTTCGATCGGATTTCGCCATCGGCAACAACGGCACGCTGCTCCAGCTGGAGCGGCAAATTCAACAGTTGCTGCGCTTTCTCCGGGCAAATCCCCAGCGGCGCGGCTGATCCGCCGGTGGGCGGCCGGCCCGGGATTTACGAGTCCTAGGCTCAGGACCCGCAAAACCACATTCCACATCCATCTGGAAAGATGACCGATACGGTCCTGTAACGCAGGAACTGACCTCTTGAGGGAAGGGCCGTTCACGGGCGCTGCTCGGCGAAGCGGGCAGTGCCGCGGGCCGGCCCTGATGGCAAAAAGGTTACGCGGGGCGACCTGCGCGCTGCGACAGCAGAAGCATCGCCCAGCACCTTATTTTATCATCTCCTGGGGTTGGGCCGGCTCGCCAGCTTTGGATGGAACCGTTCGTA
Organism: Puniceicoccales bacterium; assembly: GCA_031287845.1. Taxonomy (GTDB): domain Bacteria; phylum Verrucomicrobiota; class Verrucomicrobiia; order Opitutales; family JAIRLM01; genus JAISOW01. The sequence goes on from JAITSI010000042.1 coordinate 1,147, forward strand.
GCGCCCGTCCGGCCGGCGTCCCGAGCGAAGCGAGGGGGCCTCGAGGGCCGGCCAGGCCCGGTTGGGGGCTTAGCCCCAGCTTCGCTACCCCCGCTGACCGATGCTACGGCACTCCGTGGGCGGGGGATTGGCAAAGGGGCGCGGCAGCCCCCTTTGAAACCTCCCGGCCTCCAGGCCGGCAAGTCCGGCTGGGGCGCTGTCCCCAAACCATCGGTGCCACGGCGACGGCATTTCGCGGGGGGGCCAGGGGGCGCAGCCCCACCGGCAACCGGCGGACCGGGTTTACGGGTCCTGAGATCCCATCCGGATCCCATCGGAAAAAATTTCCCCATTCCGGTGAATTGCCCCACGGGCCGCTCCGGAAGCGTGGTGGGGAGTGGGGGACTCGAACCCTCGACCCCCGGCGTGTGATGCCGATGCTCTAGCCAGCTGAGCTAACTCCCCGCGTCCCCTGGCTAGCCGGAGCGGTGGGAGGGTCAATTCAAAATGTGCCGCGGCGGATTGAAAAATTTTCATTGACGCATCGCAGGGCCATGGCCAAACTCCTGGCAGTCGTGGCCGATGGGGATACAGGGGAGACGGACGCGGGGGAAACGCCCTCATTCCTGCTGCGGTTGATTTCGGGGCCCCACGCCGGCGCGGAGGTGCTGCTGGACGGGCAGGACCCGCGGGTGGTGCTGGGCAGCGGCGAAGGGGCGGACGTGGTCCTGGCCGATGCGCTGGTGGAGCCGGAACACGTGGAAATTTCCCTGCGGGAGGGAAAGCTTTTCATCCGCTCCCTGGGGGGACGGGTCTTCGTCGGGGGAAAGCCAATCGACGAGGAAATGGTGCCCCTGCTTCCCTTTCAATTTGTTACCGTTGGCACGACCCAGCTGGTGGGGGGGCCGGCCGAGGGAGAGTGGCCCCAGCTGCGGGCCGGCGACGCGCCACGGCTGGAAGAGCTGGTGACGGAGGTGCCGGCGGAGGTCCTGGCCAAGGTAAAGGTGCCCACGCTGGATGCCCGGGCGGCAAAGGCGGCCCACGGCGAGGCGGTGAGGGTCAAGCAGCGGCGCAAGCGCATCCGCATCATGCTGGCCGGGGCGCTGGTTCTCTTCGGGGTCATCGTGGCGCTGGCCCTGCGGCCCGAGGAAAAAAAGCTGAACCTGGGGGAGGTGGCAAAAATTCTCCAGGCCCAGGTGGCGGACCTGAATCTTTTCCCGGCCGTCACCGTGACCCTGGAGAACGGGCAGATGCTGGTGGACGGCTATGTGACCACCAACATGGAGCTGCGGGAACTGAGAAACACGCTCACCGCCACCTACCCCGGCGTACTGCTGCGGGTGCGCAGCGGGGAGAAAATCGTTGAGGGCCTGGAGGAAATTCTGAGCGAAATGGGGGGAAACCTGCGGGTGGTGACCCTGCAGCCCGGGATATTTTCCGTGGTCGGCTACGTCTACAACACGGACCGCTGGCAGCGCATCCGGGACAGGCTGTCCATTGAGGTCCCCGGCGTGAAAAAGATTCAGCCCGACGTGACCACGCCGGACCGGATCCTGGCGCTCACCGCCGCCACCCTCAACCAGTACGCCCTGGGCACCGCCATCGCAGTAACCCCCGAGGCAAATCGCATCCTCTTCAAGGGAAAATTGAGCGTGCTTCAGCTGGAAAATTGGCGCAAGGCGGCGGAGGACTTCATCCGCACCTTTTCCGACCTGGTTGCGCTGGAGTTCGACGTGCAAACGGCGTCGGCCCAGACGGAGGCGGCCAGCAATTCCTTTTTCCCAACGGCCATCCAGTCCATCACCATCAGCTCCAGCGGCATGAGCTGGGTGGCGACGACCGATGGGAAACGCTACTTTCACGGCTCCTTTCTTCCCAGCGGCTGGCGGGTGGACGCCATCGCCGTGGACGGCCTGCGGCTCAGCAAGGACGGAAGACAGGTAACCATGCACCTGGAGGCACTGCAATGAACCATCTGCCCGTGTCGGCGAAGAAGGGGAAAATCAAGCTGGTGCCGCTGGAGGAGGAACTGGCACAGGCGCACAGGCGGCGGGAGGTGACGAACCAGCTGCTGGAGGCGAAAAACCTGGTGGACCAGCTGCTGCGCGGCGGCCAGCTGGACGGAGACCACCTGGCTGCCCTGGAAAAGTTCCGCCGGGCGCTGGATGGGGGGCTTTCCACCGTGAAAAATTTTCGTGCCTAGCGGCACGGCAGTGAAA
>JAITSI010000048.1 GCA_031287845.1 Puniceicoccales bacterium
AGAAAAAGTCGGCGAAGATTTTTCGCGGTTCCGCCTCTGGTCAACGGCCAAGGCAGTGGTGGCGGTGGTCGGGATTGTGGCCCTCAATCGGGGATTTTGAGTTTTTCCATCGGAGTAAAATCTCTTGACAAGCCGGCTCCGATGGAAGCGGACAATTTTTGTCCGTTTGTCCGTTTGTCCGTTTGTCCGTTTGTCCGTTTGTCCGTTTGTCCGTTTGTCCGTTTGTCCGTTTGTCCGTTTGTCCGTTTGTCCGAAATGGCTCTGTTTTGTTGATAAATCCCTACTCCGCAGAGTCCACATCGGCCACTTCTCCGGATGGGGAGGGTGTGGTTTTAAGAGTCCTGACCCTAGCGGACAATTTGTTCCTTTGCCAAGGGAAGGGTTCCACGGCTGGGTGGCGCAGTTGTCCCTTGACAGTCCCGGCCGTTGCCGTTCCAATGGCCATCCGATGGGGACGCGTTCGATTTTTTCGATTCTATTGCTTGGGCTGGCGGGCTGTGCCCATCTGGACGTGCGGGACGTGACCCCCTCCACGATGGAGGCCAATGCCATGGCAATCTATCCACTCACCCTGCGCATGCACATCCGCGGCAGCGAGGTAGAGCGGGAGACGGTCCAGGCGAAGGCCGTCGTGGATGGCAAGGCCCGCCCCATGCGCCCGCTTTCCCCGACGGACTATGCCTACGACTACCACATGCCGGCGGGACGGAATGCAATTTCCTACTACTTCGACGTGGACTATCTGCAGCGCGTGGAGGGCGTGTCCCGGAGGAAGACCGTGCGGACCCCCCTCCGCCGGGTGGAGCTCCACAATCGCTATGTGCTGGGTCTGGACAGCAGCCGGGGAGCGCCTGGGACGTGCGTGACCGTCATGGGCCGCGGCTTCAGCGCCGGCGATGCGGTCTGCGTGGGCAATGTCTGCGCGGAAACGATCTTTGTGTCGCCGACGAGCCTGCAATTCGTCGTTCCCGTCCTTCCCGCCGACCGCAGCTACCCCCTCACCGTCGGCGATGAAACCGGCTCCATTCCCGCCGGCAGCTTCCACGTCGACGCGGCGAGCCTGGCCGTTGTGCCGAGAATTTTGGAGATGTCCGTCGGGGAACGGGCCATGCTGACCTTTGCCACCGCCATTCCCACCGACGAGGCCGGCCTCACCGTCGAGGTCACCACGGACATGCCGGATGCCATCTCCGTGGAAGACATTGCCATTCCCGCCGGCCGTTCCTCCTGCACGGCAACGGTTGAGGCACTGGAGGCGGGCCAGGGACGGCTCATTTTCTCCGCCGACGGCTTTCAGCGGGTGGTGGTGCCGGTCCTGGTGCGGCCCTGAGGGAGCGGGGCGCATTCCCCTTCCCCGGCGCCGGGATGGGAGACCGGTAGGGGGATCGTTGCCAGCGCCGGCCGGCCAATTCCCTCGTAGTAAAATCCCAATTCCGCCGCCCGCTCCGCTGCGACGGCGTTGCGCAGGTCAACGATCTGGGCCGTGCGCATGGCGGGACGGATGCCCTCCAGGTCCAAATCTGGAAAATTTTCCGTTCCAATGACCAGCACGTCGCTTCCCCGGGCCGCAGCCAGCGCATTCGCCGCATGGAGGACCCGCTCTCCCAGCAGCCGGCGTGCCCCTTCCATGGCCAGCGGGTCGCTGACGGCGACGGTAACCCCGGCGGCCAGCAGTCCCTCGACGATCGCGATGGCCGGACTTTCCCGGCAGTCGTCCGTCCCGGCCTTGAAGGCAAGGCCAAGAACGGCGGCGCGGGGATGGGAAATTTTTTGCAACCGGGCTAAAATCCTCTGCACCAGCGCCATCTGGCGCATCTCGTTGCCCCGCAACGTCGTTTCCACCAGATCCAGGGGCACTCCCCACTCCCTGCCCATGGCAATCAGGGCCCGGATGTCCTTGGGAAAGCAGCTTCCCCCGAAGCCCGGCCCGGGCCGGAGAAATTGGCCACCGATGCGCGGATCCAGGCCAACGGCCCGCAGGACGCTGTCCACATCCGCACCGGTTTTTTCGCAAAAATCCGCCACCGTGTTGGCGTAGTGCACCTTCATGGCCAGGAACGCGTTGGACGCGTATTTGACGAGCTCCGCGGTTCTCCGATCCACGACCAGGACCGGGCAGCGATCCCGGAACGGTTCCAGCAGCTCCCGCATGGCATCGGCGGCCCACTCCACCTCCGCGCCGACCACGAGCCGCGACGGGTGAAAGAAATCGTAGACCGCGGAGCCCTCGCAAAAAAATTCCGGAAAGGAAGCCACGGCCAGCGGCGAACCTTGCCGGCGCAGCTCCTCCGCCAGCGCATCTCCGGTGCCAACGGGAACGGTGGACTTAATTGCGAGCACGGCGGGCTGGGAAATGGCACCCGCCACGGCCGCCACGGCCCGCCGCACCTGTTCCAGGTCAACGGCACCCGTTCCGGGGAGGGATGGGGTCGGGACGGACAGCAGCACGATGTCCGACCGGCGCAGGGCCTCAAAATCTTCAAAAAATTGCAGCCTCCCCGACCGGCGCTGGGGCTCCAAAAGCTCATCCAGCCCCAGTTCCCGGATCACGGACCGGCCGGCCCGCAACTGCTCCACCCGGTCCCGGTTGCTGTCGATGCAGACGACCCGGTGGCCCAGCGAGGCAAAGCCGGCCGCCGTCGGCAATCCGACGTAGCCGGCCCCCACGACGCCCAGTCTAGCTTTGTCCTTCATGGCTCCCGCTTTCCACTCCTCCGCCCTGGCGGAACATCCTTGGCAGCAGTTTTTTCAAAAATTCATGGGCCACAACATTTTTTTACCCATTGGCGGGGTTTTCCCCACTTTCCGGGTCGCAGGGCGCCGGAAAATCGCCGCTCTCCAGCCAGCGGAAGCGGACCAGTTCCAGGGAGCCGTCGGGCAGGCGGCGGACCAGTGCCTCCGCCAGTGCGCCAAGCGTTTTTTCCATTCCCGGCTGCCCGGAACCCTCGCCGTAGCTGCGCAGGGAAAATGTATCGCCGCGCACGGTCAGGGCATTGCCCAGGTAGTGGAGCAGGTCCGCCTGGCTCAGGTCGCCCGGTGCGCCGGCATTGCTGTCCCCGGCGGCGGCTTCCCCGTCGAACCACTCCCGGTCCCGCCGGTCATCGGCCCGGAGGTCGGGAAAATGCCGCAGCTGGACCGCCTCCAAGGCCGCCTGCAGGGCTCCACGGCGGGTGCTGGGATCGGAGGCGCTGCCCAGGCTGCGGTTCACGAACTGGGACAGGCGGGCAAATGGCCCCCGGCGGCAAACCTCGGCGGCGATGCACTCCGCCAGCCGGTCCAGCTCAGCGTCGGAGAGGGTCGGCGCCGCCTGGCAGCTTCCCGAAAGGTGCCGCTGGCCGGGAAAGCGCTCCACGCGGTACACCCGGCGCAGCTCGTCGTAGGGCAGGCACCGGAGCAGCAATCTCCAGCCGTCGGCGGTGGCCCCGTTGACATTGAATCCTCCCCTCCGAACCCGGCCGGCGGCTTCCCCGGTCCAGCCAGGGCGCTTTTTTCCAGTTTCTTCGGCGAAGTAGTGGTCGTAGAAGGCCTCGTTGAGCAGGTAGGCGTAGTCCATGCGGCATTCGCGGTGGAAATACTCGGCGCCCTGGCCGCTCGGAGGCAATGCCAGCTGGTGGGTCCTATCCCGCGGCAGGAGCGGAGGGGCCCAGGAATTGCCAAGGGCAATGGCAGGATGGTAGGAAAATGGGGTGATGGGAATTTGGCCCAGGCTTGCCAGGCTTTCGATGGCCGTCGGATAGCCAAAGACGATGGCCCGGTCCAGCCGGTCGGCGAAGAAGGTCGGCAATGGCGTGGGCCGGGGTGAGCTGGGCAGTTCCACGAATTGCACGCGCCAGGGGGCAAAGTGGCGGCAAAATAGCTGGGCCGGCACCGCCGCCAGGGGAAAATGCTCGTAGGCGCTGCGGCGAATCTGCTGGGCCCGCGGGTTATAGTTGGCCAGCCAGCGGCAGTCGCCGGCCGCTCCCGTTCCCGCCCGAAGGACCGCGGAGAGCTGGAATAGGAGCAGCCGCCGGCCGAGGGCAACGGTCCAGGGCTCCGCGGGAACGTCGTCGGAAAAATCCGCCACCTCCTGGACACAGCAATCCCCATCCCAGAGCCGCAGCGTGAGCCCGTCCCAGCGGGACCGGTGCAGCACGGGGGACCAGAGCCGCTCCAGGGCAACGGGACCGGACCCGGCCAGCGGCAGCGCCACCTCCCAGCCGCCCCGGTCCCATCCCTCGGCCCATTCCCCCACCATGGCGCCGCCAGGGGAAATTCGCCAGCCGTCCGGCGAAAAAAATTTCACCTCGCCGGGAGCCCAGCCGGCGGTGCAGGGGCCAAAAAAAATGGTTCCCGTTGCCCCATCGCCCAGGGAAACGACCTGTCCCTGGGGCTGCCCCTGGGAGCGGACCAGCAGCCGGGGCAGGTAGGAGGGATTGGGCCGGTCCGGGGATTCTACGCTGCGAAGTTCCAGGGAAAAGCGGTGCGGGCGGATCGCGACGGCCAGCGGATTCCACAGGGCAATGACGGGGACAGCGCTGATCCGCACCTCGCCCTGGCGCCGCTCCGCCCCAACGGTCAGCCAGTGGCCGCAGAGAACCGGATGCACGGCGCAGGCCAGCTGGCTCTTTTCCTCCTCCGCCGGTGGCACCTGGGCCAGGCAGGGATAGCGCTGGCGCAGGTAGGGCCCGCCGGGCGCGGCGTCCACGGCGCCGCCCTGCGGCGGCCGCTGGAAGTGGGCGGCGAGCATGGCAAAGGTGGGAGGAGGGGGAAATCCGGCCCGGGGAGGAAAGAGAAATTCTTCCGGGTCAAAATTTTGATCGAAAATTTTAGCGGAAATGTCGCAGAGCCAGCTGCCCTCCGTATTTTGCCGCAGGGACCAGCAGTCCCAGGTGACCTGGCTGAGCAATTCCGAGGGAATTCCCGAGCGCCACAGCTCGCTCCGGCAATGGCAGGTTCCGTCCAGCCAGGGGAATAGCCTTCTCCACCCGGCCGCCAGGTCCCGGATCGGCCGCCATTCCCCATCCCTTTCCCCATCATTTTCCCCACCTTCTCCACCGATGCACAGCTTGGCGTTCTCGTCCTCCACCCGGAAACCGTAGCGGCCCAGGCGGCGGCCGGCCCGTTCGATCGTCCGCAGGGGGCAGCGCTCCCCCTGGCCCCGGTCGGCGAAGATGGCCAGCGATTCCCCGCGGAAGCGGTCCGGCAGCGTGGGATCGCGCACCTGGCCAAGTGGGACGGACAGCAACCAGCGGTCGAAGATGGCTTTCCCCTCCTCCACGCGCCAAAGGCCAGTCCAATTTCCATTGCTCCCGGCCCGGACCCCGTTGGCGGCGCTGGCGGTCACATAGTCCCCCCGGCGCAGGGACGGCCCCAGCTCCCACAGGGCCAGTTCCATGGCGGCCAGGGCATTCTGCCGGGCAATTTCCCGGGCCACCTGCCGACGGCACCTTCCCTCGGCGCCGCGGAGAAAGGCCTCGAGGGAGCTAAGCACCGATCCCACAAGGACAAGGAGGCCAAGGAAGAGGGCGAGCGCGAACCCCAGGGATCTCGAGAGTGAGGATCGGGACCCGCGCACGGGTGAGTTTTCCGGGAGGAGCCGGGCCTGTCAATCCCGCGGCGGGGAAATTTTCCGGAATCCATCGCCGGGCCCGGCCGGGAGCTCTGCCCCGGCTCCGCTTCACCGCACCTTCCTCGACCGTCACCGCCGCAGTGCTCCCCAGGGGAAACCTTTTAAATTTTTTAAAATTTTTAAAGGTTCTAAAAATCTGACCACGGGGGCAAATGTGCAATTTTCCCTGGGCCGCAGCGATTCGGGGAGATCTTTCGGAGCTGTCTCCGAAAATGGGTTTGCGTTTTTTACCAAGCATCCCATACGTTCCGATCCATCGAAACGTCCATTAAAAAGCCCATGGCAATGCTCATCGGAAGCTCCATGGATGTGCCCGCTAAAGCTTCCAAGAACTACGGAGCAATGGCAACAAATGTGATAGGGGCCACGATATCGGTCGTCACGATCCTGGCCGTGGTCGGCACGGTGGTGACCGCGCTGCTGGTTTCCTTCGCCTTCCCCTTCCTATGGTCCATCCTGGTCGCCTGCATCTGCACCGCCATCCTCGCCGTAATTATCTTTCAGAGCATTGACACGGGGAAAACGCCGGATGCGGGGGTTCCAACCAACGCCAAAGAAGCCAGAACGTGCATTCATTCCCTCGAAAAAATGGGGCAACACATGAAATTAGCCAATGTCCTGGGGAAACTTGCAAAAAAAATAAATGTCAAACTGAAAAAGAAAGACATCACCGAGCTATGCCAGGCAATCCAAGCGATTGTGCAATGCCGGAATGCGAATCAGGGGCAAATAAAAACATTGGGAGAGCTGCAGATTGCTCAAAACAATAATCTTTCAAAGAAAAGTTGCAGCTTTTTCAGTCTCCACGATAGAATCGTGCCAGTTTTTATTGCGGCGCTATTTTTAATTCCAAACTCCAGAATCATCGTGGAAAAGATCTCTCCGTCCCACTGGATCAAACTCAATGAATTTTGCCGAAATTCGAAGATTTCCCAAAAAACGATTTCCACACCTTGCCCTGCGCCACAAACGGCAACTAACTCTCCAACCGTGAACAAAATTGCCGCGTCGCCGATCCATAAAATTCGCACTACCACCGGGACCAATGCACGGGATTCCGCATCCGGGATTCCCCTCCCGGAATGGGCAAAGCGAAGTTTTAAACAAAAAATCAAATCCCATAATCTCCATCCACCGGACGAGCATTCCGATGTTTCTTCCATGGAACTTTGCCAGTCCACTTCTTCGGAGGATGCCACAATTTCGGTCGAGCGGAGAAGAGAGATCACGGCGCAATCGGAGAATGAGCCCCTAACTCTGCCGCACTCCGCTTCCCACATGCGCCGGCACCATAGCATCGCCACCCTGAAAGAGAAAAATTTTTGCCCTCCCGGGCGGAGCAATTCCACGGTGTCCGACTCTAGTCAAATCCATGTTTTTAGAATATGTCAGATACCAGACAATTCAAACTTCGTCCATGCCACCTTCGGCAATGAATCCTATGCGATTTGCAATTACGGCGATTCCGATTCCAATTCCACGGACGAATATTCGCGGTTTTTAGAACAGGAAAAAGTTGCCACTAAAGACGTTTTCATTGGCCACTATAATGGGGGTCGCCTGCTGCTGAACCTGCTCCCCTATACAAAAAACAAAACTCAGAATTCGCAAGGCCCGAAACCACCAACGCTGCTCCCCAGTTCCCAAAGCTCAGGCTCACCAAGCCTGTCCCTCAACGCGCAAGGCTCGAAACCATCAACGCTACCCCCCAGTTCCCAAAGCTCAGGCCCACCAAGCCTGTCCCTCAATTCGCAAAGCTCGAACTCATCAACAATGCCCTCCAATTTGCAAAGCCCGGACTCATCAATTCCGTCCCTCGGTTCACAAGCTTCGCACCCATCATGATTCCGCAACTACGAACAGGACTCACTAATGAATACCTTCACGATAAAAAAGAAGGAGAATGAATAGCGAAGCGCAACCGGTTCAACGGCCTCTCCTCCAAGTGGAATACTGCCCATTGAAGAGCGCATTCCCTTCTCCATAAAATGCTACACGGCAAGCAACGGGCCGGGGGAGGCGAAGCTGGGGGCAGAGCCCCCAAATGGGCCTGGCCGGCCCTCGAGGCCTCAAAATAGGTTCGCAGTTGGCGGCGGTCTGGAAAGGATGGATGCCATGCTGCACCGGCAGTGGTTTTGGCGACTTTTGCCCGGGACCCTGCTGCTTTGCCTGGCCGTTGGCTGTGGCCGGAGCGAGGATCCATCCTACGCCCGTGGCCAGCGCTACCTGCGCCAGGGGAAACAGGACCTTGCCCTCCGCTGCTTCCTCGTCGCCGCCCAGCGCGGTTCCCGCCACGCCGGGGAGGCCCACCTGGAATGCGCAGAAATCTACCTCAGCGGCGAACGGGATCCCCTCACCGCCATCTACCACTACCGCCAGTACCTGCGCCATAGCCCCAGCGACCGCCAGGCTGCCCTGGTGCGCCAGCGCATCGAGACCGCGGAAAAGGCCTTTTTGGAACAGATTCCCCTGCTGCGCCAGCGGACCCGGGAAAATCAGGCCGACCTGCTCCGCACCCTGCGCCTGCTGCAGGAGGAAAATGCCAAGCTGAAGCAGCGGCAAATCGCACTGCTAGCGCACCTGCGCCAGCTGCGGGAGCGGCTGGAGGTGAAGGAAAAGGCAGCGGCGGAGGAGAGACCTGGCGGCGGCGGGATGGAAACGCCGGCGGCGCGCACGGGGGGAGGGACCTACGCCGTTGCCAAGGGGGATACCCTGTCCGCCATCAGCCTAAAGGTCTATGGGACGGCCAACCGCTGGCGAGAAATCTACGAGGCCAATCGCAGCGAACTGCCCACGCCCGCCCGGCTGCGCGTTGGCCAGCAGCTTGTCATTCCCGCGGAACCATCTCCCTAGGTCAAGACCCGCAAACCCGGTCCGCCGGTTGGCGATGGGGCTGCGCCCCCTCTGTCACCCCCCTCCACGGAGTGTCGCTGCATCGACACCTGGGGAAAGCAGAGCACGGCGGAGCTGGAGGCAGAGCCCCCAACCGGGCCAGGAGGTCGCAAAGGAGGCTGCCGCGCCCCTTTGCCAATCCCCCTCCCACGGAGTGCCGCAGCATCGATAGTTGGGGGAAGCGAAGCTGGGGGCAAAGCCCCCAAATGGGCCCGGCCGGCCCTCGAGGCCCCCTCGCTTCGCTCGGGACGCCGGCCGGACGGGCGCTACGGACGGTTCCATCCAAGGCTGGCGGGCCGGCCCAACCCCAGGAGATGATGTAATAAGGTGCTGGGCGATGCTTCTGCTACCGCAGCGCGCAGGTCGCCCCGCGTGGCCTTTTTTCCATCAGGGCCGGCCCGCGGCACTGCCCGCTCCGCCGGACAGCGCCCGTGAACGCCCCTTCCCCCAAGTAGAATACTGTCCATTTAAGAAAGCATTCCCTTCTCCATAAAATGCTACACGGCAAGCAACGGGCC
>JAITSI010000007.1 GCA_031287845.1 Puniceicoccales bacterium
CAATCCCCCGTCCACGGGGTGCCGTAGCATCGATAATCGGGGGAAGCGGAGCTGGGGGCAAAGCCCCCAAATGGGCCCGGCCGGCCCTCGAGGCCCCGGCCCACGGCACCGCCCGCTCCGCCGGGCAGCGCCCGTGAGCGGCCCTTCCCTCAAGAAGTCAAGCTCCTGCACCACAGGTCCGTATCGGTCACTTTTCCAGGTAGAGGTGGAATGTGGATTTACGGGGCCTAACCGTAGGCCAGGCTTCATGGCCAGATCCGGTCCGCCGGTTGACGGTGGGGCTGCGCCCCCTCCAGCACCCCACCGCAAAATGCCGTTGCACCGACGCCTGGGGGAAGCGGAGCATGGCGGAGCTGGGGGCAGGGCCCCCAAATGGGCCTGGCCGGCCCTCGAGGCCCCCTCGCTTCGCCCGGGCCGGCGGCCGGCTGGCCGCCGCCTTGGCCCTTGACAGCAATTCCTCCGCGGCCATCGTCGGCCCATGGCAGCTGGAACGCGTTCCGTCATCTGGGGCACCGCGGTGGCGTGGTGCATTTTCATCGGCGTGCTGGCCCTGTTCTTTGGCCTGCCCCACTACGCCGTTTGGCAGCAGGAAATGTCCGGGCGGGCGGAATTTGCCAAGGCGGAGCAGAACCGGCGCATTAAAATTGAGGAGGCGCGGGCCAACCTTGAGGCGGAGCGGCTCAACGCCGAGGCGGAGGTGGTGCGGGCCAGGGGAGCGGCGGAGGCAATTCAAATTGAAAACGGCAGCCTGACACCGGCCTACATCCAGTACCTTTGGGTCCGGCAGCAGACAAATCTCAACGACAAGACCGTGATCTACATCCCAACGGAGGCCAACCTGCCCCTGCTCGAGGCGCGCGGCCACAGGCCCTGGCAGAAACCCTAGCCTTTTCCGCTTTTCTTTTGGCTGCAATTTTCCTAGACTTGCCCCATGGCTACGACGGGGATGATGGATCTGCAGTCGGCGATCCAGGCGCTTCAGCAGGCTCCCGGGGCCCAGCCTGCCGGCGAAGATGCGGTGCAGGACCGGAGTGCGTTTGTGCCCAACGCCGCATCGCTGGTAAAAGCGGCGCAGGCCAGCGGGGAAAGGGCGCTGGCAGATGCACCTAGCGGCAGCGGCCAGGGTCTGCAGCGCGGGACGGACCGCACCACGGAGCGAAAAAAACAGGAACAGGCCCTCGTCTACGACCAGCGCATTCGGCCGGACGGAGATGGCGCCAGCTACCTTGCCTTTGCCCGGGAGGTGCGCCGGGATGCGGCGCGGCAGGAAGGGGAAGGGACAGCCGGGGAAGGGGCTGGGGAAGCAAAAATTACCGGAGACGGTGAAGAGGGACAGGCGGCTACCCAGCAGGAAGGGGAAGGCACGGCCGAAGGGGAAGGGGAACTGGCGGGAAAGCTGGCGGACCAGGAAACGGACCTGGCCAACTACACGCCGGACATGCAGCGGCTGCTGCGCATGGCGACGGCCCAGTCCAAGTCGGTGACGGAACAGTACAACCTGCTGGCCTACACCCTCGCCCACACGGAGGTCGACATCGCCGCCTACACCGCCCAGGAAGGCAATGCCGAAGCGCTGATGGAACGCCTGAAGGGCAAGGATGATCCCAAGGGCAAGTCCAAGCGGGAGCGAACGGAAAAATTACTCACCGCCATCCGCGCGGACCTGAAAACGGCAAAGGCACTCAAGGGACAGCTGGAGAAGGTGCTCGGCGCCATGCGCCAGAAGGACGGCCAGCGCATCGACGACGGCTACAACCTGGCACCCAAATCCCACTTCGTCATCGCCCACATGCGGGCGGAGGGAAAGGACGGCGGGGCGTCGGCCGCGGAACTGGCCAGCAACTACCGGGACGAGGTTTTGAATTTTAGAAATTCCAGCCAGTTCTTTGACAATTTCATGCTGCGCCACAACGCCGTCGGCTTTAAAAAGTACATTGCCCTCATCCTCCAGCTGCTGGGCGATGACATCAAGTCGGCCAACCCATCCCGGGGAACGGCCCAGCTGCGAGCCATCCGCGATGGCCTATTCTTCGCCGAGATGGCCAATCAAATTTTCGAGGGAATTCGCGACCTGGAGCACAAGCTGGACCACGTCCTCGTCGTGCGCAAGATGGAGGAGGGGACCTACGAGCCGCGGGTGCTGCACATCGCCTACGAGCCGGAGCGCTTGCAACTTTCCGTGTCGGTCGGAAAAACGGACCCGGAATTTCGCCGGGAAATTGCCTTTGCTCCCCTGGTGGACCACTTCGCCCAGATGTCGGAAATCGTTTTCGACGAGCACGTCGATTCCATTGCGTTCTACGCCGATCCCAACGACCAGGATGCCACAAAACTTCGCCGGGCAATCACGCGGCGCTATGGCCTGGAGGTGCGCCGGTCCCAGCCAGGGCAGTGGAAGGTTCCCACGCCGGTCGCCGTGGCGAACGACGACTAGGGCCAGGACCCGTAAGCCCGGGCCGCCGGTTGACGATGGGGCGGAGCCCCCTCCAGCACCCCCCTCCGCGAAGTGTCGCTGCATCGACGCCCGGAGCACGGCGGAGCCGGGGGCAGCACCCTCAACCGGGCCCGGCCGGCCTGGAGGCCGAGAGGTCGCAAAGGGGGCTGCCGCGCCCCTTTGCCAATCCCCCGCCCACGGAGTGCCGTACCGTCCGGCGCGCAATGCGCTATCATCCCTCGCTTCGCTCGGGACGCCGGACGGACGGGCG
>JAITSI010000008.1 GCA_031287845.1 Puniceicoccales bacterium
CAATCCCCCGCCCACGGAGTGCCGTAGCATCGATAATCGGGGGAAGCGGAGCTGGGGGCAACGCCCCCATTTGGGCCCGGCCGGCCCTCGAGGCCCCCTCGCTTCGCTCGGGACGCCGGCCGGACGGGCGCTGCGGACGGTTCCATCCAAAGCTGGCGAGCCGGCCCAACCCCAGGAGATGATAAAATAAGATACTGGGCGATGCTTCTGCTATCGCAGCGCGCAGGTCGCCCCGCGTGGCCTTTTCCCCATCAGGGCCGGCCCGCGGCACTGCCCGCTCCGCCGGGCAGCGCCCGTAAGAGGCCCTTCCCTCAAGAAGTCAAGCTCCTGCACAACAGGACCCGTAAATCCGGTCCACCGGTTAGCGGTGGGGCTGCCGCACCCCTTTGCCAATCCCAAAGCCCACGGCGTGCCGTAGCATCGATAATCGGGGGAAGCGAAGCTGGGGGCGGCGCCCCCAACTGGGCCGGCCGGCTCCGGAGGCCCCGGCCGGCCCTCGAGACCTCCATCAGGGCCGGGCAGCGCCCGTGAGCGGCCCTTTCCTCAAGAAGTCAAGTTCCTGTGCCACAGGTCCGTATCGGTCACGTTTCCAGATGGAGGCGGAATGTGGTTTTACGGGCCCTGACCCTAGTTTTATTTTTAATAATAGGGATAGTCAAATGCGGAGTGATCTATCTGGTCATGCCAATTGTGCACGATCGTGCGCACGAGGAGCAGCGGTCCACCGATGCACCCGGCGCCGATGGCGCAGGCCCCTAGAATGGAGGCAAATATGACTCCCAGAGCCGGAAAGATCCCGCAAAGGGCAAGAATGGCAATGGCCGCCGCAGCCACGCCCACCACTATGAGCACTCCAGAAATAACCTTGGTCGCCGCAACCGTCGCGCTCACCTGGCCATCGCTATCATTCCACAGGAAAACGTTGTCGCAGAAATTCCTCACACCATCCATGAAACCTTGCCCAAATGCAGAATAGCAAATGGGCCGGAAACGTCAAGCAAATACCCGAACGATCCTCCGCCCGGGAAAAAGATTCCCAATCCAATCGCGGCACACCCACCGGCCACGAAACCAAACCATCAGGGATTAGCGCCACTGCCATTAATTATTAAATTGTTTGTGTCAATAATCGAAATATTCAACGGTTTCATCAGGGTCGCTGTCCGTTCCGCCTTCTTCGCCTTCTTGCACTTCCTCTTCTTCTCCTTCTCTCTCTTCTCCGTCTATTCCTTCTCCTTCTCTGCCTTCTCCTTCTTTTTCCGTTACTTTGTCGTCCGCACCTTCTCCTTCTCCGCCTTCTCCTTCTTCTTCCGTTACTTCGTCGTCCGCACCTTCTCCTCCTTCTCCGTCTACTCCTTCTCCGCCTTCTCCTTCTACTTCTTCCTGTTCTTCGTCCACTTCTACTTCTTTTTCTATGCTTTCATCGGGACGCCCAGCGCCTCCGTCGTTGCTCGTTCCATCTCCTCCCTCTCCATTTCTGCCAATCCACTTCTTCTCCCCGCTGTCATTCAAACTTTGGTCATAATCGTCATCATCATCATTGCGATACTTATCGGATTTTGCTTCTTCCTGCTCTTCGTCCACTTCTCCTTTCTGCTCTTCGCTTTTATTGCTATTCAAACTTCCGTCATTATCTTCCGAATTCACGTCTCTGCTTCCACTGTCACTATCGCTGCAATTATCACTTGAAGAAGCAGGAGGCTGGGAACGAGAATGATGAGGAGAGGGAGAATGGGAATGAGAATAAGGAGGAGGCTGGGAATAAGAACGAGAAGGAGAGGGGAAAATAACAAGTTCTTCGTTGTAATCATCATTGTTTTCGTTGCTATCATTTTCCACTACTTCTTCTTCTCCTTCTGTTACTTCGTCGCTCACCTCTTTTTCTTTTATTTCCCACTCTTTGTCTATGTCGTCCTTCGTCTCTTTTTTGTTGTCGTCCGAATTCCCATCGCCGATCTTTTCTATTTTTCAATTATCGGAACTCCCATTGCCTCCCTGCTCTTCGCTTTTATTGCTGTTCGAACTTCCGCCACTAGAAACCAGGGAAACAGGAGAATGAGGAGCAAAAGTAGAGGGAGAAGTAGAAGGAGAAGTAGAACGAGAAGGAGAAGTAGAACGAGAATGAGAAGTAGAACGAGAATGAGAAGTAGAGGGAGAAGGAGAAGTAGAACGAAAAGTAGGGGAAAGAATAACAGATTTTTTGCTTGAATTATCCTTATCGTTTTCGTTGCTATCATTTCCCACTACTTCTTCTCTTTCTACTTCTTCCTGTTCTTCAAGGGAACTCGTCGGGTTGGCCGGGCCATGCCAGCTATGCACGACCGTGTGCACGAGGAGTAGCAGGCCGCCGATGCACCCGGCGCCGGCCACCGCACCGATGGCGACGACACCCAGGCCGGTGGCGAAGATAATTCCCAGAGCTGGAAAAACTCCGGAAAGGGCGAGAATGGCAATGGCCGCCGCAGCCACGCCCACCGCGATGAGCACCCCGGAGGAAATCTTGGTCACCGCGACCGCCGTGCTTGTCGCGCCCTTCTCATTCTCCCATAGGACAATGTTTTTAAAAAAGTTTACCGCCTGCCCCGTTGCGTCAAGACTACACATGGCCACGGGCTAGGTGGCAAAGCCGGCAAAGGCAAGAAAATATTGCGAACGACCCCAAAAATCTGTCGGAAATTTCGCAAATGACCCACCAAACCGCTTTATGGAAGCGCAGGCACCGCGGCACCGAAGACCGGCCAGGACCATTGGAAATGTCGCCCTCAAAAATCCTAGAAACTTCGCCACAATGGATTATTGAAAATGGTTTTGCCTAAGTCTTAGGTTTCCGCTAGCTTGCAAAATCTCTTCCAGGGACCCGCCCGTTCCCTGCACATGGGACCGCGTCGTAGTTCCCACCTGCAGCTTGATCCACAACGGGAATGCCACATTCTCTGGCAGTGTGTCGACAACATTTCTCACCGCGTCAGAAAAGTTCCCTCCCTTAGGATGGACCAGCGCCGCTAAAATATCAAAATGCCCATTTACCACGGTTTCAGTGGTCTTGCTTTTATCGTTGAGATCTCGAATAAGTGATTCCAACTTTTCTGGATATTCATCCGTTTGTAATTTTTCTAAAAAACCTTGTTGGGGACCAAAACAATCGAGTATCTGCCTGGCGAGAATGGACCGGTGCAACGCTCCGGCCGCATTGGAAAGTTTATCCGCAGATCCCTGGGTGGGCGTGTCCGCAAGCTTGTTGGCGGAATTTTTCCCAAGATCCGCGAAAAGGTTGTCCAGGTATTGGGCCCGGGATAGCCATTTTTCCTTGGCCCCGGAGCATGCGTGCCGGAGGAGCACGGGAGTGAGCAAAAGTCTCGCCACGGCGTAGTGCAGCGCCTTGGGCAGGCTCATTTGGCGGAACGCCCGCTTCACGTCCTTCATTTCAATGGTAGCCGCTTTTCGTAAAGTGGGAAATAAATTCGATTCCCCATCATTGAATGTCAATTTCGATTCCAGCAGACAGGTACGATACTCGTAGAGCGCATGCACATTGGTTGCGCTGGTTCCAATGGACAGACCTCCCCACTCACTCGCCGCCCAGGAACGGTTTGTCGGGACAACTCCAGGAGGAAACTGCATGGGCCAGATGTTGCCCAAAAAATTCGCCTCCGTCAAACAAATGTTTTGGCCGCGCCCCGAAACGGCATCTTTTGCCCGTTGACGGCCGGGCGGACGGCGCTAGGAGTGGGGCCATGGCCGATGGAAAATTTTGCCTGGGGGATGGGAACGAAGCGGCGGCATCGGTGGCCTACCGGCTCAGCGAAATGGCTGCCATCTACCCCATTACCCCCTCGTCCCCCATGGCGGAGCTCTACGACGGATGGTCCGCGGCGGGGAAAAAAAATATCTGGGGCACCGTGCCGGCGGTGGTGGAGATGCAGTCCGAGGCGGGCGTCGCCGGGACGGTCCACGGCGCCCTCCACTGCGGCTCCATCGTCACCACCTTCACGGCCTCCCAGGGACTGCTGCTCATGGTTCCTGCCCTGCACAAGATTGCCGGGGAACTGCTTCCCTTCTGCCTGCACGTGACGGGTCGGGCCGTCGCCAGCCATGCGCTTTCCATCTTCGGTGACCACTCCGACGCCATGGCCTGCCGGGGAACGGGCTTTGCCCTGCTCGCCTCCGCATCGGTGCAGGAGGCCCACGACTTCGCCGCCATCGCCACCGCCGCCACCTTCGAATCCCGCATTCCCTTTCTACACCTCTTCGACGGCTTCCGCACCTCCCACGAAATCAACGGCTACTGCCCCCTCGCCGACGCGCAGCTGGAACAGCTGCTGAACCCGCTGGCGGTGGAGGCCTTCCGCCTGCGCGCCCTGGATCCGGACCGGCCAACGGTCCGGGGAACGGCCCAGAATCCGGACGTGTTCTTCCAGGGCCGGGAGCGGGCCAACCCATTCTACGCCGCTGCCCCGGACATCGTGGCGGCGGTGATGGAACGCTTTGCCCGGATCGGCGGCCGCAGCTACCGGCCCTTCGACTACGCGGGCCCCGCCGACGCGGAAACCGTCTTTATCTGCATGGGCTCCGCCACGGAAACGGTGGAGGAAACCATCCGCGTGCTCAACGGCCAGGGGGCACGCCTGGGCCTGGTGCGGGTCCGCCTCTACCGGCCCTTTTCCCCAAAGGCTCTGGCCAGCGCCCTGCCGCCAACGGCGAAAGACCTCCTGGTTCTGGACCGGACAAAGGAGTCGGGATCCGTGGGCGAGCCCCTCTACCTGGACGTGCTCGCGGCCCTGGAGGAGGCGCGGCGCCGTGGCTGGGTGGATGAACGGTTCCACCCCGCGATCTTTGGCGGCCGCTACGGGCTCGGCTCCAAGGAATTTTCCCCGCCCATGGTCAAGGGCCTGGTGGACGCGCTGGGGCGGGGCGACCTGGGGCTGCACTTCACCGTCGGCATCGAAGACGACGTCAGCCACCTGTCCGTGCCCTACGACGGCCAATTCCAGCTGCCCGCCGTGGAGGGACAGTTCGAAGCCATCTTCCACGGGCTCGGGGCGGACGGCACGGTGGGGGCCAACAAGAACAGCATCAAAATTATTGGCGAGGAAACCGGCCTCTTCGCCCAGGCCTACTTCGTCTACGACTCCAAAAAATCCGGCAGCGCCACCGTTTCTCACCTGCGCTTCGGGCCGAAGCCCATCCGCGCCCCCTACCTAATCCAGCGGGCCCGCTTCATCGGCTGCCACCAATTCTCCTTCCTGGAGAAGTGGGACCTGCTCACGGCGGCGGAGCCGGGAGCCGTTTTCCTTCTCAACGCGCCCTTTGGCCCGGATGAAATTCAGGCCCACCTGCCGCGGGCCGTCCAGGAAGCCATCCTGGACCGGCACCTGCGTTTTTTTGCCATCGACGCCTACCGGGTGGCGGAGGAATGCGCCATGGGTCGCCACATCAACACCATCATGCAGACCTGCTTCTTTGCCATTTCCGGCATTCTGCCCCGGGAGCGGGCCATCGATGCCATCAAGCGCTCCATTGAAAAATCCTACGGCCGGAAGGGCCGGGCCATCGTGGAAAAAAACTTTGCCTGCGTCGATGCCACGCTGGCCCACCTCTTTCCCGTGGAGCTGGATCCTGGGAAAATTTTTCCCAAAGTGCCGGCCGCCGCGGAGGAGGAATTGCCCGCCTTCGTGTCCCGGGTCACCGTTCCCCTGCTCCAGGGCCGCGGAGACCTGCTCCCCGTCGGTGCCCTGCCCGTCGACGGCACCTGGCCCAGCGGCACCGCCCGCTACGAGAGGCGCGGCATCGCCCGGGAAATTCCCATCTGGGACCCCACCCGCTGCATCCAGTGCGCAAAGTGCGCGCTCATCTGTCCCCACGCCGCCATCCGCGCCCAGCATTTTTCCGAAAATCTGCTCGAAGGCGCACCGGATGGCTTCCGCTCCACCCCATTCCGCTCAAAAGACCAGCCCAACCGCCGCTACGCGGTCCAGGTTGCCCCGGACGACTGCACCGGCTGCGGCCTCTGCGGGGAAATTTGCCCCATGCGGACATCGGAATGCCCTCCCCTTTCCTTCCATCCGCGGCGGGAGGTCCTGGATCGGGAGCGGGAAAATTTTTCCTTCTTCCGCCGGCTGCCCCAGCCTCCGCCGGCCGAGGGACCGCTGGACGGCAAGAGCTCCCAGTTCCGCCAGCCCCTCTTCGAGTTCTCCGGCGCCTGCGCCGGCTGCGGCGAAACGGCCTACATCAAGCTCTTGACCCAGCTCTTCGGCGACCACCTGCTCATTGCCAATGCCACGGGCTGCTCCTCCATCTACGGCGGCAACCTGCCCACCACCCCCTATTGCCAGGACGCGGAGGGGCGCGGGCCGGCCTGGGCCAACTCGCTCTTCGAGGACAATGCGGAATTCGGCCTGGGCATGCTGCTGGCCGTGGAGCGGCGGCGGGAACGGGCGGAGGAGCTGCTGCGGCGGGCGGAGGACACCGTTGGGGAAAAATTAGCCCGGGAAATTCTGCGGGCGGACCAGTCCACGCCCCTGGGCATTGCCCTGCAGCGGGCCCGGGTGGCGGAGTTGAAACGGCTGCTGGTTCTCAGGACCGGCGAGGAGGTGCTGGCCCTGCGGGCGCTGGCCGATGACCTGGTGCACCGGACGGTCTGGACCATCGGCGGCGACGGCTGGGCCTACGACATCGGCTTCGGGGGACTGGACCACGCGCTGGCCATGGGAAAGCGGATGCGCATTCTGGTGCTGGACACGGAGGCCTATTCCAACACGGGGGGCCAGCAGTCCAAGGCGACCCCGCTGGGGGCGGTGGCGAAATTTGCGGCAACGGGAAAGGCAAGCGCAAAAAAGGACCTGGGCCGCATGGCCATGGCCTACGGACACTGCTATGTGGCCCAGGTTGCGCTGGGGGCGAAGGATTCCCAGACGGTCCAGGCCCTGCTCGAGGCCGAATCCTTTCCCGGAGCGGCCCTGGTCATCGCCTACTGTCCCTGCATCGCCCACGGCTACGACCTGGGCCAGCAGCTTTCGCACCAGAAGGCGGCCGTCGCAGCCGGCCACTGGCCCCTCTACCGCTTTGATCCCCGGCGGAAGGACGATCCCCTGCAGCTGGATTCCAAGGCGCCCACCGTGGAGCTGGAAACGTTCTTCGCCACGGAGAACCGCTTCCAGCTGCTGGCGGAATCCCAGCCGGAGCGGGCGATGGCCCTGGGCGGCGCTGCCCAGCTCGCCGCGCGGGAACGCTTCCGGGCACTGGAAGCGGCGCGGGGGGATGGCCGTTGACCACGGCGGAGGAAAGGTTTGGCCTAGGCCCTGACTTCCTCTGGCCCAGGGACGTGGCCCACTGGCGCCGCTGGCTGGAAAAGAACGGCTCCCTCTCCCGGGGCATCTGGCTGGCCTTTCCCCACCGAATTTCCCAGCTGCCGGGCATCACCTACCTGCAGGCCCTGGAGGAGGCACTCTGCTTCGGCTGGATCGACGGCATGGTCAAGAGCCGGGGCGGGCCCTTCCTCACCCACCGCTTTTCTCCCCGGGCCCGGGACAGCAGCTGGAGCGAGGTGAACAAGCAGCACGTCCGGCTGCTCATCGCCGCGGGGAAGATGACCCCGGCCGGCCTGGCCGTGGTCCCGGACCTGGATCCGGCCAGCTACAAAGCTCCGGAGGACCTGCTGGACGCCCTGCGCCGGGATGCGACGGTCTGGGAAAATTTTTGCTCCTTTCCCGCCTACTACCGCAACATCCGCCTGGCGGCCATCGACAACCGGCGCCGGAGCCGGGAGCAGTTTGACCGGGCCCTGGACCATTTCATCGCCCAGACGCGGAAAAATCGCCGCTACGGCCGCTTCCGCTGAGGAAAATTCTCCAGCCCAGACCCTTTGGAAAACTGTGGCGGGGGAAGGAGGAGGGAAGTGTCCCCATCTTCCGGGCCCTGGCGCAGCTTGTTTGCAAAAAAGGGAAAAATTTCCTCCGGACCGGGAGAGAAGGGAATCCCGCCGGCCGGCGTGGGCACAGGGGATGGGAGAAAAAAGATGGGACCGCCGGCCGCCGCCGGGGCCAGGGGAACGAAGCGGACCGGACGGTCGGGCATTTGCGAGTCGCGCAGCGCCATCGACCGCCCGGTGACGGCCACGGCCACTGTGAAGTCCCCCAGGCAACGGTCCAGCAGGACCCGCTCCCCCAGCTCCAGGCAATCGTAGGCCAGGACCGGCCGCTCCGGCCCGATGGCGTTGGCACAGTCCACAAGCATCCGGCAAAGGCGCAGGCCCATCGCCTGGCCGGGTCCGCGGCAGAGCAAAAAGGCAGACACGTCGGCGAAAATGAGGCCAGCAGAGGCCAGCAGCGCTTCGACCTCCGCAAAAAGGGCACCGACGGTGGCACCACTGCGGCAGCGGCGCAGGGTGAAGGGAAAATTTTCCCCGAGCAAGCCCACCGCGGCGGGCCAGGCGGCCCCATCGAGCAGGAGCACCGGGCCGCTCATCGCTCCTGGCCGGCCCGGCAATCAAGGGCCAGCAGCGTTCCCCGGTCCTCCCCGGCGAAGGCCAGGCGCTCCACCCAGTCCCGGGTCTGCTTCTCCTCCTCGACCTGCTCCTTTAAAAACCAATTGGCAAATTCCATGGTCTCGTAGTCCTTTTCCAGCAGCGCCAGCTCGTAGATGTCCCGGATCCAGCGCGTCACCCGCTGCTCGTGGTCCAGGGCCGCGCGAAATGCTTCCAGCGGAGAGGTATAGGAACATTGGGCCTTCCCCAGCGGATACAGCTCCACGGGGGCGTCCCGGTCAACCAGGTAGGAAAAAATCCGATCGCCGTGCCGCACCTCCTCGGCCGCCTGGCGCCGCATCCAGCGGGCAAAGCCGCCAAAGGGAGTCCGCTCCAGGTAGGCCGCCATGCCCAGGTACAGGTAGGCGGACTGGAACTCATTGGCCATCTGCTGCACCAGGATTCGAACTAAATTTTCCGTCAGTTGCATCATTTCCCCCGCCCCCATGCTGAAAGGAACGGAGGGCCTGGCAATGGAGAAAATTTTCCTTGCCATTTTTCCCCCGCGGAGGACAACGGCGGCGGCGGGATGTAGCTTAGCCTGGTAGAGCGCTACGTTCGGGACGTAGAGGTCGCTGGTTCGAATCCAGTCATCCCGACCAGCCCTTTGTAGTAGGGAGCCCGCCCGCCGGGCGGTGAAAAATGCGGCAGCGGAAAAAATTTCGCCGGACCCGGCCCGCCGCGCCATTGCCCACGCCACATCGGCAAATCCACGGCCACGGGGCATCGGCAAATCCACGGCCGCCGGCCATCCCGGGCGGAGAATTTTGCCGGGCCCGGCCGAAGAAATTTTTACGCCTTCCAGTCGACCAGGTGGGGATTGGAGAAGCGCTCCTGGCCGATTGTGCTGCTCGGACCGTGGCCCGGATACACGCACACGGCGTCGTCCAGCGGAAGGAGCCGGGAGTGGATGTGGCGCAGCAGCAGATCGCCGTCGCCGCCGGGCAGGTCGCTGCGGCCGACGGTTCCCCGGAACAGGGTATCGCCGCTGAAGAGCCAGGCAGCTTCGCCGAGCAGGTAGGCCACGCCACCGGGCGTGTGGCCCGCCACGGAAAGGACCTGCCATTCCCAGCCCAGCAGGGTCAAACGGTCGCCGTGGGCCACCGTGCGGTCCGGTTCGCAGGAAAGCACCTCCAAGCCGGGCGGGGGAAAGGCACCGGCGGCCGACGGGTGGCGTACCCATTCCCTGTCCCCTTCGCCGACGATGACCGGGACGGCGCCGTGTTTTTGAAACAGTGCCGCCTCCGCGGTGTGGTCCCAGTGGCCGTGGGTCAGCAGAACCGCCCGGAGCCGGTTGGGATTTTTTTGGGAAAATTCCCGGTGGGCGGCAAAGCTTCCCCAGGCCGCGTCGACGAGCACGCTCTCCCCGCTCTCCCGATCCTGGACCAGGTACACGTTGTTCCCCAGCGGGCCGCAGCGGAAGCAGTGCAGGGCCAGGGTCATGGCAGCTCTCCCGCAGCGCCATGCACATGGCCGATGCGCGAATCGTCCCGCAGTGCCATTGCCCCCTCCCAGCCGTCCGCCGCGTAGCCCAGGACGGCGGCAACTACGGGCTCGTGGCCGGCCGGAATTTGCAATGCGCTTCGCCAGGCGCCGCCGCCGGCACTTTTTAAAAACTCCACCGCGGAGGCGATGATGCAGGAGCCGATGGAAAAGGACCAGGCGGCGAGTAGGATGTTTTCGGCGGCGAGAAAACAGTCCGCCGGGGCCATGGGCGAGCGGCCCATGTCCCCGGCGATGACCACGAGCACCGGCGCATGGTACAGAACGGAGGCGTTGGGCTCCTGGAAATGGCCCAGGGCCGGATGCCGGATTTCCCGCATCCACTGGAGCAGGGAGCCGTTGAACCGGTCCAGGGCGGCGGAGTCCTGCAGGACCCGGATGGCCCAGGGCTCCCGGTGCCAGGCGGTCGGCGCGTAGATGCCGCAGCGCAGCACCGCCGCGAGCGTGTCCGCCGGCAGGGGATTTTTTTTGTATTTCCGCACGCTGCGCCGGGAAAGGATGCATTCCACGACCGGATTGGTCTCCATGGGGCCAGGGTGGAGCCGGGCGCGGCCCTGTCAATGGGGAAGCTGGCCCGATCCCGTTCGCGGGCAGCCCGGGGACAACCCTTCCCGCGGCGCCCATGGGCCGTTGACAGGGAAAAAATCCGGCCTAGAAAGCTCCGGTGCGGCTAACACTTGTAAGCTGGAACGGCAACGGGCTGCGGTCGATCCTGGCCAAAACCTTCCACTCCATGGTGCGCACGCTGGAACCCCGGGTGATCTGCCTCCAGGAGACGCGGCTTTCCCCAAGAACCATTCCGGAAATTGACCTGCCGTCCCATCCCCACCGCCACTTTCACCTTGCCCAGAAGTCCGGCTACTCGGGGACGGCGGTGCTTTCCCAAATTCCCTTCCACCCCATCGCCGGAGAAACGCCGCCGGAACGGCTCATCCGGCCGGCGGAGGGGCGGGTCCAGGCCCTGGACTTTGGACCATTTTTTCTGGTCAACGTCTACGTCCCCAATGCCCGGTCGGACCTGAGCCGGCTTGCCCTGCGCCGGGATGGCTGGGATCCCGCCCTGCGCTCCTTCCTGGCGGAGCTGGACCGGCAAAAGCCCACCATCGCCTGCGGCGATTTCAACGTGGCCCACCGGCCCGGGGACCTGGCCCGGCCGGATGCGAACCGGGGCCAGGCAGGGTTTACCGACGAGGAGCGGGCCGGCTTCGATGGCCTGCTGGCCGCCGGCTTTGGCGACGCATTTCGAACCCTCCACCCCGACCGCGGCGGCGCCTACACCTGGTGGTCCTACCGCTCCGGCGCCCGGGCCCGCAATGTCGGCTGGCGCATCGACTACTTTTTGCTTTCCACCCGGCTGCTTCCCCGACTCGTCCGCTGCGAGATCTTTCCAGCCATCGCCGGCTCCGACCATGCCCCGATCCTGGTGGAACTGGACCTGGCGGAAAATTTTTCCCTAGGAGGAACGCCGACGGCGCAGGCGGCGCAGCGATGCGTAGCGCACCAGGCGGACCAGGTCCCGCAGTCCGAAGCAGTGGCGGTGGGCCCGGAGAAAAAATCGCCGCAGGAAAAGGAACAGGCGCCGGCGCCGGTCCGGGCATAGGCTTTTTTCAAAGCGCAGGTAGCGTTGGCACAGGTCCCGGCGCTTGCCCGAGGCGATGAGCATGTCCCAGGGCTTTTTGCCGCCGGCGAAGTGGATCAGCGCGGGAACGGTGGAGGAATTGTCCTGCAGGGTGTTGGCCATGAGGTTCCAGCGGAGGGGCAAAAATTGCACCCGGCCATGGGCCACCAAATTCAGGGCATCCTGGTCGGGAAAGCGGAGCCGCTTCCCCGCGTCCGGGCTCCGCAGGAGCTGCAGGGCCCGGCGGTGGATCCCATCGCGGCGCATCGCTTCCAAATTCAAGAGCAGGACCCCGGAATTGAAGTAGTTGGCCGGTTCGGGCAAATTCAGCCGCTGGCCTAGGGCAAGCTGGCCCGTGGCATCCACCTCCCGCACCGCCGCCAGGTAACAATTTCCCAGATCCCACGCCAGCAATGGCTCCAAGGAGTCGACCACCAGAATGTCCGAATCCAGCCACAGGGCCCGCCGGCTTTGGGGAAATAGGTCGGGAATCGAAAGGCGCAGGTTGGCCGCCGCCGAATAGCAGGCAGAGTAGCTCCCCGCCGTGGCCGCCCGGTCCGCATTTTCCACGCAAAGTTTGCAGTTGGCATGGCGCTCCCCCACGCTCCGCAGCCGCTGCAATTGCCGAAGGGAAAGTTCCAGGCCCAGCACGTGGAGCCGGGTGCGTTCCCCGCGGCTCCGGTGGGCCAGGACGGAATGCAGGGCCACCGCGGTCTGTTCCACGTAGCGGCCATTGCAGGCGAACACGATGGGAATGGGGTCGTCGCTGGCCATGGGCCCATCCTCGCCGGCACCGGAATTGCGGCAAGGAAATTGCCCCAAAAGACCGGCCGGGACCATCGGAGGGCTTTTCTCCACCCCCACCCCCGCAGCGCCATGCTCCACGCCGCCGCTCATCCGGGCAGCCATCGGGACGATTCACTCCCATCCGGGCAGGTTGTCAACGACGTTTTCCCGGAAAGGCCAACGCCGTGGAACGGAGGGCATTGAAAACTTTGAAAATTTTTTACCGTGGCGGAAAAGTAAATGCCGCCGCCGCCGGGAGCTGAGATGGGGAAAATTTTCGGAAAACCCGCGGGAAGGGATGGAAAACTGGACCGGTCGGCCGCGGTATTTTAAAAAAACTGGGAAAGAGCGGGAAAAAGTTCAAACGAAACGGCACCGACGGCTACACTTGCGTTTGTGAGCCGTGGTAGGGGGTATGCGAATCCCAATTTGTTTCCCCACGCCGGCCGGACCGGGGCATTTCCACGGCGGAAAAATCAGAAATTTTTTGAGCAAAATACTTTGCGTTCCCTTGCGCCCTCTTCACCATCGCTGGACCGATGAACAATGTCATAAGAGACGTCGCCAGGGATATGGCAACGCCGCTAATGTTCGCCTCCGGCGCCGTTACGATCGTGGCCCTGATCGGCGCAATAGCGACCGGAGTGGTGGCCATTCTAACCCTCCTCACCGTTCCGCTTGCCCTGCTGCTTGCCTTCACCTGCGTCGTTGTCGCCGCCCTGATCATCTGCCTGATTTCCGGCGTAATTGTTTTTACCCGCGAAAATAAACTCATGCTATTCGACGGATTGGGCATTGACTTTTCCGATGAAAATCTGGATTCGTAAATCCAGGATTGGCCCCCACGCCCCTTCCCTCCCCCTGCGCCATGCCCTTCCCCGGGAAAAGCCGTGGAACACGCTAGGGTCAGGCCCCGTAAAACCACATTCCGCCTCCACCTGGAAAAGTGACCGATACGGTCCTGTTGTGCAGGAGCTTGACTTCTTGAGGGAAGGGCCGCTTACGGGCGCTGCCCGGCGAAGCGGGCAGTGCCGCGGGCCGGCCCTGATGGCAAAAAAGCTACGCGGGGCGACCTGCGCGCTGCGATAGCAGAAGCATCGCGGCCTCGAGGGCCGGCCGGGGCCTCCGGTGCCGGCAGGCCCAATTGGGGGCTTTGCCCCCAGCTCCGCCATGCTCCGCTTCCCCCAGTTGTCGGTTATTCGAAGGCCGGCTCGCCAGCTTTGGATGGAACTGTCCGTAGCGCCCGTCCGGCCGGCGTCCCGAGCGAAGCGAGGGGGCCTCGAGGGCCGGCCGGGCCCTTTTGGGGGCTTTGCCCCCAGCTGCGCTTCCCCCGATTATCGATGCGGCGGCACTCCGTGGGCGGGGAATTGGCAAAGGGGCGCGGCAGCCCCCTTTGAGACCTCCCGGCCCGGTTGGGGGCGCTGTCCCCAGCTCCGTTTCGCTTCCCCCAAGCCATCGGTGCCGTGGCGGCGGCACTCCGCAGGAGGAGGGAGCCAGAGGGGGCGCAGCCCCCTTTGCGACCTCCCATAGGTGCACAGTTCCACTGGGACAGCCGGCCGGCGGATCGGATGTGCAGGGACGGACCCGGGAATTTTTGCCACCGGCGCCCGCAAAATTTTTTACCCGGCATTTTTGCAAAGCGCGCAAGATTTGGCTTGCCTTCCCCGGAAGGCCGGGGCAAAACCGGCCGGTTTTTCAGCGGGGGCTTCCCGTCTTCGCCGGTTCCAATCCCGGCAATGGGCGGGGGCCGGACCCGCACGGGGGGTAGGTGCCATGGGAAAGGATCGGAAAAAAGAGGATGGTGCCAACTGTGCCGCCACGGTGACGGGCGTGGCCAATGCGGAGCCGGCGCTGGAACGGGCCGGGAAGGGACAAGACTGCGCCGGGCCGCTGGAGGAGATGGAAAATTGGAAAAACAACCCCGGTCCCGGAGCCACGGAGGAGGAGGAGGGCGATGCGCCGGGAGAGGACGGACCGGCGGAGGAAAGTGACCGGGAGGAAATGCGGCGACTGCGGTCCCGGGTGGAGGAAGTGGAGGACAGGCTGCTCCGGGCGCTGGCGGACCAGGACAACTACCGCCGGCGGGTGATCGCCGAAAGGGCTAGCCGGGAGGCGCTTGCCTGCGAATCCCTATTGATGGAGCTGCTCCCCGTGGTGGATAACTTTGACCTTGGCCTGCGGGCGGCGAGGGATCGCGGCGAGGGGCAAACCGCGGATGGCCTCGCCCTCATCCTGGACCAGCTGCACCGGATTTTCCAAAACCGTGGGGTGGAGGAGCTGGGACGGACCGGTGAGCCATTTGATCCCCACAGTGCCGCCGCCATTGCCAGCGTAACGGATGGGAAGGTGCCCGCGGACCACGTGCTGCGGGTGGTGCGGCCGGGCTATCGGCTGGGAGAGAAACTGCTGCGGCCGGCCCTGGTGATCGTGTCGGCGGGACTGCCGGCCGAAGCCGGAGGGAAGGAGTAAGCCCATGGCCGAGGACTACTACGCGCTGCTCGGCGTGGGAAAGGGCGCCTCCGCGGAGGAAATTAAAAAGGCCTACCGGAAAAAGGCGGTGCAGTACCACCCGGATAAAAACCCGGGAGACCGGACGGCGGAGGAAAAGTTTAAACAGGTTTCCCAGGCCTACGAGGTCCTGAGCGACGAGCAGAAGCGGGCCGCCTATGACCGCTTTGGCTCCGACGCCTTCCGGCCGGGCGGCGGCAACTTTTCCGGGCAAAACATGGACTTTGGCAACTTCCAAAACCCATTCGACCTTTTCAACGAAATGTTCGGCGCCGGCTTCGGGGAAAGCATCTTTGGCGCCGGCTTCGCCGGCGCGGGCAGCGGCCGAGCCGATGGCAATGACCTGCGCTACGACCTGGAAATTACCCTGGCCGAAGCGTTCCAAGGCGTGGAAAAGTCGATCCAGTACCAGCGCCGCGTGACCTGCAAGGCCTGCGGTGGGAGCGGCGATGCGCCCGGTGCGAAAAAAACTTCCTGCCCCAACTGCCACGGCCAGGGAATGGTGACCAGCCAGCGGGGCTTTTTCCAAATGACCCAGCCCTGTCCCCGCTGCGGCGGCGCACGGCAAATTTCCTCCCAGCCCTGTTCCCAGTGCGGGGGCCAGGGGAGAATGGTGGAGACCCGCCGGCTGCAGGTAAAGGTTCCCGCCGGCGCCGACACGGGAACCAGGCTCTGCTCGCGGGGAGGGGGCGAGGGCGGACTGCGCGGAGGACAGGCGGGGGACCTCTACGTGATGATCCACGTGAAGGAGGATGAGTTTTTCCAGCGCAACGGGGAGGACATTTTGACCTCCCTCGCCGTTCCCTTCCACACCCTGGCAATGGGGGGAGAGCTGGAGGTGCGCACCATCGACGGCCAAGGCGTGCTCAAAATTCCGGCCGGGACCCAGCCGGAAACTTCCTTCCGCCTGCGGGACAAGGGCATGCCGATCATGCGGGGAACCGGCCGGGGGGACCACTTCGTGCGGGTTCAGGTGCTGGTGCCGGAAAAATTGACCAAGGCGCAGCGGGAAAAATTGTCCGCCTTCGCCGCCAGCCTGGGGGCGACCCACACCCCCAAGGAAGGCTTTTTCCAGCGCCTGTTCGGCCAGTGAGACCAGGTGCGTTTTTCAAAATTTCCTCCCGGAGCGGAAACGGCCGTCGACCACGCCGGCCGGCTGCCATGGCATTGCCAGTCATGGAGGCGGCCGCTGGGCACACCATCCCTGTGAGCCATTTTTTTCCGTCCGGTGGAAATTACTCGTCAAATTTCAATTGATCCAGGTCTTCCACCAGGATGAAATCATCCACTAATTTTGCTTCCGCAGGCGGAATATTTTCCGCTTCAACATCTTCCGTTCCCAAACCAGATGAATTGGATCCAATTGTGGGATTCTCTTCCGTATAGCGTGTGACAAAAATATTATCCTTGTAGATGTTATCTTTTACGCATTTTAACAAATTTCCAAATGCGTAGCGTTCATCACCGCAATTAATGATCACGCATGCAGCATTGCGAAATGCTCTCTCCTGAGCAGTAAGCAATGCTTTGCTCTGATTTGAAGTACTAAATTGGCTAATATTCAGCAGATTGCACGTATAATGCGACCCGTTATTTTTCATAGAAATTGCAGAATTTGGAATTAATGAAAGAGTCGCCATAAAAAGTGCTATTGAAGTCTTATTCTCAAAATTACCAAACACAC
>JAITSI010000010.1 GCA_031287845.1 Puniceicoccales bacterium
CCACGCGGTCCCACTATCTTTTTTTTCATCCCGGCCGGCGTTTTCATCCCAGCCAGTGTAGCGGAAGATGGCGAAGGCAAACAGGCCGATGAGGGCCGCGCAGCCGCAGGCGAGAACCAGGGGCCAAAGAACGGCGATGGGAATGAGAGCGGTCGCAAAGAAGAGAACCACGGTCACCGCCACGGCGACCGTCGCCAGGGCCGTGACGCCGAGCGAGGCGACCTGGCTGAACGTCCGAACGCCACCGCCCGTCACAATAGAAATTTCACCCGACATCACAGCACTCGTAGCAATACCTCGGAAAAACGCAAGCCTCCCCTGCGATCCGCCAGCCCAATCGGCACCGCGGCCCACCGATCCCCCAGAAATCGGCTTGTGCGGGACATTTCCCCGCCTAGCATGCCCGGCGATGGATTCCTGCCCGCCGCCCTACACATTCTTCTGTCCGGACCTGCCCATTCGCTGGGAACAGCTCACCCCGGACCGTCTGGCCGGGGACGTTGCCCTCGCCCTGGAGCGCTCCCGGGAGAACCTGGAAGCCATCGCCGCGATCGATCCCGCCGATGCCACATTTTCCAGCGTTGTCCTTGCCCTGGAAGAGGCAACCCGTCCCCTGGACACGGCCTGGTCCCGGGCGGAACACCTCAACGCCGTGGCCAACGGGGAAGAATTTCGGGCCGCCCACCGCCCGGTCCAGGAAAAGGTGGTCCTGTTCTACGCCTCCATTCCCCTGGACGGGCGGCTCTGGGAGCTGGTGCGTGCGGTTTCCCGGCGCGGCGAGGAGCTGTCCCCCGTGGACCGCCGCCTGCTGGAAAAGACGCTGCGGGACTTCGTCGACGGTGGCGCGGAGCTGGATCCGGCGGGAAAGGATCGGCTGCGGGAAATTCGCGGCCAGCTAGCCCGGACAACGCAGAAATTTTCGGAAAACGTGCTCGATGCGCTGGATTTTTGGGAAAAATACGCCACCGGCGGGGAAGAGCTGGAGGGAATGCCGGAAACGGTGCTGACGGTGATGCGCTCCGATGCGGAGGCCCACGGCCACCCCGGCGAATGGCGGCTCAGCCTCCACGAGCCCATCCTCGTCCCCGCCCTGCGCTACCTGGAATCGGAGCCCCTGCGCCGGGAGCTCTGGGAGGCGTCCAGCCGCGTGGGCCAGGACGAGCCCTTCGCCAACGGCCCGCTGATCCAAAGCATTCTCCAGCTGCGCCGGGAGGAGGCCCAGCTGCTGGGCCATGCAAACTTCGCCGACCTTGTCCTGTCCCGGCGCATGGCCAGGTCCGGGGCCAATGCCCTGCAATTTACCGAAAATTTACACCGGCGCATCGGGGAGGCCTTCCGCCGGGCCGTGGAACAGCTGGAACGGTTCCGTGCCCGCTCCCTGGGCCGGCCCGTGGAGCCATTGGAACCCTGGGACGTCGCCTACTGGGAGGAAAGGATGGGCCGGGCCCAGCTGCACTTCGACGGCGAGGAGCTGCGCCCCTACCTGGAACTGGATGCGGTGCTGCGGGGGCTATTTGCCATCGCCCACCGGCTCTACGGGGTCCGCGCCGTGGAGAGGAAAACGGTGCCGGCGGGCGGGACAATTCCCGTCTGGCACGGCTCCGTGCGCTACTTTGAACTCTGGGATGGGGATGGGACCTCCCTGGGCAGCTTCTACCTGGACCTGCACCCGCGCACGGGAAAGCGCTCCGGCGCCTGGATGGACGATGGCTTCGCCGCCGGCTACCGGGACCGGGAGGGGAACTGGCACCGGCCCATGGGAATCATTGCCGCCAACCTGACCCCACCCGGCGAGGACCGGCCATCCCTGCTGACCCACCGGGAGGTGGAGACCCTGTTCCACGAGTTTGGCCACCTGCTGCACCACCTCTTCGGCCGGGTGGAGCGGGAATCGCTGAACGGGACCCGGGTTTTTTGGGATTTCGTAGAGCTGCCGTCGCAGTTTTTGGAAAATTGGACCTGGGAAAGGAAGGCTCTGGACCTGTTTGCCCGCCACTACCTGGACGCGGGACCCATTCCGGAGGAGCTGTTCCAGCGGCTCAGCGCCTCGCGCACCTTCCTGTCGGCCCTGGCCTTCATGCGCCAGCTGGGCCAGCAAAAAATGGACCTGGACCTGCACCTGTCCTACGACGGCTCGGACCTGGATGCCTTCGTGGACCGCTCCCTGGAGGGCTACCGCATGCCGCTCCGCACCAAGCCCCCCACAATCCTGCGCCGCTTTCTCCACCTCTTCGCCGATCCGGTCGGCTACGCCGCCGCCTACTACTCCTACAAGTGGGCCGAGGTCCTGGAGGCGGATGCCTTCGACTGCTTCCTCAGGCGGGGAATCTTTGACCGGGAGAGCGCCGGCCGCTTCCGCCGGGAAATTTTGGAAACGGGCAACGGCGCGGCGCCCGAGGAGCTTTTTCGCAATTTCCGGGGCCGGGACCCCAAACTGGAACCCCTGCTGCGCCGGGAGCGGCTGCTGGAAACGCAAGGCGGCCGCCCCAAGGCGGCCGACCGGCAACTGAAAGCGAAGCGGTCCGGCAAAAAACCCGACAGACTTCCCCGTTGAGACGGTTGATTTTTCCATTCGTTCAAAAAATTTTGGCAAGGGCGCGATGAAAATTTATTTCATGGGCATCGGCGGCGTGGGCATGGGCAATGCGGCCATCCTCGCCCGGCAGCGGGGCCATGCGGTGGCCGGCAGCGACGGCAAGCTCTATCCCCCCATGGACGGCCTGCTCCGGCGCAGCGGCATCGAGCCGTGGGAGGGGTCGGACGTGGCACGGCTGGAAGCGTTTGCCCCCGATCTGGCCGTGGTGGGCAACGCCATCGCCCGCGGGGTCCCGGAGATGGAGTGGCTGCTCAACACCCGCCGCTTTCCCTTTCTCTCCCTGCCGGACTTTCTCTTTCGCCATTTTTTAGCCAATCGGCACCGCATCGTCGTGGCGGGCACCCACGGCAAGACCACCACCAGCGCCTGCGCGGCATTCTACCTGCGCCAGCTGGGCATCGACGCCGGCTACCTCATCGGCGGTGCTCCCATCGGCTTCCCGGCCGGTGCCTCCGGCGGTGACCCGGCCGCGCCCTTCGTAATAGAGGGGGATGAGTACGACTGCGCCTTCTTCGACAAGCGGAGCAAGTTCGTGCACTACGCGCCGGACACCTTGATAATCAACAAGATCGACTTCGACCACGCCGACATTTTCCGTGACCTGGCCGACGTGCAGCGCACATTTTCCCACCTGCTGCGCACCGTCCCGGGCCGGGGCCGGGTATTTCTCAACGGCGATGACCCCAACGCGGAGGCGCTCCTGCCCTGTCCCTGGACCGAAATTGCCCGGGTCGGCCTGGCCCCGCACTGCGACTTTCGCCTGCACAACTTCGCCATGGACGGCCTGGGAAGCCACTGGGAGGTGGACCACGGCGGCGGGACCCTCTCCCTCGAGAGCGAACTTTTGGGGGAATTCAATGCCCGCAACGTCACCATGGCGGTGCTGGCCGTCCACGCCGCCCTCGCCACCCCCCTGCCGGAGCGGGTGGACCTGCGCGCGTTCCAGGGGGTGCACCGGCGCCAGGAAAAGCTGCGGGAAACGGAAAATTGGGTCGTCTACGAAGACTTTGGCCATCATCCGCGGGCCGTCGGGGAAGTCCTGCAAACCCTGCGCCTGCACCACGGGGACTGCGAGCTCACGGCCTGCTTCGAACCGGCCACCAACACCTCCATGCGCCGTGTCCTGCAGCGGGAATTTTCCCAGGCCTTCACCCTCTGCGACCGCTGCCTGCTCGGCGTGCCGCGGAAGGTCTTGGCCATTCCCGAGGCGGAGCGCCTCTCCCAGGACGAGATGGTTCAATTTCTCCGCGCGGCCGGCGTCGACGCCCACTGCTTTTCCGACAATGCCCTGCTCCAGCTCCACCTGCTGGAGGTCCTGTCCCGGCCGGCGGATCGGCGGCGCGTCGTTGTGCTGTTTTCCAACGGCGCCTTTCCCGGAGTGCTCTCCGCCTGGAGGGACGATGCGGCGAACGGGTCCTAGGACCGGCCCCCTATCCCGGGGCAAGCGGCTCCTGCTGTGGCTGTTACTTCCGATCCTACGGCTCTGGTGGCGCACCCTGCGGATCCAGCTCTCCCCGGGCCTGCTTCCCCTAGCCGCCCGCTCCGGGCCCCTGATCTGGGCATTCTGGCACCGCAACCTCTTCCTGGCCGGCTATCTGCGCCGCCTGCTCCGCCGCGAAGTCCCGGTCTGGGCCCTGGTGAGCGCGTCCGGGGACGGCGAGTGGCTGGCGGAGCTTCTCCAGCGCCTGGCCGTCGGGGCAATCCGCGGATCCAGCAGCCGGGGGGGCGGTGCCGCCTACGCCGCGGCCCTGGAAAAACTAGCCCTCGGCGAGGACATTGCCGTCACCCCGGACGGGCCAAGGGGCCCGGCCCTCCACTGCAAGCCGGGCGTGGTCCAGCTGGCCCTGGCCGCCGCGGTTCCCATCGTTGCCCTGCGCCTGCACTTTTCCCGCGCCATCCGGCTCCATTCCTGGGACCGTTTCCAAATCCCGCTGCCCTTTTCCCGGATCACGGTCGAGGGCCAGCCCATTTTGCCGGAAACCCTGGCCGGCCTTGGCGAGCGGGAGGCTCTGTGCCGACACTTGGACGAAGCCCTCGGTTCTACTTCTTCTCTACTTTGAGTGCTTCCATGGCCGCAGCGGCGGCTTTTTGCGCATTTTCCTCTATTTCCCGCAGCAATTGGAGCCATTTCGTTTGTTTGCTTCCATCCATTAGCTTTATTAGCGGCCATAGCACTTTCTCCAGGCTCAATTTCCCTTCCTCGGCGGTGCCCGCTGCGTCATCCTTCTCCGACATCGCGCCTTGCTTGCCCTGTCCGTCGGATTGCGCGACATTTTGGGAATTCTCCGCTTCTTGCACCTCCGTCTTTTGCGCGAAAAAATCCGGATCCAGGTCATTAACCGCCATGCCCTTTCCCGCATGCTCAATTAGATCAAATAGTTTATCTCGAATGATGTTGGATATTTTTGCCTGTTCCACAATTTTTCCCAATAGACTAAAACTTCTCGCCACGAGCACATCTCGACATGTCTTGGGCGTCAATTTTACTTGTAGCAAATCCAGCATCGCATTGGAAAAAATACTATTGCGATTCTCCCGAAATAGGAATTCATAGAAGAATTGCCCTAAAGTGTTGCTGTTGATAACAAAACTGGCAAATTGGAACTCATCAAAACAATATAATACCTGGTGAATGGCCGTCCGCACAGATTGGTTATCGCAATCGACTGCCGCAAACAGCAGAGCATACTCATTCTTTCCAAATACAAAAGCACCCTCCGTTTCAACGTTCGATTGGGTAACACCGGCTGGAAGTTTATTCTCACGCTCCAATTGTTCAAAAATCATGGTGAGATTTTCGCGCAGATTTTCTTTCACGCCTGCATCGGAAATTTCGATTACGGTGAGCTTTGTCTTTTTGTGTTCAACGGAATTTTTACCATTCCCGCCCTTCAGCTTTGAAGTCCACAGCGCTTTCAGAAAGGCCAGTGGCAGTCGAAAGGTAACGAACGCGGTAATTCCACAGCGGAAGGAATTTTGGGAATCTAGGCAGAGTGCGGGGGGCAGGATTAGCAGAAGCGCCAGCAGGCGCAGGGGCAGGAGGGGCAGGGTCACCACCAGGTAGAGAACGGTCAATCCGCTCGCAACGATCCGCAAAGGAATTGGCCGGGAGCAGGAAGTGCCGAGAGATCGAATCGTTTCCAGCATGGCCAGCGCTATCCTTTCGAAGATTGGCGTTAGAAGGGAAAATGTCAAATAAAATTCCCATCGCACATCCCCGGAACCGGCGGACCTGGCCTAGGGTCAGAACTCGTAAAGCCACACTCCACCTCCACCTGGAATAGTGACCGATACGGTCCTGTTGTGCAGGAACTTGACTTCTTGAGGGAAGGGGCGTTCACGGGCGCTGCCCGGCGGAGCGGGCAGTGCCGCGGGCCGGCCCTGATAGAGAAAGAGCTACGCGGGGCGACCTACGCGCTGCGATAGCAGAAGCATCGCCCAGCATCTCATTCTATCATCTCCTGGGGTTGGGCCGGCTCGCCAGCTTTGGATGGAACCGTCCCTAGCGCCCGTCCGGCCGGCGTCCCGAGCGAAGCGAGGGGGCCTCGAGGACCGGCCGGGCCCAAATGGGGGCGTTGCCCCCAGCTCCGCTTCCCCCGATTATCGATGCTACGGCACTCCGTGGGCGGGGGATTGGCAAAGGGGCGCGGCAGCCCCCTTTGTAACCTCCCGGCCCGGTTGGGGGCGCTGTCCCCAGCTCCGCCACCCTCAGCCATCGATGCCACAGCGGCGGCACGCCGCGGAGGGGAGTGCCAGAGGGGGCGCAGCCCCACCGTCAACCGCTAGACCTGGCTTACGGGTCCCGTTGTGCAGGAGCTTAACTTCTTGAGGGAAGGGGCGTTCACGGGCGCTGCCGGCGGAGCGGGCAGTGCCGCGGGCCGGCCCTGATAGAGAAAGAGCCACGCGGGGCGACCTGCGCGCTGCCCATGGCATCTGCCATGGCAGAAGCATCGCCCAGCACCTCATTCCATCATCTCCTGGGGTTGGGCCGGCCCGCCAGCTTTGGATGGAACTGTCCGTAACGCCCGTCCGTCCGGCGTCCCGAGCGAAGCGAGGGGGCCTCGAGGGCCGGCCGGGCCCAAATGGGGGCGTTGCCCCCAGCTCCGCTTCCCCCGATTATCGATGCTACGGCACTCCGTGGGCGGGGGATTG
>JAITSI010000041.1 GCA_031287845.1 Puniceicoccales bacterium
GACCGATACGGACCTGTTGTGCAGGAACTGACTTCTTGAGGGAAGGGGCGCTCACGGGCGCTGCCCGGCGGAGCGGGCAGTGCCGCGGGCCGGCCCTGATGGAGAAAAAGCTACGCGGGGCGACCTGCGCGCTGCCCATGGCATCTGCCATGGCAGAAGCATCGCCCAGCATCTCGTTCAATCATCTCCTGGGGTTGGGCCGGCCCGCCAGCTTTGGATGGAACCGTCCCTAACGCCCGTCCGTCCGGCGTCCCAAGCGAAGCGCGGGATGATAGCGCATTGCGCGCCGGACGGTACGGCACTCCGTGGGCGGGGGATTGGCAAAGGGGCGCGGCAGCCCCCTTTGCGACCTCCCGGGCCTCCAGGGCCGGCAGGCCCAATTGGGGGCGCTGCCCCCAGCTCCGCTTCCCTCAAACCATCGGTGCCATGGCGACGGCACTTCGCGGGGGGGGGGGCCAGGGGGGCGCAGCCCCACCGTCAACCGGCGGCCCGGGTTTTACGGGTCCTGACCCCTAGGGCTGGGGATGCAGCCGATCCGCCCCGAAGCGGACCCCGAGGGCGGCGGGAAGCGCAACGGAGCCATCCTCGCACAGATTATTTTCCAGCAAGGCGGCGAGCACCCGCGGCACGGCCAGCCCGGAGCCGTTCAGGGTGTGCACCACCTCCAGCCGACCGGTTGCCCGGGAACGGAAGCGGATGTTGGCCCGGCGGGCCTGGAAATCGGTGAAATTGCTGCAGCTGGAAACTTCCAGCCAGCGGCGCTGGCCGCCGGACCAGACCTCGAGGTCGTACTGCTTGGAGTGGGGAAAGCCCATGTCGCCGCTGCAGATGGCCAGCACGCGGTAGGGCAGTTCCAATTTTTGCAAAAGGGATTCCGCGTCCCCGCGGAGGGATTCCAGCTCGGCAAAGCTGCTATCCGGGTGGGTCCACTTGACCAGCTCCACCTTGTCAAACTGGTGCAGCCGGTTCAATCCCCGCACGTCCTTGCCCCAGCTGCCGGCCTCCCGGCGGAAGCAGGGGGTGTAGGCGCAGCGGTAGATGGGCAGGGCATTCTCCTCCAGCACCTCGTCCCGGAAAAAATTGGTGACCGGGACCTCGGCCGTTGGCACGGCGAAGAAGCCGTCCTCCGGCGCCGCGTACATCATGCCCTCCTTGTCGGGGAGCTGGCCCGTGGCGGTCGCGCTGGCCGCATTGACCAGAATCGGCGGCAGAAATTCCACGTAGCCCCGGGCCGCCGCCTCGTCGAGGAAGAAGCCAACCAGTGCCCGCACCAGCCGGGCCATTGGACCGACATAGAAGGGAAATCCGGCGCCGGTCACCTTCACTCCCCGGGCAAGGTCAATGGCGGAGCTGAACCAGGGAATGGAATAGTGGGGGATGGCGTGGGGGGAAATGGAGCCGGGATCGCCCCAGCTGGCAACGACCCGGTTATCCTGCTCCGAGCGGCCGTCGGGCACGCTGCCGTGGGGAACGTTGGGAATGGCCAGATAGGCGGCCCGCCACTCCGCCTCCAGGGCACGCAGGACATCAGCCAGCGCCTCCACCCGGTCCGATTCCAGCCGCAGCTCCGCCTTCTTCGCGGCAAATTCCTCCCCCTTCAGCGCCGCCAGTCCCTCCCCCGCCCGCTTCAGCGCTGCCCGGGCCCGCTCGTAGGCCGCGGTCCCCTCGCGCCAGCGCCGGTCCAGGGCCAGAAACCCATCCACGTCGACGGCAAACTTTTTCCGCGCCAGGGCTGTCCGAATCTCGTCCCCGTGCTCCCGCAGGTAGTGCAGCTCCAGCATGGGGCCATGCAATGGCGCCGGCGGCCGGTGGCAAGGGCGAAAAAAAAGTCTTTTACAGTCTTTTTCAAAGCGGCATAATGGCCCACTATGATTCGGAAAGGGCTACTGGGGCTACTGGCGGTGGGGTGTTGCGCGTGGGTCCTGGCCCTGGGCGGCTGCGGCAGGTCCGCCGCGCCGGAGGCGGAGCCGGAATCGCAAAAATCCTGCGGCCTGGCGGTGCGTCGAACCTTTTCCCCGCGGCGGGTGAGCGTGCGGGGCGAGCGGGTGCGGGATCCACTGGAAAATTTCCAAAATCTGGCGGCGGGTGGGCCAATGTCAGCGCACGGTGCGCAGTAACGGCCAAGGGTTGACGGCCAGGATCGCGTGCGCTACGCCATTTCCGGCCACCGCCGTGGCCAACGGGAAGGTGGAAACATGCTTGGGGATCTGCTGTCAAATTCGGTATTCTGGGGCGTTCTGGTGACGGTCGGGTCCGCGGTGGTGCGGATCAACATCGTCGTGGCCCTCGTGCTGGGATCGCTGGTGGGCGGACTGGTGGGCGGACTGTCCCTGGTCGAGCTGATCCAGGCCTTCCAGAGCGGCCTGGCCGGAGGAACGCCCCTCGCCCTCACCTACGCGCTGGTGGGCGGCTTCGCCAGTGCCCTTGCCTACTCCGGCGTCGTCGAATGGCTGCTGTCCCACCTGCTCCGCCACCTGGACCGGCCCGGCCGGCCCGCATCGCCACGGCGCATCCGCCGTACCCTCATCATCATCCTCCTCGTCCTGAGCCTGCTGTGCAAAAGCCTCTTCCCC
This sequence comes from Puniceicoccales bacterium, assembly GCA_031287845.1. Classification (GTDB taxonomy): domain Bacteria; phylum Verrucomicrobiota; class Verrucomicrobiia; order Opitutales; family JAIRLM01; genus JAISOW01. The sequence continues at coordinate 2,574 of JAITSI010000041.1, forward strand.
ATGCACATCGCATTCATTCCCATCCTGATCCCGCCCCTGCTGCCGCTGATGAACCGGGTCGGCCTGGACCGGCGCATGGTGGCCTGCGTCCTCGCCTTCGGGCTCGTGGTCTCCTACATGATCATTCCCTACGGCTTCGGCCACATCTTTCTCAATGACATGCTGATGATGAGCCTGGCCCGGGACGGACTGGCCATGGATACGGCAACGACCCTCCGCGTCATGGCCATTCCCTGCTGCGCCCTGGCCATCGGCCTCGCCATCGCCGTTTTCTTCACCTACTCCCGGCCCCATTCCTACGACAGGACGGTAACCGGTGAGGCCCTGGCCCGGCGCCGCGCCCACGCGCCGTTCCGACTCCGCCACCTGTGGATCGTCCTGCTGGCCCTGGTCACATCGCTCGTCGCCCAGGCCCTCTGCGGCGGCAACATGATCGTGGGGACGGCGCTGGGAATTTTGGTGGTCACGGCCGGCGGCATCGCCTCCCTGCGCCACCTGGACGCCACCGTGTCCGAGGGCATCCGGGTAATGGCCCTGGTGGGCATGATCGTCATCGCCGCCGCCGGCTTCAACGAGGTGCTGCGCCTGACCGGCGGCATAGACAAGTTGGTGATCCTGATGATCACCGCGGTCCACGGCAACCGCGCCCTTGCCGTACTCGTCGCCCTGCTCATCGGCCTGGTCATCACGCTGGGCCTGGGCACGGCATTCGCCACCGTCCCCATTGTCTCCGCGCTCTTTGTCCCGCTGGGCCATGGCCTCGGCCTCTCCCCATTCGCCATAATGACCCTCGTCGCCGTGTCCGCCGTCCTGGGCGAGCCGGGATCTCCGCTCTCCAGCACAACGCTGGGACCAACCTCGGGCCTCGGCTTCGACGGCCAGTTCGACCACCTGCGGGACTGCGTCTGGCCCACGTTCCTGCACTTCAACGGCCCACTGCTGATCCTGGGCTGGCTCACAATCCTCTGGCTCTAGGGTCAGGACCCGTAAAACCCGGTCCGCCGGTTGACGATGGGGCTGCGCCCCCCTCTGGCACCCCCCGCGGAGTGTCGCTGCATCGATGCCCGGGGGAAGCGAAGCATGGCGGAGCTGGGGGCAGGGCCCCCAAATGGGTCCGGCCGGCCCTCGAGGCCCCTGCCGGCCTGGAGGCCGGGAAGGTTGCAAGGGGGGCTGCCGCGCCCCTTTGCCAATCCCCCGCCCACGGAGTGCCGTAGCATCGATAATCGGGGGAAGCGGAGCTGGGGGCAGGGCCCCCAAATGGGTCCGGCCGGCCCTCGAGGCCCCCGCGCCTCGCGCGGGGGGCCCGGCGGCCGGGCGTGTTGGTCGGGTCCAACAAAAACGGGGGGGGGCGGCCCGGTTGGTTTTGGTTGCCCCCGCCCATCCCCCCCGGCCGGCGGGGGCCCCGGGCGACGCGCGCGGGCCTCGGGGGCCGGCCGGGCCCATTTGGGGGCCCTGCCCCCAGTTTCGCTTCCCCCAATTGTCGATGCTACGGCACTCCGTGGGCGGGGGATTGGCAAAGGGGCGCGGCAGCCCCCTTTGCGACCTCCCAGAGGGGGCGCAGCCCCACCGTCGGCGGCTCGGGTTTTACGGGTCCTGAGCCTTGCGTGGACGTGGCGACGCGGATGGGAGCTGGCCGTAGCGGCGCAGGATGCGGCGAAAGAGATCGCGCGGGGTCTGCTGCCAGCGCCGTTCCAGGTGGGCGATGCTTTCCGCAAAACCGATGGGGAATGGCCAGCCGATGGCAAGAAGCTGGCAATGGCCGGCGCCGGCGGCAAGTTCCAGGGCGACGCGGCTGCCGAATCCCTGGCCCACGACGTGGTCCTCCAGGGTCACCAGCAGGGGACAGCGGGCGGAGCGGCGCAGCCTGTCCAGGTCCAGTGGTCGGACGAAGCGGGCATTGACCACCTCCGCCGCGATGTTTTTCCCTTCCAGCAGTTCTGCCACCTCCAGCGCCTGCTCCAGCCGCCGCTGGCCGAGGGCCCAGATGGAAATTTGGTCACCGGCCCTCACGACGGCGGCCGTCTTCCCAATGTCTTTCCCGGAAAAATCCTTCCCATCCTCCGCGCCGTGGAATTCGTAGCGGATGAGGAATGGATGGGGCGTCCCGATGGCCAGCCGGAGAAGGGAGTCCAATTCCCCCGGGGAGGCCGGCTGGGCCACGGTCAGGTTGGGAAAGCTTGCCGCGAGGGCGATGTCGAAGAGGCCGTGGTGGGTGTCGCCGTCGCCGCTGGCCGGGCCGGCCCGGTCCAGGCAGAGGGTCAGCGGCAGGTCTTGCAGGCAGACGTCGTGGAAGAGGCTGTCCACGGCCCGGTGGAAAAAGGTGGAATAGAGGGCGCAGACAGGATAGAGGCCGCCCCGGGCCAGACCCGCCGCGAAGGTGAGCGCATGGCCCTCGGCGATGCCCACGTCGAAGAAGCGCCGGGGAAAGCGCTCGGCAAAGGGCCGCAGCCCGGTCCCGTCGGCCATGGCGGCGCTGATGGCAACCAGGTCGTCGCGCCCGTCGGCGCAGGAGCAGAGGATGTGGCCCAGGGTTTGGCCGTAGCCCTGGGGCCCGCCGCCGGGGGAAACCTTATGGTAGCGGGCGGGATCCCGCTCCGCCGCGGGGTGGCCCTTGCCCTTGGTGCTGCGGACGTGGACCAGCACGGGCCGGGAAGCATTTTTCGCCATTTCCAGGGCCGGCACGAGCTCGGCGAAGCGGTGGCCGTCGACCGGCCCCAGGTAGTCCATGGCGTAGGCTTTTTGGAAAAAATTGGCCCCGCCCTCCGGGATCGCCAGGAGCGCTGCGATGGAGCCGACGCTGCCGTCGATCGTCCAGCCGTTGTCATTGAGCACGACGACGAGCTTGCCGGTCATGGCCGTAGCGTGCTGCAGCGCCTCGAGCGTGAGTCCGCAGTTGAGCGTGCCGTCGCCCAGCAGTGCCACCACGTGCTCCCGGCCGCCGCGGCGGTCCCGCGCCACGGCCAGGCCAAGGGCGGAGGATAGGGCGGTGCCGGCGTGGCCGGTGAGGAATGGGTCCACGGGGCACTCCCCGCCGTCGCAGAATCCGCCGTGGCCACCCTCGCGCCGCAGCAGGTCAAAGGCGCGGCCATCCCTCCCCGTTAGCAATTTGTGGGCATAGCACTGGTGGGAAACGTCGGGGACGAGCCGGTCCGGAGGAAATTGGAAGCAGCGGTGCAGGGCGACGGTGAGCTCGACCACGCCCAGGTTGGATGCCAGGTGGCCGCCATTGCTCTCCGCCACGGCCACGATGCGCCGTCGCAGCGCCGCGGCCAAAGCCTCCCACTCTTCCCAGCCGCCATGCGCCATCGGGGACTCCCCTCGCGGGGACAAAAGGTTGCCCGGGAAGGGCCGTCAAGCTTTCCTTTCCCAAAATCGGGAGTGTTTCCAGCGGAGTAGAATCCTCACTCCGATGGAAAAACTCCCGGTTTTGGAATTTATCGACGGCTGAAAGAAAAAGTCGGCGAAGATTTTTCGCGGTTCCGCCTCTGGTCAACGGCCAAGGCAGTGGTGGTGGTGGTCGGG
>JAITSI010000049.1 GCA_031287845.1 Puniceicoccales bacterium
TGCCCTGCAATTTTTTGAAGCCAACGGCGAGGTCTGTCCGGCAAACTGGCACCCGGGCGAGCCGGGCCTGGTTCCAACTCCGCAGGGGGTGCGCGCCTACCTTTCCCGGCCGGAGAAGGTGTCCGGGCGCTGACGGGCCGAGCCGCAATGGCTTCCCCCGTCCGGGATGCGGGGTAGGGTTCGCCACGGTGGCGGTGTTTCATCTTCCGCGTGGCGCCACGGCCATGGCACCCCGTGGAGGGGGGTGCTGGGGGTGCGCAGCCCCACCGTCAACCGTCGGACCGGGTTTACACTCCGATGGAAAAACTCCCGATTTTGGAATTTATCGACGGCTGAAAGAAAAAGTCGGCGAAGATTTTTCGCGGTTCCGCCTCTGGTCAACGGCCAAGGCAGTGGTGGCGGTCGGGATTGTGGCCCTCAACCTGGGATTTTGAGTTTTTCCATCGGAGTTATTTTTTGGAATTCGGGGCCGGCCAGATCCCGGCCCGCTCAGTCGACGCGGTCGGCGACCAGGGTGAACATCAGCTCCGCCGAGGAGACGACCTGGCCATCCACCCTGCAGGTTCCCTCGGCCACGGCGACCCTGCCGCCGTGGCTCCGCAGCAGCCGAATTTCGATGCGCATTTGATCGCCCGGCTCCACCACGCGGCGGAATTTGACCCGGTCGCAGCTCAGCAGAAATGCCAATTTGCCCTCCCCCTCCGCCCGGCGCAGCATGAGAACGCCCGCGGCCTGGGCCATGGCTTCCAGCTGGAGCACGCCCGGCAGGACCGGCCGGCCGGGGAAGTGGCCCTGGAAGAAGGGTTCGTCGATTGTCACATTTTTGATCGCCACGAGCCGGTCCCCGTCCACCGCCAGCACCCGGTCCAGGAGCAGGAACGGATAGCGGTGGGGCAGCAGGTTGGCGATCTGCCGCACGTCGAGGAGGGATTCGCTGCGCTCGCTGGCCGTCGGGATCGGGTCGCAGCGCTCGGAGCCGGAGCGGTGGATGGCGCGGACCAGGCGGGCGTTGAGGGCATGGCCGGGGCGGATGGCGATGATGTGGGCCTGGAGCGGCTTTCCCAGCAGGGCGATGTCCCCCAAAATGTCTAAAATCTTATGGCGGACGAACTCATCGGGAAAACGCAACGGCTCCTTGGACAGAATTTGGTCCCCCTTGATGACGATGGCCGCGTCCAGGCTTCCCCCTTGCAGCCTCCCCAGGCGGAGCAGCGGCTCGATGTCCTCGTAGAAGGTGAAGGTGCGGGCCGGTGCGATGTGGCCCAGAAAGGATTCCGGGCTAATTTCGAGGGAAAGGTGCTGGGCATGGCTGCCCCGGTCATCGGCCGAGGTGCAGGTAATTTTGAGACCGGCATAGGGCAGAGCCAGCAGGGACCGGCTGCCCTCCTCCACGTGCACCGGCTGGCGCAGGATGAGCGGGTCCCGCTCCGACCCCTGCTCCACGATCTCCGCCTGCAGGAGCAAATTGGCAAACTCCCTGGCGGAACCGTCCAATATGGGCGGCTCCTCGCCGTCGATGTCCACGTGGACATTGTCGATCCCCAGGCCGTTCAGCGCCGCCAGCAGGTGTTCCACGGTCTGCACGCGCACGGAGCCGGCCACCAGGGTGGTGCAGCGGACAAGCTCCCCCACGCTTTCCGGACAGGGCCGCAGCTCCGGCTTTCCCGGCAGGTCCACCCGGTGGAAGCGGATCCCGCATCCTTCCTCCGCCGGCCGCAGGCGTAGGGTCACGGCCTGGCCCGTGTGCACCGCCCGGCCCCGCACGGCAACTTCCCGCAAAATCGTCCGCTGCTTCGCCATTGTCCCACACCAATCCAGCCCGGTGCGGATGGCAAGCTGGGAAATGGACCCGGCGAAAAAACCAATCGCCGAAGCCTCCAGGCCAGCCGAAGCCTCCAGGCCAGCCGAAGCCTCGAGGGTCGGCCGGGGCCTCGAGGGCCGGCCGGCCCTCGAGGGTCGGCCGGGGCCTCGAGGGCCGGCCGGCCCATTTGGGGGCCCTGCCCCCAGCTTCGCTAACGCTGCGCCTCCCCCAGATGTCGGTTATTCAAAGGCCGGCCCGCCAGCTTTGGATGGAACCGTCCGTAGCGCCCGTCCGTCCGGCGTCCCGAGCGCAGCGAGGGGGCCTCGAGGGCCGGCCGGGCCCTTTTGGGGGCCCTGCCCCCAGCTTCGCTTCCCCCGATTATCGATGCTACGGCACTCCGTGGGCGGGGGATTGGCAAAGGGGCGCGGCAGCCCCCTTTGAGACCTCCTGAGACCTCCTGAGACCTCCTGAGACCTCTTGAGACCTTCTAGGATGGGTAATGGCGCCGGAGAAACGGAAGTTCCGGGGCAGCCTGGGCAATTTCCTACCGTTTTCCGGACCGTGGATGGGGCGAAAGCGTTCCTAATTGGCGATTTGTAAAAATTTTATTTAAATTTCTCCGAAGCGTCAAAATATTTCCTTGACTTCGTCGGTGTGTCCGCATAGCCACGCCCCATGGAACTAAAAAATTTCATTTCTAATGTCTTTCAGAACAAGGACAGGGAGGGGAATGCAAGTGTGGCGGTTGCGGTGGCCAAGATTTCGTCCGTGGCGCTCATCGTGCTGGGTGTGGCCGCGGCGACAATCGCCGTTCTCGCCCTATGCGGGATTTTTCCGCTTTTGGGAGCCTTTTTGGCTTCCGCCCTTGGTATGATCATCGTTGGCGCGATCATCGGTACCGGGATCGTCGGCGGCATGGTGCTCCTTATCCAAACAATCGCATACAACTGGCATAATCCTGTAATATTAACTTCGTCTGATTGGAGTAGCTCATGACGCCCGTAAAAATCGCAGCCTGCGGCCGACGCTTCGACGGCGGCTGTGGGATGGTGCCAGTCGCCAAGGCCGCTTGGCGATTGGCACCGGGCTTCCGGTTTTGGAAAAAGAATAGGATTTTCCCTTGCCTTTTGCCGGGTTCATGCATAGAGGCATCCCGAGGATAAAAAGATGGATAAGATCTGGGAGGTTTGCAAAAATGTTTTTGGTGGAAAAGATTGTTTGGGCTCTTTCGATGCGAATATTGTGACGGCAAAGATTATCACGGGCGTCTTTACTGTGCTGTGCGTAGCCGTGGCGGTCCTCGCTGTCCTGGCCCTGGCGGGGATTTGTCCGATCTTCGGAGGGCTTCTTGCCTCTACCGTGGGCCTCATCGTTCTTGGCGCGTCGTTCGGTGGCGTTGGTGTGGCTGGCATTGCAACCTACGCAGGACTTGTGATACATAACTGGCGTAGTTTATAGAATGTCACCTGCAATTGCGCACAAGAGCGAATTAAGGATAAAAAGATGGATAGGATCTGGGAAGTTTGCAAAAATGTTTTTGGCGGAAATGATGATAATGGCTTTCCCGATGTGAATATTGCGACGGCAAAGCTTGTCGCGGGCGTCCTCACCGTAACGTGCGTGGCCGTGGCGGTCCTCGCTGTCCTGGCTCTGGCGGGGATTTGTCCGCTCTTCGGAGGACTTCTTGCCTCTACCGTGGGCCTCATCGTTCTCGGCGCGTCGTTCGGTGGTGCCGGTGTGGCTGGCATTGCAACCTACGCATGGATTGTAATATACAATTGGGATGGCTCATTTCTGAGAGAGTACTCAAAATCAGAAACTACGAAATCGACGATTGTGGTCGGGCTTCCGGTTTTGGAAAAAGAATAGGATTTTCCCTTGCCTTTTGCCGGGTTCATGCATAGAGGTCCCCCAAAGGTAAAAAATGAATGGGATTTGGCGGGCGGTCAAAAGTGTTTTTGGTGGAAATGTTCAATTTAGTAACTTTGAAGGAAATGTTGCGAAGGGAAGGATTGTCACGGGCGTGTTCAC
>JAITSI010000090.1 GCA_031287845.1 Puniceicoccales bacterium
CTTCGGCTCAGATGGAGATCTTTGTCGAACGATTTTTCCTCATATGACCTGCTATTCTGCACTTTTACGCCGATTGCCGATCGTCGGCGAGATTTTGAGCAAATTTCTGCAATCTGGAAGAGAAGGGAGCAAATTCTTCATCATAGACTCGACCTCATTTAAACTTTGTGAAAATATTCGTTTTCGCTACATGAAACCTTTTCCCGATTTTGCCGGATGGGCTCATTCATCCACCCGCTGCGTTTACGGATTTAAACTTCATTTGGCAATTAATGAAAGCGGAAAAATTATTGCTTTTCGCCTAACGAAGGGGCAAAAGCACGATATTTGCGAGGCGGAAAATTTGCTTAAAGGCTTCTCGGGGACGGCGATTGGAGATAAAGGTTATTGCTCCAGTAAAATACGTGAGCGGCTTGCAAAATTTGACATGATGAGTTTTTCCATCGGAGTATATCGGTCACTTTTCCAGGTGGAGGTGGAATGTGGCTTTACGAGTCCCCCTACGCTCAGGACCCGTAAACCAGGTCCGCCGGTTGACGATGGGGCTGCGCCCCAAGACCCCCCTTCACGGAGTGTCACTGCATCGATGCCCGGGGGAAGCGAAGCTGGGGGCAGGCCCCACAAATGGGCCCGGCCGGAAGATCGCAAATTTCCTTGCCCTTTCCCTGCCATCTCCTAGCCGTGGGGTCGTGGACGGGGAACGAATTCGCAATTTTTGCATCATCGCCCACATCGACCACGGCAAGACGACCCTTTCCGACCGGCTGCTGGAGGCAACGGGGGCGGTCGCGGCGAGGAACATGCAGGACCAGCTGCTGGACTCCATGGACCTGGAGCGGGAACGGGGAATCACCATAAAGAGCCATCCGGTTTCCCTGCGCTACCGCCACCCGGAGCTGGGGGAATTTTTGCTCAACCTGATGGATACCCCCGGCCACGTGGATTTTTCCTACGAAGTTTCCCGCAGCCTGGCCGCCTGCGAAGGGGCGCTGCTCCTCATCGACGCCGCCCAGGGAATCGAGGCCCAGACCGTGGCCAACGCACACCTGGCACTGGCCCAGGGGCTGCGCATCGTCCCGGTCCTTAATAAGGTGGACCTGCCCGGCGCGGACATCCCCCGGGTCCGGCACCAGCTGGAGGAGATTTTGGCCATCCCCGGCGACGAGGCAATCCTGGCGAGCGCCAAGACCGGTCTGGGCATCGGCTCCGTACTGGATGCCGTCGTGCGCCGCATTCCACCGCCCAGGGACAGCGGCGAGGTGAAGGCCCTCCTCTTCGACTCCGTCTTCGACAGCTACCGGGGGGTAATCTGCCACGTGCGCTCCTTCGGCGGCTCCCTGCGGCCGGGCCAGGAAATTCTCTTCCTGCACACGGGCCGGCGGGCCCAAATCAAAGAGCTGGGCCATTTCACCCCGGCCATGGTGCCGGCGGCGGAGCTCTCATCGGGCCAGGTGGGCTACCTGGTGACCAGCATCAAGAGCGCCGCGGAAATTAAAATCGGCGACACGGTCACGGCCGCTGCCAGTCCGGCCCGGGAGGCGCTGCAGGGCTACCGGGAGGTGCGGCCCCTGGTCTTCAGCGGCATCTACCCGCTCGATTCCGCGGATTTCGAAAAGCTCAAGGCCAGCATTGGAAAGTTGCAGCTCAACGACTCCGCCCTGACCTTCACCCCGGAAAGCTCCGCCGCACTGGGCTTCGGCTTCCGCTGCGGCTTCCTCGGCCTCCTGCACCGGGAAATTGTCCAGGAGCGCATCCGCCGGGAATACAACTTGGACCTCATCGTCACCTACCCGAGCGTGGTCTATCGGATCCTACACACCGATGGGACGGTGCGGGAGGTGGACAATCCCCAGTTCTTTCCCGATCCCTCCCGCATCGCCGCCATGGAGGAGCCAACGATCCTGGCCACAATCCACCTGCCGGCGGACGTGCTGGGCGACGCCCTGGCCCTGCTCAACGAAAAGCGGGGCATCTGCACCCGGACGGAAACCGTCGACGCGCAGCGGCTCATGCTCACCTGCCGCCTGCCCCTCAACGAAATTTTGGTCGATTTCAACGACCGGCTCAAAAGCCTCAGCCGCGGCTACGGCTCCATGGACTACGAGCCGGCCGACTACCAGCGGGCGGATCTGGTCAAGTTGGACATCCTGGTCAACGGCGAGCCGGTGGACGCCTTTTCCACCGTCGTGCACCGCACGAAGGCGCTGGCCCTGGGACGCAGGCTGTGCGAAAAGCTAAAAGATCTCCTTCCCCGCCAGTTATTTAAAGTCGCAGTCCAGGCGGCAATCGGGGGCGACATCATCGCCCGCGAAACCGTCGGTGCCCTCCGCAAGGACGTCACGGCCAAGTGCTACGGCGGCGACGTCACCCGCAAGCGCAAGCTGCTGGAGAAGCAAAAGGAGGGGAAAAAGCGCATGAAAAGCATCGGAAAGGTGCCGATTCCCCAGGATGCGTTTGCGAAACTGCTGCAGCAGTGAGCGACGTCCTGGCCACCCACCCCAGCTAGGGTCAGGACCCGTAAACCCGGTCTGCCGGTTGGCGGTGGGGCTGCGCCCCCTCCGGCACTCCCCCCCGCGAAATGCCTCCGCACCGATGGCCTGAGGGAAGCGGAGCCGGGGGCAAAGCTCCCAATTGGCCCCGGCCGGCCGGGAGGCCGGGAGGTTTCAAAGGGGGCTGCCGCGCCCCTTTGCCAATTCTCCGCCCACGGAGTGCCGTAGCAACGATAATTGGGGGAAGCGAAGCTGGGGGCAAGGCCCCCAAAAGGGCCTGGCCGGCCCTCGAGGCCGCGATGCTTCTGCTATCGCAGCGCGCAGGTCGCCCCGCGTGGCCTTTTTACCATCAGGGCCGGCCCGCGTCACTGCCCGCTCCGCCGGGCAGCGCCCGTAAGAGGCCTTTCCCTCAAGAAGTCAAGTTCCTGCACAACAGGTCCGTATCGGTCATCTTTCCAGATGGAGGTGGAATGTGGTTTTGCGGGTCCTGGCTCCAGCTTTTCGATAAAATCGCCATGGCCAAGCGGGAAGATTCACGCGATCTCGGTTAGATCCCTGGGCATTGGGGTCGCAGAACGTCCTTTGCCAAGGAATTTGGCC
>JAITSI010000015.1 GCA_031287845.1 Puniceicoccales bacterium
ATGGAGATGCATGGCCCCTGTCAATGGGCAAATGGACCCGTCTGTCCGACAATCCGAAGCGAAGCTCTAGGCCTCGAGGGCCGGCCGGGCCCTTTTGGGGGCTTTGCCCCCAGCTGCGCCATGCTCCGCTTCCCCTAAGCCATCGGTGCCGTGGCAACGGCACTCCGCTGAGGTGTACCAGAGGAGGCGCAGCCCCAACCACATTCCACCTCCATCTGGAAAGATGACCGATATGGACCTGTTTTGCAGGAACTTGACTTCTTGAGGGAAGGGCCTCTTACGGGCGCTGCCCGGCGGAGCGGGCAGTGCCGCGGGCCGGCCCTGATGGTAAAAGAGCCACGCGGGGCGACCTGCGCGCTGCCCATGGCATCTGCCATGGCAGAAGCATCGCCCAGCACCTCGTTCTATCATCTCCTGGGTGTTGGGCCGGCCCGCCAGCTTTGGATGGAACCGTCCCTAACGCCCGTCCGGCCGGCGTCCCGAGCGAGGCGAGGGATGATAGCGCATTGCGCGCCGGACGGTACGGCACTCCGTGGGCGGGGGATTGGCAAAGGGGCGCGGCAGCCCCCTTTGCGACCTCTAGACCTCCCGGCCTCCCGGGCCGGCGCCGCGGCGGCGATTGGTCAAATGAGCCCATGTGGACAGCGGAGGGTTGCTTTTTTGTCCGCTCCCGCTTCCATTCCCCGGGACCATGGCCGGCGGCGTATTTCGCGAAGAACTGTTTTTTGAGGATGCGGAGAAGCTGCACCTGACCTTCGACGAGAGCTGGGTCTATTCCCAGATTCCGGACGGCGAGGTGCGGGAGCGGCTGGGGGAAATTCTGGCCTATGATTCGGCTTTTTCCGCCGTGCTGGATGAGATTTGCTCCAACGTGGTGGGGAGGACCCTGTTCCGCCTGCTGTCCACGAAGGCGGCCATGGCTGGCAAGGGGCAGCGGCTGCGCCTGGCCAACCGGGGTGACATCGCCGGCAGCTACTATTCCCGCCGGGACTTCGCCGTCCTGACCAATTGCGGACTCTTCGACGGCGCGGGCCTCGCCCGGGATGGCTCCTGCTACTACTGCCTGGCCGAGGAGGGGGGAATTGGCTCCAAGCCGGCCACCTTCACCGCCACCCTGTTCCACGAGTTCTGCCACGCTCTCCACGACCTGGAGAAAATTTCCGAAATCACCGTGGCGGGCGAGCTGCACCGGTCGAACCGAATCCTGGGCCGCACCTGGGACAACGCCGAGGAGCTGCGTACCATCACCGGCTGCATCTACGGGGTGGCCCAGGACCCGATCTGCGACCACTGCCTGGACCTGAACCTCGCCCTCGCCCGGGGACTGCCATTCCTGCCGCGCTACAGCCACAAGGGCTTCGATGCAAAAACCCCTCCCAGGGATGAGGAAATGGGCCGGCGGGAACTGCTCTCCTACCTCTCCGAGTCGCGAAAGATCCTGGACGGCTGGAAGCGCTACGCGTGGTGACGGCTTCGCCAACGGCGGCCCGGACGGCCCGCGGGGCCGGATCCGGGCCCGGGAATTTCGCACCTAGTTTTTTTCTTCCCGGCGGCCGATGGCTCCCACGGGGCAGGATTCCAGCGCTTCCTGGCAGAGGTTTTGCTCTTCTTCGCCGCTGGGCTGCAGGGCAACGTAGGAATAGCCGCCGCTCATTTCCCGCTTGAAGTGCCGGGGGGCAATTTCCCGGCACAGGTCGCAGTCGATGCACTGCCCATCCACAAAAAATTTGCCGGGAACATTTTCCGGCCACTGGTCCGCTTGGTCCGCCATGGAAAAAATTCTCCCGGCGGAGCCGGAACTGTCAAGGGGCAGCTGGGCCGTTGGAGGAAATTTTCCCAAAAAGAGTTGCCAGTGGACCCGCTCCGCGCTGTACTCATCTCCATGGATCGCTGGAAGTGCGTTGGCCTGGGATTGGCTTGCCTCGCCCTGGGAGGGCGTTTGGCGGCGGAGCCGTTGCCCGCGGAGGGAGTTTGGTTGGATCCGCCGCCCGCGGTGGAGCGGGAAATTTCCGTGCTGTGCCACGTGCAGCTGGCCCCGCCGAAGGGCCTGGCGGAGGAGTTCGCGGCCCTGCTCCGGGACATTGGGGCCGACAGCAAGCTGTCCGCAACCGTGCTTTTGGGATTTTGGGGCTATCCCGACTTTCCCGGGCTTTCCGAAAAGGATCCCGTCCACGCCTTTCTGCTGGACTGCGACGGCGGAACCCGCTGGCTATTCTGCGTCCGCGCCGGCGGCGACAGCCCCCTGGTTTCCGCCCTCTCCCTGCAGGGCCTGCGGGCCGTTTCCTCCAACGACTGGCTATTTCTCTGCCGGGATGGGGAGGTTTTGGCGAATTCCGACCTGCGCGCTGCCCTGGCCTCCCTTGTGCAGCTTCCCCTTGGCAGTGACCTGCGCCTGGAATGCCATCCTGCCCTGATCCGCCGTGCGACGGACTACTGCGAGCGCCTCACCCTGGAAAATCTGCAAAGACTTGGGGACATGAACGCCAACATGCAGGCCCTGTCCCTGTTCAATTTTATTCTAAACTTTAGCGATGACCTGGAGCGGCTTGTGCTGTCCCTGGATCTGCGGGAAAAATCTCTGGCATGCCGGACCACGTTCCGCGCGATTCCCGGCTCCGACCTGGCCATCCTCTTCAACGAGCCCGTGGACGCGCTGGACACGGAGCCCATTGCCCAATTTCTTCCGGCGGATGGCATTGCCCATGGCCTGGTCCGCTATGGTCCGCGCAGGATCTCCCGGCTGCTGGAGCTCTTTCTGGACGGGTTTTTTTCCTACGGCCAGCAGGGATTGGAGGGGATAGCCGAGCGGGAGGTGTACAACCAGGTCCACAATTTCTTTAGCGCATTGGACGGCGTGGCGGGCATGGCGCTCTGCCAGGACGGCTCCCGCCGGAAGCTGTTGGGAGGGAATATTTCCCCGGCCCAGCTGGCGGAGAGCGTGGACTTCTTCTACACGAAGGTGGCTCCGATCCTGCTCACCTCGCTGACGGCGCTGCCGCCGGATGCCGAGCTCCGCGTGGAGACGGAGGTGGACCGCAATGCCTTTGTCCACCAGGGAATTCCGGCCATTCGCGCATGGGTGGAGGAGACCCGGTCCCTGCCGGGCTGCGCGGAAGAGCGGCACAGCGCCGTCACCTATTTCTGCTCCCTGGAGAATCGAATTGCCATCGCCGACGGCGAGGCGGCCCTGCGGGAAATGATCGATGCCGCCCGCCGGGGAAATTTGGAAAAGCCATCCCTGGCTGACGCGGGCGCCATGGACTTCGAAAATGGCGTCGCTGCCAACTGGCGCGTTTTTTTCCCGGACCTCACCGCCGGATGCCGTGGGACCCTGCGGCTTGGGGAAGATCAGCTGGCGGTGGAGTTCTGCCTGGACAATCCCGTGCTCCGGGCCGCCGTCCGGGCCGCCGGTTCCGCCGTTCACCCCTAGGGGGTCAGGACCCGTAAACCCGGGCCGCCGGTTGACGCTGGGGCTGCGTCCCCTCTCTGACATTCCCCCGCCCACGGAGTGTCGCTGCGTCGATGCCCGGGGGAGGCGAAGCCGGGGGCAGAGCCCCCAATTGGGCCCGGCCGGCCCCCGAGGCCCCCTCGCTTCGCTCGGGACGCCGGCCGGACGGGCGCTGCGGACGGTTCCATCCAAAGCTGGCGAGCCGGCCTTCGAATAATCGACATCTGGGGGAGGCGCAGCGTAGCGGAGCTGGGGGCAAAGCCCCCAAATGGGCCCGGCCGGCCCTCGAGGCCCCGGCCCGCGGCACTGCCCGCTCCGCCGGGCAGCGCCCGTGAGCTGCCTTTCCCTCAAGAAGCGTGGACCACTGCCCATTCAAGAGAGGCGAGCTACGGGTTCGAAGGCGGTTTTGTTTCCTCATCAAGTTCCTGCACCACAGGTCCGTATCGGTCGCTTTCCCTGGTGGAGGTGGAATGTGGTTTTACGGGTTCCAACCCTAGGATAGGCAATGGCATTCTTAAATATACATTCGAAATTTGAATAAAACGGAGTGGTAGCGTGTAATGTCCCATGGTATTCGGAACTGGCGCAGGTCGTCGAAGGACGCTATGATTTCCCAATGTGTTTCCTAGGTTTTGATTTCTGTACTTTACCATGGAATTGGTAGTGGTTGCTACGGTGCCCATCCTAAATCCTCGTCCGAACGATGGGATGGATGGCCAAATCAATTTTGGAATGTGCAAAAATTTTACCGATGTGGGATTTGCCAATGTATCCCTATAATTGGTGCGATGGGATCCGCTTTCGCGAACTATTTCCGAATTGTTTTCTGTGCCACTGTCTTTGCAATTCAAATCAGAAAGACTGAATGAATTTATGCAATCGTAATCGGGCATGGGGGGAAAGTGGGTCAGTTTCCAACTCAAGAAGGACGGAAGTGGCTTTTTAAATGGCAAAAATTCCATTTTAAGGAAATCTATAAAAAGCATAAGAGGATTGTTGGTAAGTGTAAAATTTACTTCAGTTACAAGGCCATTTTCCAAAACGACTCTACTATTCCGAAATGCTTTATTCCTTGATAGTGCATTCATCGCATTTTTTATAAAAATCTGCATTTCGAAATTTGTTTTTGATTTATGCAAGGCATTCGCTATCAGAACTCCAAGAAGTATTTTTAGTATTGGATCGAGAATTCCGATTTGGGGCGTGGATTCTACTAGCATGCCCTTGCCTTCTATCTTAAGTCGTTTGCTGATATCCAGGAAAGATATTAGGCAATTGCACTGGACAGTGCATGTTGGGATTTGAGGAGGCGGAATAAATCGGGCTGAATTCGGGGGGGGGGGGGGGACGAGAGGAGGCATGGGCGGATGCGATGGAATTGCATCCGTTTTGAACTCATTTTCGCCGTTTTTTTCGGAACTATGCGCATCATTGGCTTTGCTGGGATCCCGATCATCAGACTGGGACTGTGGGAAGTTGGCAGGAATGTTACCTGTCGTTTCTAGGGGCGCAGCAGTGGTCTCTCCAGAAGTCTCTCTAGAGGTCCTGCCAGCGGTCTCATTAGAAGTTTCTTTAAGGGTCTCTTTAGAAGCTTCCACGGGGGATTCTTCGCTTGAATTGGGCACTTCGCTTGAACTGGAAGCTGAAGTTGGGGCTGGGGAAATGGATTGCTCGGCTTCATTCAATTCGAATATTTGTGAGAAACCGATCTTGCTTTGCGGTTGGGTTTCGGGATGTGATTCCTGGACCGTTTCCTCTTTTTTCTGCTCCGATGGACTTGTTATTCTTTGGCACGAACAGAATGCGGCGAAAAACCAGGCCCGCGGGGCAGCGCAGCAGAGGAGGGGAATTCCCAGGAGGCCGAGGGAAAGGGCAAGGGAAAGAATAAGGAGGGAAACGCGAAAGATGCGGCCGCCGAGGGAAATGGGAGTTGTGGTCACGGTTGATGAAGGGCTGGACGTTGCTTCCTTGGCCGTCGCCGCCGGGACCTTGGAGTGCTTGCAAAACCAACACTTTTCCGTGTACCCTACCTCCATTTCCCCAAAGGTAGCGATTGGAGCCCAATTTGTCAATGAATTTTTTTCTGCCGGTCCCGCCATTGGAACTATCTTTTAGAGTAGAACGTCTTTGGGGATAAATGGGCCCGGCCGCCCTCAGTGCTCCCGGACCGTCCGTAGGGGGATGGAATTTTCCGGCCGGCATGGCGCCCCGTCTGGAGATAGATGCATTGGAACAGTTTCTACCGCAGGCGAGAAATTCACGATTTGCCCGATGAAGCGTTTGCTAACTCATCTTTTTCTTAGACGGTTTCTCGCTCACGTTTAAACTCTCAAGTGCGGGAAAATGCAAATCGTTATTTACCAATTCGCCTATATTACATACTCTAGCGTGAGAGATTTGAGGGGTTTGAGAAAGTTGGTGAGGCTGCGGACCCGCAACGGGTTTATTATTTTTTCTATTCTTTCTTTTTTTCTTTTTCGCTTTGGTTTCCAAAGCCGGTTCTTGATTATCCAATTTCTGTGCATTTTCGATGGGAATTGCCGAGTTTGAACCTGATTCTGCGCTGGTGATGGTGGTGGATTGGTCTCGATGGCGGGGCGATTTCTTCAGGATCAACGGCCGATCTCGGTTTAGGATACATACCAGTGTCATTAAATATGCATTCTGAATTTGGGCGGAATTGAATGATGGTATGGGATTACATGCGGTGTTCGGAAGTGTTGTCAGTTGCTTAAGGATGCTATAATTTACCAATTTCATGTTTTTGTTTTCGTATCTTAGTGGTACTACGGCATTGGCATTGGCTTGCGTGGTGCACGGACTAAAGTTTGGTTCGGTCGATTGCCCGAATAACAAATTTGAAAAATCCAAATTAGAAAGATTGAATGAATTTGAATAAGTAAGAGTGGGCATGAAAGAAGGATGGGAAGGAGGGGAAAGTTGAATCAGTTTCCCAACCAGAGAATAAGGAAGTGACATTTGCCATGGAGATAATCTTATCTTGGAGAAGCATGGAATAGGTTCAATAGACATTTTTCAAAATTCGGGAAGCGGCTCCCCAAAAGGCTTGACAGGGAAAAATCCGGTGGTGTGCTCGCGTTACATATATGGAACACACCATGTCGATACTGGAATCTTTTCG
>JAITSI010000019.1 GCA_031287845.1 Puniceicoccales bacterium
CCCGTCCGGCCGGCGTCCCGAGCGAAGCGAGAGACGATAGCGCATTGCGCGCCGGACGGTACGGCACTCCGTGGGCGGGGGATTGGCAAAGGGGCGCGGCAGCCCCCTTTGCGACCTCCAGACCTCCCGGCCTCGAGGACCGGCCGAGCCCAATTGGGGGCTTTGCCCCCAGCTTCGTTTCCCCCGATTATCGGCACCATGGCGACGGCATTTCGCGGGGGTGCCAGGGGGGGCGCAGCCCCACCGTCAACCGCCGGGACCGGATTTACGGGCCCTAACCCCTAGGATTAGGATTCCTGATCCTGCGCCGGGGTGGCCTTCCACTCCGGCCGGCGGAGGGCGTGGAAAAGGAACGGCGGAGACCCGAGGAGCAGCGATCCGGCCAGGACGATGGCGGTGAACCGGCCCGGAGAAATGGTCCCGGCCAGTTCCACCGGCAGCACAAAGGCGATGGCCAGGCCGAAGGCCGCGCTGGCCAGGCCGGCAATGGCCACGATTCCCATGCCCAGTCGACCTCCCGGGATCCGGTAGCTGCGGGCGGCGCCGGGAAATTTGGCGCGCAAAATGGGACCGGCCAGGAAGAGAAAGAGGTACATGGCCAGCATCAGCACGGCGGAGATGGCATTCAATAGCCAAAAGCCCAGGCTGATGGACGGGACGAGGAGGAAGAGCAGGGAGCACAGGGTCACGACGGCAGCCTGTCCGATGAGGATGGCGGATGGCATTCCCCTGCCATTGGTGCGCTGCAGCAGGGGGGGAAGGCTACCGGTGCCGCGGGTGGCGTGGAGCCCGCGGGCGGGACCGGCGATCCAGGCAAAGGTAAATGCCACGCCGCCGAAGGCGATGCACAGGTCCAGCACCGGCGCCAGCCAGGCCAGGTGCGCCTGCCGAAGCAGTGCGGTGAGCGCCTGGACCGCACCGGCCTCCAGGTGCAGTTCCCCGGAAGGGATCACGATGGCGATGGCCAGCGAGCCCAGCAGGGACAGGGCAAGGATCAGCAGGGTGGAGTAGAGGATGGCCCGGGGATAGGAACGGGCGGGGTCGGCCACGTCCTTCACGTGGTAGGCGGACATTTCCATGCCGGCGAAGGCAAAGAAGACACCGGCCAGAAATGACAGGTTGGCAAAGCTGCTAAAGTCGGGGATCAGGTTCGCCGCGGAAAGGGAAAGGCCCAGGGGCCGGCCGGAAAAGAGCCAGATGACTCCAAGCACGGCGATGAAAAGCCCGGGGACGCAGGTGCCGAGGACCGTGGCGAGGCCCGTGACCAGGGCAGAGATGCGCATGCCCATGAGCGAGACAAGCGTGGCGCTCCAGGTGAGCAGGACAACGGCGCCGCAGGAAAAGCAGCGGGAGTCGGCGAGGGCGGGATGGATGGCGTGGGCCAGCGCCGCGGCGGTGAAGACCAGGGTCATGGTCAGGGCGGTGACCGTGGTGATCAGGCTGAGCCAGACGCAGAGAAAGGCAATGCGATCCCCGAACGCGGCCCGCATCCAGGCGTAGAAGCCGCCCTCCTCCGGCATGGAAGCGGCCAGCTCCGCGGAAATCAGGGCCACGGGGATGAAGAAGCCGAAGGCCGCCACGGCGTAGAAAAACAGCATGCCGAGGCCGTAGGGGGAAAGCAGCGGCAGGTTGCGCAGACTTAGAATGGCTGCCACGTTGACCAGGACAAGGGCAAGGACACTGAGCGACTTTTTTTCCATGGATGGGCGTCGAAACCGTGCACGGCCGGCGGGGCAGCGTCAATTGCGGAAGTGGGGCAATTTTTCTTACTCCGCTGGAAAAAACTCGAAATTCCAGGTTAAGGGTCGCAATTTCAACGGTCAGCGCTAGCCTGGCCCTTGCCAAGGGGCGGAATTGCGAAAAATCTTCGCCAACTTTTTCTTGCAGCCGCCGAATGAAATCGGTCGAAATTCCAAAATCGGGCGCTTTTCCATCGGAATAATTTTCCTTGCCCAGGCGAAAATTTTTCCATCGCTGAACCCATGGGGCGGAAGGCGGAAACGCGCAAGGGCCGGACTCCTTCGCCGCTGCGGCCCGCCCTGCTCATCGCCGGCATCGCCATCGGGGCCGGGGAACTGGGCCTGCCGGCGGCCATGGCACCGGCCGGCTACTGGCCTGCCCTGCTGGGGACGCTGCTGGTCTATGGCGCCACGCTGGCGTCCGGGCTGTTGACCGTGCAACTTTTTTTGAAGTCCGACGGCGGCGATTTGCCCTCCCTATTTCGCCGGCACCTGGGCCGGGCCGGTGCCGCCATCTTCAACGGCAGCTACTTTACCCTGGCCCTCTGCCTGCTCGTTGCCTACTGGAGCGGGCTATTGGGCCTCATTGGCCGGGGAAGCTGGGGCATCCTGGCCGTCGCGATCTGCGGCAACGCGCTCTTCCTCGGCCTGCGGGGAGACAGGACCGCCCTGCTGGGCCAGTGCAATGCCGTCTTTGTCTGGGGCCTCGTGGGAAGCTTCCTCCTGCTCCTGGCCGCAGGACTCTGCCACGGCGGCCAGCCCGGGCCCGTTTTCTCCAACTGGGCAAAATTTCCCCGGGGACTGCCGGTCATCCTGTGCAGCTTCGGCTACCACCAGGTCATTCCACTGGTCTGCGAACAGCTCCGCCGGGACCGGCGCCGCATCCACCTGGCACTGGCGCTGGGCACCGCCCTGCCGCTATTCTTCGCCATTACCCTCTTTACCCTGGCCTTCCGCCTCTTCTCCCAGGAAGAGCTCTGCCGGGCCGCCGGCGCCGGGCTGCCGCTCTTTGCCCTGCTCCGGGACCGGGCCACCCCGGAATTCGTCTTTGCCGTCGGCCGCTGCTTCTCGATCCTGGCCATCGTCACGTCGCTCATTGCCCTTTCCCTGGCCCTGCGCGGCGCCATGGGCGACGTCTTCGCCGCGCGGAAAAAATTGTTCGCCGCCCGCGAGGTGCTCGTACTGGCGCCGCTGCCCATTGCCCTGCTCTTCCCCCACCTGTTTCTCAGCGTCCTCGGCCTCTGCGGGGGAATTTTTGGCAACCTGATCGCGGGCATTCTGCCGCTCACGCCATTTCTCGCCCGGGGCCGCTTCCGGCTGCGCTACCTGCTGCTCTGGTCCTTCTTCGTGGCAATCCTGGCCATCGAACTATTCCAGCTGGGATAGGTCGGGGCCGGCCGGCCCTTCTCTAGTGGAAATTGCCAGGTCGCACTTTTAGGGAAATGGAATTTTTACCAGGTCCGCACCGCGTTCATCATTTCCCTTGCCATTTTCGCCAATTTTCCCCAGAAATGTTCCGTGGAAGTGTCCACCTATGGCGGTTTGGCGAAGTGCCCGATCCATGACTTTTCCAAGCTAAAGGGTGTCAGCACCGGTAAAAAGGTTTTTTTCGTCGTCACGAAGATTCTCGAGCTGACGGCCATTCCGCTCCTGGTCCTGGCCGGCGTTGCCTGGGCCCCGATCGGGCTGCCGCTAATCCTGTTCTTTGCTCTCACGAGGAAGTACGAATCCAAGTCTTTTCTATACAGACTAACGTTTAAAATTTGTGATTTGCCAATACGCATAATGATGAGAATGTGGCATTGGACGCTCGGGAAAGACATTATCATCTCGCATGTAAGAATTAGACAGATTGGCGGGCTCGCTGTCACGGCCCTGCCAACGGTTGCCCTGGTTGTAACGGTGACCCTATTCTTCACAACCGCCCTCATTCCACTCGTTGTCCTGTGGCCCGTGGCCGCCGTCCTCGGCTGCGCAGCCATCTTCGGCCTAGCCGTATTCGGGCTCCACTGCTACCTTACCCAATTTACGGGAAACAAACGCAAAGCCGATTGTTCCACGTCCAACAACTTCGTTTTTCCCTGGGAACCAAATGCAAATCCGATCGTTCCGTGTCCAAAGTTCGAGGACCCGGTGCCCGAGAAAAGGAAGTTTGACCCCCATGATTTCCTGCCAAAAAGCATTGTGTACGATGGAAACTTTGCTAGGTATTAGGACTCGTAAAACCACATTCCACCTCCATCTGGAAAGATGACCGATACGGTTCTGTAACGCAGGAACTGACTTCTTGAGGGAAAGGCCTCTCACGGGCACTGTCCGGCGGAGCGGGCAGTGCCACGGGCCGGGGCCTCGAGGGCCGGCCGGGCCCATTTGGGGGCCCTGCCCCCAGCTTCGCTTCCCCCGATTATCGATGCTACGGCACTCCGTGGGCGGGGGATTGGCAAAAGGGCGCGGCAACCCCCTTTGCGACCTCCCGGCCCGGTTGGGGGGCGCAGCCCCCAGCTCCGCCGTGCTCCACTTCCCTCGGGTGTCGGCGTCGGTGCAACGACACTTCGCGGGGGGCCAGGGGGGCGCAGCCCCACCGTCAACCGGCGGATCAAATCTGGCTAAGAAGCCTGGCCCTACGTGTTAGGACCCGCAAAACCACATTCCACCTCTACCTAGAAAAGTGACCGATACGGTCCTGTTGTACAGGAACTGACTTCTTGAGGGAAGGGGCGTCCACGGGCACTGCCCGGCGGAGCGGGCAGTGCCGCGGGCCGGCCCTGATGGAAAAAAGGCTACGCGGGGCGACCTGCGCGCTGCGATAGCAGAAGCATCGCCCAGCACCTTATTCCATCATCTCCTGGGGCTGGGCCGGCCCGCCAGCTTTGGATGGAACCGTCCGTAGCGCCCGTCCGGCCGGCGTCCCGAGCGA
>JAITSI010000047.1 GCA_031287845.1 Puniceicoccales bacterium
TCCGTGGTTTCAGTTTTGGTACCCGCGGCTACTCCTGTATCCGTGGCCCCTTCCGTGGTCGTTTGATCCGCAGACTTCCCTCCCCAAAAGCTGGGAAGAAAGCTTTTGATTCTTTCAAAAAGCGTATTCGGACTCATTGGATCAAGTGTGCACGACGGGTCGGGCGAGTAAACAAAATTGTGCCGTTTTCCACCGGGAATCCCAAAAAAATTTTTCCCCGGGGATGGATGGTTTGTCCGGAGCCGGGATGGGTGCGACTGGGCTTGCCATTTTTCCTTCGGCCGGGACCATTGGCGCGGTGGGTGGGTGGATTGACCTGCCCCAAAAAGGATCCCGTGGAACCGGTGCGCTTGCTGACCAAGAGTCTGTTCCAGAATGGCCTGCGCTGTTTCCGCCTGCTCTGGTTCCGGGTCCAGCGGCCGGAGCAATTTTCCGAAGAAAGTCCTTCGCAGGCACAGCGGGACGGCATTGCCATCGGGGACCTGGCCAAGTGCCTCCACCCATCCGGCGTGGAAATTGACTGGTCCATTTTTTCCAAGGGCCTGCGGGATACGCAGCTTGGCATGGACCGGCGGCGAATCCTCTTCGAAGCCGGCTTTGTGGCCAACGGCTGCCACGCGCGGGCGGATATCCTGCTGCCCGGGGAAAGGGACGGGAGCTGGGATATCTGGGAGGTCAAGAGCAGTTCCCTGGACCCGGAAGAGGAGGGGGCGCGGGCGGAGGTGCGCCGCTTCCAGCTCTACGACCTTGCCTTTCAAAAGTTTTGCTACACGGCGGCCGGCGTTTCCATCGGCCGCACCGGCCTGCTCCTGCTCAACAAGGACTATGTCCGCTACGGCGAACTGCATCCGGCCCAGCTATTTTTGGAAAAGGACGAAACGGAATCGGTCGACGCCCTACTGCCGTCGCTGCCGCCGCTGGTGGAGGAGATGCAAAAAATCCTTGGCCAGGAGGACGAGCCGCCCATCGCCATCCAGTGGAACTGCAGAAAAAACGGGCGCCGGGAAAACCGCTGCGACTGCCGGGAAAATTGCCCGCTAAAGGAGGAGTGCTGGACCAGGGCCGGCATCGGGGCGGAAAACATTACCATCCTGCCCCGGTTCCGCGGCGCCGGCCACCTGGAGCGCGGCATCTGGAACCTGTCGGACTTCCAGGACCGGGACACGCTGAGCGAGGGGCAAAAAATCGTCTTCGACGGGGCGCGCTCCGGGAAAATTCGCCTGGTGGGACCGGCCATCCGGGACTGGCTTGGCGCATTGGAGTATCCCATTCACTACCTGGACTTTGAAACCTTTGCCTCCCCCATTCCGCCCTTCGACGGCACCCACGCCTACTCGCGCATTCCCTTTCAATTTTCCCTGCACGTGCAGAGGCTGCCCGGGGAAAAGTTGGAGCAAATGGGATTTTTGGCCAGGGACCGGGATGACCCGCGGCCAAATTTTTTAAAGGCCCTGCACCGGCACTGCGAGGATCGGGGCAGCGTGATCGTCTACAACGCGGCCTTTGAAAAAAGCATCCTTCGAGAACTGGGCGAGTGCTTTCCCGACTGGCGCAGCTGGACGGAGGAACTCGGCGGCCGCATCGTCGACCTCTACGAAATTTTTCGCCAATACCACTACTACTCGCCGGCCCAGCTGGGAAGCCGGTCCATTAAGAAGGTCCTGCCGGCGCTCACCGGCCAATCCTACTGCGCCCTGCGGATCGGGAACGGGGAAGATGCCATGGGAGAGTACCGTAGGGTGACCTTCTCCGATGCCACGGCCGATGAGCGGGAAGAAGTTTACAGCGCCCTGGAGGAGTACTGCGCCCTGGATACCCGGGCCATGGCCGACATCATATCCGCACTTGGCGCCATCCTATCCCCGGACTATCCTTGCAACGGAGCGGAATAGCCGGCGACGGCGGCGAAGAGCCCATTCCCATTCGCTATTTTCTCACATATTCCAGCTTCTAGGGTTTGGTTTTTCAAATGGATGAAAGATTTTTGCAATTCCATCTATGGATATGCAAAAGCAATACAAGGGCAATTATGACAACGGCAACGCTGCCGGCGAGAATGGCCAGGAACGTCCAAAGGATTGGGAGGGGAGGGGAGTGGTGAGAACCAAAATTACGGTTGCAACTGCGCCGATTATGGCGACCATTGTGATGCCAACGGCTGCCACCACCTTGAACGCCGTTGGCAAGCGAAGCATGTCGTCATGCTGCTTGGTCGCTTCGTCGGTGCCTTTGGGGAAATGATTTTCGGACATTTATCCTGGCTAGGTAGGATTGCGCCGGTTGGATGAATTGCAAGCCTTTTTCCCCGAAGCGCGGAAATTTGACTGGCCACCCCCGAAGGAACAAGCGTGCAGGACGTGGCCACGGCGGCCGATGGTCCATTTCCCGGGGAAATTTGCGGGTCCTAGGTGTTAGGACCCGTAAAACCGGGCCGCCGGTTGACGGTGGGGCTGCGCCCCCTCTGGCACACCCCGCGAAGTGCCACGGCACCGATGGCTTGAGGGAAGCGAAACGACGCAAAGCTGGGGAGCAGCGCCCCCAACCGGGCCGGGAGGTCGCAAAGGGGGCTGCCGCGCCCCTTTGCCAATCCCCCGCCCACGGAGTGCCGTACCGTCCGGCGCGCAATGCGCTATCATCCCTCGCTTCGCTCGGGACGCCGG
>JAITSI010000064.1 GCA_031287845.1 Puniceicoccales bacterium
GGGTAAATGGTTCACTCAATTGCCATTGAATTAGCTATTATTTATGGAAAGATCGGATGACACATTAAAATGATCTTTGGTGCTCTTCTCTCTTACCTCGCATTTTAGAATTTGCTCTACTAGGGTTTTACCCGTCGACCCTCTTCCATAACTCCTTCTCTTTTCCTCCACCTTCAGCGCATTGGCAATGTCTTTAATGGTATCATTTGCATTTTCCTTGGAAAGATTTGCAAATATTTTTGCAATATGTCGCGCAATTTTTTCCCTGTCCTTAACGTCTAGATCATGGTACTCCATTGTCCGGTAAACGGCCTTGGCAATGAGCTTTTTTAGATTGGATCCGGTGGCCGCAGCTGTGCCTGGCGTAGAATTTGCGGGCGGCGGAATCATTATCTCTATTATCTCCTTCTCTGTCTCGCTTTCCATCGCCGAAAAGGGATTTCCGATAACGCTATTGGCCACATTTTTGATGCTATCCGTGAACTCGCAGGGAAAAGAATTTTTCCGCAACAGGTTAAATGTATTTTCATCAACATTCCATTCCACTCCATCCTCTCCCGCCAACTTCTGCAGCCGCAGGTTATTGATGGCATTCCGAATCTGTAAACCGGCGCCGATGGCAAAGGAAATAAAAAGCCAAATGACCACAAGGCCACAGGCGAGACCGAGAATCGGAGCACCGGCAAAGGCTCCAAGAGGGATTAAAAGAAAAACAGGAATGAGCACAATTCCAATAACGGTGGCAGCGGCAAATCCGCATATGGGCCAAAACTCCATAGCAGGCGCCATAAAGGAAATACCAAATTGAATCCCCTTCGGAGCAAGAAGGATCGATCCAAAGACCCCGGCGGCGAATAGGGCAGATATTCCAAGCAACGTCACACAGCCAACTGCCAGGGATACGGCGGTGCATAGGATGTTGTACTTGGCCTTCGTAATGCCCTCCTGATTCGGGTTAGTTTTGATCGTATTCTTCATCGGATCAGTTTTGTCCGTATTATCCGTCATTTCGAATTCCATAGCTCTATTCCCAAAATTATTTTGGTGAATTTTTAGCGAAAATGCAAGCAAAAAAACGCTTTTCCGCGCCAACGCCTGGAAACTAGGGAAAATTTTCCCGTCCCTATCCAATCCCCTCTTCCTAAAATACTACACCGCAGGTAACTGGCCGGGAGGCGGCGGAGCTGGGGGCAGGTCCTTCCCAATGGGCCCGGCCGGCCCTCGGGGTCGGTTTCGGGTTTAGGAGATTGGATCCCGGAGCGCTTGGCCCGGTGCGACGTGGCTTTTTGCCCAAATTTTTACTTTCCCTTGACGCCGGCTCTGGCCTGGGGCATACTGAATTCAGCGTGGATGGTCCGGTTGGCGTCTTGGGCGACGGGGAAGCCTCCCCGCTGCGTGGCCCTGGGAGCGGGATAAGGGCCGCAGACGGCGGTGGGTTCACCCTGGAGCCGCAGCGGGGCGTGGGTCACCTGGGCTGGGAAATCGGTGGCACGGCACCGGATTCGATCGCCGTGGCCGGCATGGACCAGGGCGACCTGGATGGAAACATCGCCCGGCACATAAGCGCCCAGGCAAAGGACCCGAAATTGGCGGAAAATAAGGACCTGGCAACGGAGCGGGCGAATGGCCTGCTAATTCTATCTCCCTAAATGGAAGGCATGGCCTAGGGTTAGAACCCGTAAACCCGATCCGCCGGTTGACGATGGGGCTGCGCCCCCTCTGGAACTCCCCCCGCGAAATGCCGTCGCCACGGCACCGATGGCCCGGGGGAAGCGGAGCACAGCGGCGCTGGGGGCGATGCGGAGTGGCGGACCGGGCCCATGGGGTCCAGCGCTCAGTCCGGCGGGCGCAGGGAGGCGATGCGGACATCCAGGTCTGCCCGGCGCAGGGCTTCCAGCACGGGCTCCAGATTTCCCTCCATGATCTGGGGCAGGTTGTGGAGGGTGAGGCCGATGCGGTGGTCCGTGAGCCGGCTCTGGGGAAAATTGTAGGTGCGGATGCGCTCGGAGCGGTCGCCGGAGCCGATCTGCCGGCGGCGTGTGCTGGCGTATTTTTCCTGCTCTTCCCGCTGGCGATGTTCCAACAGCCTAGCTCGCAGCACCTTCAGCGCCTTATTCCGATTTTTCTGCTGGGAGCGCTCGTCGGCGCAGAAGACGATCATGCCCGTCGGCCGGTGCAAGATCTGCACCGCCGAGTCCGTTGTGTTCACTCCCTGGCCCCCTGGCCCGCTGGCCTTGCAGACGGTGATTTCCAGCTCCTCGGGCGCAATCTGCACCTCCACCTCCGCCGCCTCGGGGAGGAC
The DNA here is from genome assembly GCA_031287845.1 of Puniceicoccales bacterium. Taxonomy (GTDB): domain Bacteria; phylum Verrucomicrobiota; class Verrucomicrobiia; order Opitutales; family JAIRLM01; genus JAISOW01. The sequence continues at coordinate 2,303 of JAITSI010000064.1, forward strand.
CGCCACCGTCGCCGTGGATGTGTGGATGCGGCCGCTGGCCTCGGTTTCCGGAATGCGCTGGACCCGGTGGACCCCGCTCTCGTAGCGCAGCAGGCGGAAAACGTTTTCTCCGGAAAGGGCAAAGGCAATCTCCCGGAAGCCGCCGTAGGGGGCGGGATGGGAGCCGAGCACCTCCGCCGACCAGCCGCGCAGTTCGCCGAAGCGCGCGTACATGCGCCACAGGTCCCCGGCGAAGAGGGCGGCCTCGTCCCCTCCCGTCCCGGCGCGAATTTCCAAAATTGTGTTCCGGGAATCGTCCGGGTCCTCGGGCAGCATGCATTCCAGCAGCCGCAGCTGGGCCAATTCCCGGTCCGATTCCATGGCGGCCAGCTCCCCGCGGGCCAGGGCCCGCAATTCCCCGTCCGTCCCAGGACTCTCGCAGAGGGACCGGGCCTCCTCCTCCACCCGACGCAAATTTTCCCAGCGGCGATGGGCGGCCAGCAGCTCCTCCAGGTGCCGCCGCTCCCGGGCAAGCTCCGCCGACCGCTTCCGGTCCGCATAGAATGCCGGATCCGCCATCTGCCGTTCCAGCTCCCGGTGGCGCAGCAGAAAGGGCTCAATGGGCGGGACAGGGCGCATGGACAAAGGGGTGGGACGGTGCGGATGGAGGGAATCGAACCCTCCGCTCAAGCTTGGGAAGCTCGCATATTGCCACTATACGACACCCGCCGCGGACCCTTGCTGGCACATTCCCCCCGGGGGGGCAAGAAATTTTCCGCCGATTGTAAAAAAAATATCGCGCTCTCCAATGAAAAATGCTTGTGCTCGGGGCCGGTGGGGCGCTTACTAGGCTAGCGGCATACATATGATGATGGACCTGAGATCGGAGGTAAACCAGATATTGGCTCGGCTGGCCAAGTCTCTGCGCCTGGAGCAGCTGTCACTGGACAATAACCGGCACTGCATGCTCATGTTCGACGACAAGATCGTGCTCAACCTGGAGCTGGACGAGAAATTCAGCCAGCTGCTCGTCTACGCCTACCTGGGGGAGGTGCCCCTGGTGGGCCGGGAGAATATTTTCGAAAAATTGCTGGAAACAAATTTTTTCTGGAACGGGACGAATGGCCTCACCATTGCCATCGACCGCCAGTCCCAGACAATCGTGATCATGACCCGGTTCCCGCTGCCACTGCCCAATTCAGGGGCATTTGAGGAAAGTCTGGCGGATTTTGTTGACACGACCGAAGCTTGGATGCATAAGCTCGCCTCGATGGTTCAGGAAGCGGAGGAAATCTCCCTTGCCGACGACTAGGGTGGCCTATGATAAGCATCTATGCAAACAATAACTTACCCGTTGGAGGAACGCCGTTTGCGGCCCAGTGTGGGGTTCCGTTGGAATCCCCGGTGCCGTCGAAGGGCGCGGATCGGCTAGCCGGGCGCAGCCCGTCCCAGCCGAACATTCCACCGGGCGTAACACACTGCTCCTACGTTGCATTCTCCTCCCCGCCCAAATCCACCGACCTGCCCAGGCGCAGCTGCACGTTCCTCAATGGCCTGGACCCGCGCACGAGGACCTACGGTCAATTTGCGGAGTCGTCCCGCGCCGCCGAAGGCGGCGCGGGCGCCGTCTCCGCGTGAAGCGGCGGTCGGCGGGTTGGCGGTGGACTGGGACCGGGAGACTGCGGCGCTGGTCTGCAATGCGCTCCCCAATCTGAGCCCCCGCACCTTTCTCCGTCTCGTGGAGCGGCTGGGAAACGGGCTGGGCCATGTCCTTTCCGCCGGCGAAGGGGAGCTGGCCGGAGAATTGGCACTGCCGCCGCGGAGCGTCGACTGCGTGCTGCACTGGAAGGACCACGTCGACCCGGAAAAGGAATTTCTGGCACTGGAGCGCTTTGGAGGCCGCTTCATTTCCCAATTTAGCCCGGACTACCCGGCCATTTTGCGCTCCCTGGAGGATCCGCCGATTGGATTCTACCTGGCGGGCAAGGACATCGCCCGGGCCCGCTCCGTGGCAATCGTCGGCAGCCGCACCTGCACCTTCGCCGGCGAAACGCTGGCACAAAATCTGGCAAGGCAGCTGTCCGAACTTGGCTACATCGTCGCCAGCGGGATGGCCAAGGGCATCGACCTGGCGGCCCACGTCGGCTCCCTGGCGGCCCATGGCCACACCGTTGCCGTGCTCGCCGGCGCGCTGGACCAGATCTATCCGCCGGAAAACGCCGACCTCTACCGCCGCATCCGGGAGGAGGGGACCCTTTTCAGCGAATTTCCCTTTTCCCAAACAATCCAGCGGCAAAATTTTCCCATCCGCAACCGCATCATCACGGGCCTGTCCGCCGCCACCGTCGTGGTGGAAAGCCCGCTGATTGGGGGAAGCATGCTGTCCGCCCGGTCGGCTCGGCGCCAGCGGCGGCCGCTCTTCGCCGTCCCCGGCCGCCTGACCGATCCCCGCAGCGCGGGCTGCCTCAAGCTCATCCGGGAGGGAGCCCACCTGTTCACGGGGGTGGAGGACATTTTTGCGGTCATTGGGACAGCGCCGCGGGCCAGCCAGCTGCAGCTGTCACTGGACCCGGAGCAGGGGCAAGCTCCAGCCCGGGAGCACAATTTCAGTGCCGCGGAGCGGATAGTCTGGGAACATCTGGTCCAGCTGGGCCGGGCAACGGCGGACGAACTGGCCGCCGCGGCGGACCTGGACGTGCTGAACTGTGCCCAAATTCTGCAAAACCTGCGCATCGGCGGCGCGGTCACCCGGGATCCCTCCGGAGAGTTTACCGCAGCCTAGGTGTCAGGTCCCGTAAAACCACATTCCACCTCCACCTGGAAAAGTGACCGATACGGCCCTGTTGTGCAAGAGCTTGATTTCTTGAGGGAAGGGCCGCTCACGGGCGCTGTCCGGCGGAGCGGGCAGTGCCGCGGGCCGGGGCCTCGAGGGCCGGCCAGGCCCATTTGGGGGCTTTGCCCCCAGCTCCGCTTCCCCCGATTATCGATGCTACGGCACTCCGTGGGCGGGGGATTGGCAAAGGGGCGCCGGCGCACCCCTTCGGAGCAGGCAATCAGGCGAAACCGTCCGGATGCTTAGATTCGTAGTAATTTACCACGCGCGTTACGATTAACCCAAATAGCAGTATCCCGGAAATGACGATCAGGGGAATGGCGACGAAAAGCAGTACCGGCATTACGCTAAATGCGACAATCAGAAGGGCAATGCCGCCCAGGAGGGCCATGGCGCTGAGAACATCGATCAGGGGATTCATCGGCGATTTCCCGACCTTTGCTTTGCCTGTGTTTAATTTGAGAACTTTAGTTTCCGGACTGTTTATGGAACCATAGATAAGATCCAAAATATGGGACATATGTTAGGTTAGGCTGGCAGGTCGGCGAAGACAAGAAAATTTCGTAAATTCCGCACTCCGGCGAAAAATTTTTAGGGCGGTCCGTGGATCCGGCCGGCGCCGGGAACGGCGGAAGCCAAGCGTGGAGAAGACGGCGTAAAACCGTCGCACGCACGGTCGCCGGCCCGCGGCGCTGATCCGCAGAGCGGCCAGCGCCGCGGGCCCCATTTGGGAAAAGATTTTCCTTTGCCTTTGCCGGGCCGGCGGCGACACTGGGCGGGCCCGTGCCGTGGGACATCCGCAGCAGGGCGGGTAAAAATGGTGCACAGCGTCCCAAAATTGCTTGTTCTGGCCGGTCTTGCCGCTTTTTCTTCGGCCATGGCAAATGCGGAACACTTTTCTCTCCCCACCCCCGGCACGGATCTGGCCGACGCCCGTTCCTACCTGCAGCCAACGGCGCCCGGGCTGGCCAACGGGGGATTTGGCATGGTCCGGGAGAACGGCACGCGCTTCCACGCCGGCATCGACATCCGCCCCCACGCCTGGTCCCCGGAGGGCGAAGCCGCGGATCCGGTCTTTGCCACGGCCGCCGGCCGGGTCGCCTACGTGAACCGCGCCGCGAATGCCAGCAACTACGGCATCCACGTGATCGTCGAGCACGGCGACCTGTCGCTGCCCGTGCTTTCCCTCTACGCCCACCTGGCGGAGGCGCGGCAGGATCTTATTCCCGGAATGGTGCTGGCCGCCGGCGAGGTTTTGGGCAGGATGGGCCACACCGGCAGCGGCTACGAGATTCCCCGCACCCAGTCCCACCTGCACTTCGGCCTCGGGGTCCACCTCGGCGACGCCGACTCCTTCGACCGCTGGTACGCGCGCCAGGGTTTTAGCGAGGCCAACGGCCACGGCCACTGGAATACGCTCAACGTGGCATTTTTTGACCCGCTTCCCATCCTGCGCGGCGCCATCTCCGTCCCGCTGGCAAAATACCTGCAGGACCAGCCAACGGCCTTCACCACGCGCATCGCCGCGGGCCAAATTCCCCAGCTGCTGCGCCGCTGCCCGGCCCTATGGCTCAATCGGCCCGATAGGGATGGCGGTGCCCCGGCGGGTTTCACCGTGGAGTGGACCTGGTACGGCCTGCCAAAGTCCTGGACCGGCTCAACGGAAAATGTCCCGGAAAGCGGCGCCGTGGAGGTGCAGCTCCTGCGCTGGCAGAAGGACCTGCTGGACCTGGCCCTGCGGCGGAAAACCCTGGAACGGGACGGGGATGGCACGGTGTGGCCGGGCGAGTGCACCCGGCAGACCTTGGAAAAAATTTTTGGCCTTCCGGTGAAAAGTGTTGCCCCGGCCGGGAATTCCCCCACTGGAATGGCGGACGATGAGGGATGATTATTTGAAGCAGGCGCTGCTGGTGATTCCCAATCCCAACATTCTTGTCAATCTCGTCTCACGGCGGGTGAAGCAGCTGCGGAGGAGGAACGACAGCGGGGTGGAGTCGCTGGAACGGCTGGAGCTGGAGGACGTGGCCCTGCGGGAAATCATCGAGGGAAAGCTCAGCTACGAGCTCTACACCGAGCCACAGCAGGAAATTCCCGTGTTTGACAGCTGCCTCACCGAGGTCTAGGGCCGTGCGCCGCGGAGAATTTTCCACTCCGGAGGTCTTCAACCGCAAGCTTTCGTTCCGCTATGCGGTCCTGGAAAAGCTGGAGGCGGGAATCGTTCTGCAGGGAACGGAGGTAAAGTCGTTCCGCGCCGGGCAGGCACAGATCGCCGAGGCCCACGTGCGACTGAACAGGGCGGGCGAGGTCATTCTCATCAATGCCCACATCAACGCCTATTCCCACGGGACCGACGCGAACCACGACCCCACGCGGCCTCGCAAGCTGCTGCTGCATCGGAAGGAAATTGTACGGCTGCGCGCGGCCCAGGAACGGGAGGGGATGGCGCTGATTCCGGCCCGCCTCTACCTGGACCATGGGCTGGTGAAGGTGACCGTCGCCATCTGCCGGGGAAAGAAATTGCAGGACAAGCGGCAGGACCTGCGCCGGGCAACGGAGCTGCGGGAGGCACAGCGGGAACTGAGCGACCGCCGGCGGGGAAAAATGTAAAAATTTTTTGATGGCATGGCGAATTCCCAGGTGGCCCCGAGGGCCGGCCGGGCCCAATGGGGGGAATTGTTCCCGGCTTCGCCGCACTCCACGCCATCGGCGCCACGGCACACCGCGGAGAGGGGTGGCGAAGTGGGCACAAATCCCATTGGGCAGACCAGCTTTACGAAATTTGCCCCTCGGATGGGGAGAAAAGTTGTTTTTTTTGTCGACCTTTGGAAAAAAAATGTCATCCTAGCGTCCATGCCCTCTGTCATGGAAACCATCGGAATAATTCCGACAAAAATTCAGGCCGCCGCCGCGCAGGAATGTCGCGAAGCGGCGTCCAATGTAAAAGCGCTCTGGGGAACCGTGACGGGTCCGCAGCGCTTTTTCGTGACGGGTGAAAATCTAAAAAAAATGTTCCGCAGCCACCCCATGCTATTCGTCGCGGTTCCCGTCCTTTGCTGCATGCTGGTCCCCGCCGTGATATTTGTCTGGCCGGTCGCCATCGCCGTCGGGGCGGTGCTCGCCATTCTCCTGCTGCTATCCCTCAATGCCGCCCTCACGGCCTTCCGCGGGAATGATGTCCGAGGCGACTCTTTAGGGGAAAAACAGAACAAATTTCTTCGCCAGCAGGGAATGGAGCAGTCGCAGGCGAAGCAAGAATGCAAGGATAGGGAAAGATGTTTGGACAAACAAGAGTATGGCGAGAAAGTTCTGAAACGGGATAGCATTCTTGCGCAATCTTTCTCTGAAATTATCACTAGCGATTGCAATAAAAATTAGCCGTGAGGGCCGGACGGGCCCATTTGGGGGCTTTGCCCCCAGCTTCGCTTCCCCCAACTATCGATGCTGCGGCCGTGGCACTCCGCGGAAGGAGGACTGTCAAGGAGGCATGATCCCTTTGGATCATCAACCGGCGGACCGGACTTACGGGTCTTGACCCATGGGGGCTCTCGTTGCACTCCACGAAGAAGAGATTGGCAAAGGGGCGCGGCAGCCCCCTTTGAGACCTCCCGGCCAGGCTTGGGGCGCTGACCCCAGCTTCGCTTTGCTTCCCTCAAGCCATCGGTGCCATGGCTACGGCACTTCGCGGGGGGGCAGAGGGGGCGCAGCCCCATCGTCAACCGGCGGACCGGGTTTACGGAGCCTGCCCCAGGGCAAGGAACCGGTGCCGGAGTGGACCGGAGGCCGAGGATCTGGCGGGTTGTGTCCTTCCCCCGTGCCATTGCCTGGACTGGGAGGAAGTTCCGGCCGGTGGGGTTGGGTGGGATTCCAAGACCCGGCAGCCGAGAAATGCCGGCCTACGGGAGAGCTGCCCCAGCGCGTCCCAGTTGAGGGCAATGGGAAAGGGAAAGTGCAGTTCCCGCGGCTGGCCTCCGCGCCGCAGGGAGATGGCGAGGGCGATGGGTCCGCGATTTTCCGCGGCGTAGCTGGCCAGGTCCTGCAGAAATAGGTCCAGCTGGTCCCCGTCGCCACGGTCCAGGTCAAAGCACAGCCGGCGGATGAGGCGGCGCAGGTAGTCGTCGGCTGGGTCCATGGCGATGGCCTGGAACCTTTTCTGCTCATCCTGGATGCGCAGGGTTCCCCGGACGACGGCGATGGAGCCTGGCACCAGCAGAGGTCCGAAGCGTTCGTAGACTTCGGAAAAGAAGTTGATGGAGACATCTCCCCGCCGGCCGTTCAGCTGCGCGTGGGCCCAGAGCCTGTTATTTCCCTTGGAAATCTTTTTGGTTACCTCGCCGACGCAGCCCATCAGGGCAAAGGATTGGCCATCCTGCGCCAGTCCATCCGGGGGAATGGAGTCCACGGCCCGCTCCAGGCCCAGGTACCGGTCCAGGGGGTGGCCGCTCACGTAGAATCCTAGCAGCTCCTTTTCGTCGTGCAGCTTTTTCGCCATCGGCGCCAGCTGGCCCCTGCGCTCGATATAGCTATCGAAGGGATTTTCCAGCTCCCCGTCGCCGAAGAGATTCGTCTGGGCGGCGGATTCGCCGTTCCTTGCCTTTGCCTTGACGCGCAAAATCCGCTCCAGGGCATTCTCCAGGTAGAGCCGGTCCGTGCCCAGGGAGTCGAAGGCGCCGGTCTGGATGAGCGGCAGGAATGCCCGCTTGGTAACCACCCGCGTGTCGATGCGCCGGGCGAAGTCGGCGAAGCTGGAAAATGGTCCGTTCCTATGCCGTTCTTCCAAAATTTTTCCGGTTCCCCCCTCGCCCACGCCCTTCACCGCGGCGAGCCCGAAGCGGATTGTGCCGGCCCGGCCGTCGGCGGCGCGGATTGGGGTAAAGTTTTCCTCGGACAGGTTGATGTCCGGGCCGAGCACGGGAATGGCGGAGGCCGCCGCCTCGGCCAGGAAGAAGGACAGCTTGTCCGCGTTGCCCAGCTCCGAGGAGAGCACGGCGGCGAAGAATTCCAGAGGAAAGTGGGACTTCAGGTAAGCGGTCTGGTAGGTGATGAGGGCGTAGGAGATGGAATGGGACTTGTTGAAGCCGTAGCCGGCAAATTTTTCCAAAATGTCAAAAATTTCGTTGGCCTTCCTCGCGGTGAGGCCGTTTTTCGCTGCCCCGGCGACGAAGATGGCCCGCTGGGCGTTCATCACCTCGATCTTTTTCTTGCCCATGGCCCGGCGGAGGATGTCCGCGCCGCCCAGACTGTAGCCGGCGATGACCCGCGCCGCCTCCATGACCTGCTCCTGGTAGATGAGGACCCCGCAGGTGCCCTTGCAGACCTTTTCCAGAAGCGGGTGGGCATAGCGGACAAGGGCCGGATTGTGCTTGCTCTGCAGGTATTCGGGAATCCACTCCATGGGTCCCGGCCGGTAGAGGGCACTCAGATCGCTGATTTCCTCGAGGCTGTTCACGCCGAACTGGCGGCAGAGGGAGCGCATGCCATCCGATTCCAGCTGGAACACCCCCGCCGTCTGGCCCGCGTGGATCAGTTGGAACGTCCGGGGGTCGTCCAGGGGAATGGCGGCGACGGAAAAGCCGGGAAAGATCTTGCGCACGGACTGCTCCGCGTCGGCGATGACGGTGAGTGTCTTCAGCCCAAGGAAGTCCATCTTGAGCAATCCCAGCTTTTCCACGTAGTCCTTGGAGTACTGGGTGGTCAAATTGCCATCCTGGAGGGTCACGGGGATGAGATTTTCCGTGGGTTCGTCGGCGATGACCATGCCGCAGGCGTGGGTCCCGGTGTTGCGCACGGTCCCTTCGATGACCTTGCCCTGCTCGATGATATCCCGCAGCAGCTTGTTGCGATCCATCTCATCGCGCAGTTCCTTGGACCTTTCCACGGCGCCGGCCAGGTCAATGCCCAGCTCGTCGGGGATCATCTTCGCGATGCGGTTGGCCTCGGAGTAGTCCACGGCGTTGACCCGCAGCAGGTCCCGCATGGCCATCTTTGCCCCGAATGTCCCGAATGTGATGATGTTGGCCACCCCATCCCGGCCGTAGCGGTCGCGCACGTAGTCGATGACCTCGTCCCGGCGCCGCATGCAGAAGTCGATGTCGAAGTCCGCCGGCGAGATGCGCTCCGGGTTGAGGAAGCGCTCGAAGAACAGGCCAAAGCGCATGGGGTCGATGGCGGTGATGTGGAGGCAGTAGGCGACGATGGAGCCGGCGCCGGAGCCGCGGCCCGGTCCGACGGGGATTCCCTGGCCGTGGGCCCAGGCCACGAAGTCGTGGACCACGAGGAAATAGTCAACGAAGCCCGCCCGGCCAATGACGCCCAGTTCCAGCTCCATGCGCTCCACCAGCTCCCGGGATGTGACGGCGTAGGGCAGGTGGGCCAGGGGATCGTCGCTCGGATTGGCCGGATCCACGGAGTAGCGCTCCGCCAGTCCGCCGCGGCAGAGGGATGCCAGGTAGTCCGCCTTGGTGGGGTGGACCGCGGCCAGCTCCGGAGCCATGGGAAAGACCGGGTAGTGATTTTCCCCGTAGGGAAGGGAAAGCTCGCAGCGTTCGACGATGGCCAGGCTATTGCGCAGGGCATCGGGCCGCTCGGCGAAAAGGACGGCCATTTCGGCGGCGGATTTCAGGTAAAGCTCAGGGCAGTCCATTTTCATGCGATCTTTATCGGCCAGCTTGGCGGCGGTCTGGATGCAGAGTAGGGCGTCGTGGCCCTGCCAGTCCTGCTGGCGCACGTAGTGGACGTCGTTGGTGGCCACGAGCGGAATGGCGTTTTCATCGGCCAGGCGGCAGAGCAGGGGGAAAATTTTTTTCTGATCTTTCAATCCATGGTCCTGCATCTCGACGTAGAAGTTATCCCGGCCGAAGATGTCCAGGTAGCGGTGCAGCACGGCGACGGCCCCGTCCCAGTCGTCGGCGAGCAGGCATCGGGGAATTTTCCCCAGAATGCAGCCGGATGTGGCGATGAGCCCCCCCGCGTACTTTTCCAGCGTGGCCAGGTCCACCCGGGGCTTGTAGTAGAAGCCGCGGGTGTGGGACTGGGAGGCGATGTGCACCAGATTGCGGTAGCCCTCCCGGTTTGTGGCGAAGAGGCACAGGTGGAAGAGCGTTTTATGCCATTCCTCCCGCGGCGGGTGATCCGCCATGGACAGGTCCCAGAGGGTGTAGGCCTCCATGCCGGCCAGCGGCTTTATTCCTTCCCTTTCCGCCGCCTCAAAAAACTGGGGAATGCCGAAAATGTTGCCGTGGTCGGTGATGGCCAGCGCCGGCATGGCCAATTCCCTGGCCCGGGCGCAGAGGCGGTCCACGCGGCAGGCGCCGTCCAGCAAACTGAAGTCCGTGTGCACGTGCAAATGGACAAATTCTTTTTCCACGGTTCCCATCCTCCGCTCAGGCCCCGGGAAAGGCCCAGCTGCGAATTTTTTCGCAAATTCGCTCCGTTACCCCCGCGTTCTCCTCCAGCCATTCCCGGCCACGGGCCGCCTGGATCCTTCTCCCCTCGCCGTCCTCGGCCAGGGCAAGCAGCCCCCCGGCCACGCCGTCCCGGTCGGCTTCCACCCGGACCGCCCCCCGCCGTCGCAGATCCTGCAGAATGTCCCGAAAATTGTCGATGCGGGGCCCGCAGACCAGGGGAACGCCGGCGGCGATGGCGTCGATGGGGGACTGGGATCCGCCGTTGGGCGCCAGGGTCTTTCCCAGAAATGCCACGGTTCCCAGGCGGATGAGCTGGCCCAGCTCGCCGGTCGTGTCGACCACGGCGACCGGCCGCTCTTCGCCCTTCGCCGCTCCCTCGCTGCGAAAGTGGGCATCCAATCCCTCGCCGCCGAGCAGCTGGCGCAGTTCCCTTCTCCTCTCCCCGTGGCGCGGTGTCAGGATGAGCCGCCAGCTGGGACGGCGCTCCCGCAGCTGGGAAAAAACTTTTAGCAAAAGTGCCTCCTCCCCGGGCCAGGTGGAGCAGCCGAAGAGGATGGGCGTGGCCTGGCCGTCCTCGCCCAGTGGCGCGATGCCCAGCTCCCGGAGCAACATCGCCCGCCCGGCGGGGTCCAGCGGGGGCAGCGGTGGCCGGTCGCATTTCAGGTTGCCCAGGGAAATGACCCGGTCCTCCCCCAGTCCCAGCCGGAGAAAGCGGTCCCGGGACTCCTCGCCGCTGGCCAGGATGGCGCCGATGGGCCGGGTCAGCCGGCGGAAAAGCCAGGGCAGGCGACCGTAGCGCCGGTAGCTGCGGTCGGACAGGCGGCCGTTCACCACGATCACCGGGACGCCGTGGCGCTGGGCACTGGCCAGGTGTTCCGGCCAGAGTTCGCTGTCGGTCAGGATGGCAAGGTCGGGCCGGATTCGCCGCCAGGCCAGCCGGGAGCAGGGCCAGAAATCGATGGGGAAAATGCCAACGGTGGCCCGGTCGCCGTAGAGCTCCCGGGCGACGCGCAGGCCGGTGCTGGACGTGGCGGTGAGAACCAGCTCGTAGCAGCCCTCGGCGGCCAACCGTTCCACCAGCGGCCGCAGGGACTGGATCTCCCCCACGCTCACCCCGTGGATCCAGAGCCGCCTTTTGCCAAAAACCCGGGGCGGCAGCTTGGGAAAAAAGCCCAGGCGCTGGCAAAATCCCTGGCCGTAGCCACCACGCCGGAGCATGTGGGGCAGCCAGATGGGGGAGAGGGCCAGGAGCACCGGCAGGAAGAACAGGCGGTAGAGCCAGAGCATATGGTCCCAGAAAGGCCAAAATTGCCACGATTGCAACCCTGCGTTCCAAGCCTAGTCCACCCCAGTGGCCCCGGGCCTCCTGGCCGGCCAGGCCAATTGGGGGCGCTGTCCCCAGCTCCGCCTTCTCCGGGCATCGATGCAGTGACACTCCGTGGAGGGGGGGCTGGGGGGCGCAGCCCCACCGTCAACCGGCGGATCGGGTTTGGCGGGACCTGGCCCTAGAATTCGTAGCAGAGCTGGGCGCCGGCGTGGGAATTGGCCCGGCCGTGGATGACGTCTCCCAGCCAGTGAGCGGACAGGGACCAGCGGAGGTCGAGGCGGCGGTAAATTTTTAGGGAAATTGCGGCGGAGCTGCGTGGCCCGTAGGCGATGGCCGGTGCAAATTCCCCGAGGCCCGTGCTCTGGATGCTGGCCCGCGGACTGCTGTGGTGCTGCAGGGCCCGGCAATTCCAGGTGAGGGAGGAGGAAATCTGCCCACGGCGCCTGGAATTTTCCCGGCCGGCGATGTCCCCCTCCAGGCCGATGCCCAGGGCCGTGGTGAGGAAGTGGTGGCCCACGGCGCCGACGGCCGCGGATTCCGCCGGGATGTCGCAAATTTCCCCGTGGCCATTCTGCCGCTGCCAATTGTAGCTAAGTCCCATGCGGGGACCGATTTTCCAGTTGCCGGAGCGGAGCAGCTCCCGGAATCCCCCGACGGCGGCAAAGGCCTGCGCCCCTCCCGGGCGGGCAAGGAAATGGTGGCCGTGGCCGTCCTCCCGGTCCATTCGGCTCCGGGAGCGGCCGGCGCCGGCCGCGGCGTAAAATTTGCTAAGCTCTTGGTGCGCATTGCAATATTCCAACGTCGCAAAGAACACGGCATTCCAGCGCCGCTGGTGCATGTCCTTTCTCCGGGACACGGCGCTCCCGAAGAAGTCGGCCCGGACGCGGGCATAGGACACGCAGGCGCCCGGGCGGAGCAGCGCCCGGGGCGAGAGTTCCCTGGCCGTGCGCCAGCCGACCAGTCCACCGCTGAGCTTGCCCCGGTAGCCAAAGCCGCCCGCCTCATCACGGCGCAGGTGGGAATGGCGGCTTCCCAGGAATGGGCCCGTGCCTTCGCAGGAAAAATTTTCTTCCGCAAGGAGCGCCCGGTCCGCAGCGATTCCCAGCTCCGCCAGTGCGCCGTGGGCGAAGGACCGGGCATATTCGGTCGGCGCGAAGTGGGGCGGCACCAGCACGGGAGTCTTTGGCGCGAAAGGATTCGTCGCCGCCACCGCTCCGCCGTCGACCGTTGCCAGGTGGAGGCCGGGGCAGTCGGGATCTTCGCACCAGAGCAGGTTCAAATTGGTAATTTCCGCGTATTCCGTGCCTTGCTTGACGACGAGACTTTCCCCATCCTTGACCCGGTAGTAGTTTGTTTCTCCAATTTTTTCTCTCTCCCGGACCAGGCCATTGAGCAGTTTTCCCACGTCCGCAGGGTTTTCCAGGTCAGGCATCTGCACGATCCAGCAATTGACTGGCAGGGAGGGATTTAGGTTACTCCCTTGCCCGGGAATGTCCAGGCCGAAGACCGGCGACAAATCTGTCCCATCCGACTTGGACACCACGGTGAGCTTGGCATTGCCATTGCCGCAGATGACGAGTGCTCCCGTCTGGGTATTTTGATTCCCGCTAACGGAGGTGCCAAAGAGGATTTTTTCCCCGCTAGCTCGCTTCAAAATCAGGCCGCCGGCAACCGGGTAGTTGGAAAGGTCGATGGAAACGAGTCCCGCACGCAGGCTGTCGCAGGAAGGATACTGGCTATTTTTTACATTTTGGAAAACATTGCCATCGCCATCCAGGAGGGCAATGTTCACCCACAGCTGGCTGGCCGCGGCCGAGAAGACGGCGTCCCGTTCGGCGCGCAGCTCCATCCGGCCATTGATAATTTCAATTGTTCTGAAATCTTGAACCGACTGGTAGCAATTCACCTTCCAGCCGCTGTCCACGCGGAGAATGGAGCCTTCGGTTGTGGAGTTGTTCTTCGCCATGGCAACCGTGCCCAGCAGGTGCAGCGTCCCCACCCCGCCTTCCGCTCTGCCTCCGGTCCCCACGGAGGCGTCCGTTTCCCAGGTGCCGTTGTCGCAGTCTGTTGGATTTTCTGGCCCGCTGCAGCGCACCGTGGCCCAATTTTCATCCAATTTCCTGGCCCGGCCCACGTTGAGTTGAAAATTTTTACCCAGGGCCAGGGCCTGGCCGCGCTGGATGGCACCGCCATCGGTCGCCATCCTATCGCCATCGAGGTTCAATGCGGCCACGGTGACGGAGGGCGCAAATTCTTCCAAACCATTGAAATAGAAGCGCATGTCGCTATTTTGCGCCCCACCCAGGGTGGCGAGCGCCGCATTGGCACTTCCCGTAGTTACCAGGGTGGCACTGCCCTGGAATTCGACGGTCCAGTTGCTGCAATTGCCCCATGTCCCAGAGCCAACCCAGGCGGGGCCGAAAACGGCGGCATGGTTTCCGCTTGCGCTGAGGGTCGTGCCGCTGACCATGTTGCCAATTGTCCAGTTATGGAAACCATTTTTCGCCATTGTCCAGCCCGGGCCAAAGATCGTGGCATCCGAGCCGAGGGTGGCCAGGGTGATGTTTTTCCCGAAATCCCCGATGGACCAGTTGGAAAATGCGCCGGTATTGTCTGCTTGGCAGCCGCCACAGCCAAAGATGCTGGAGCCGCCCTCATTGAGGCTTTGTCCCCTGCCGGCGGCGACCAGCAGGCTATTGGGTGGAAAATTTTCCAGGCACCACCAGCCAGCGAAGGCATTTTTACGGGTATTTTCCCCGACATGGCCAACTCCAAATAGGGCAACTTCCATTCCAGCGATTTTCCACGTCAATCGTTGCATATTGGGATCTAAATTCGTATTAAAATGAATAAAACTTAGATCCGTCGCTGTGCCATGGGTCTGCGCAATGCCGAGGCCGGCAACACGTTCGCCCCTGGACAAAAAGCGCAGTTCCGTCCCCGTCAAAAGTACCGTAAATGGCCTGTCGTCGGTTGAGCCCTGGACATTGCCCAGATAAATCGTGCAGGTTTCACCGCCCCTATTTTCGGTCAAAATATTATGCCCATCATAGCAAAAAATCTGACCATCGGAGTCGATGATGAGCGTTTTGCCGCCACAGTCCACGGTACTGTCGTAATTGGCGCCGAGCATGCGAATGCCAAAGTCTATGCCAAAAATTTCCATCCGCCCATAGACCGGGATCGTCAGTTCATTGGATCCCTCGATCCATTGGCATAGGGCGCCGGCTCCCCCATGGGCCACGGCAAGGAATGGTGGGGCGAAGGCGGCGCAGAGCAGACCGCCGGCGAGCAAGCCTCGATAGGGTCCCATGGGCCAAATTTATACAAAAAAAACAACCGTCACAAGGAAATTGCAACGGGGATCCTGGCCCATCCGTCCGGACCGGTGCAGGCCGCAGGGTGCGCGGGACCTGCCAGCGCGAACCGCTCCGCCGCAGCCCGGCACACCGAACCCCGACGCACCAAACACCGGTGGAACTATTCCGGGACTATTCCTTGTCTTTCTTGCTGCGCAGGTAGTTGGTGAAGCGGGACAGCTTCTCCTTGCGCCGGCGCCGGTCGCTTGGCTTTTCGAAGTAGCGCTTGGCCTTGGCATCCTGGAGGATGCTCTCCCGGTCGAGGCGTTTTTTCAGCCGCCGCAGGGCCTTGTCAATGTTCTCCCCCTTGCGCACCTTGACTTCAATCTGGGACATGGCAAATCACCCCCTTCCGCGGCAAAGCTCCCGTCGAACGGCTCCCTGTCAACGGCAAATTTAAAAAACTTCCCCGGGGGAAAAGAAGCGGTCCACCTCCACCCGGGCACTCTCCTCCGTGTCCGAGGCGTGGAGCATGTTGCGCATCTTGTTGGTCCCGAAATCTCCACGGATGGAGCCCTTGGGCGCTGCGGCGGAGTCCGTTGGCCCGGCCATTTCCCTCACCCGGTCCACGGCATTTTCCCCCTCCAGCACGGCGACCACGACCGGCGTCTCGCGCATGAAATCGGCAATTTCTCCAAAAAATGGCCGGCTCACCAGGTGGGCGTAGTGCTCCCGCAGGATCTGCTCGTCCAATTGAACCATCTTCATCGCGGCGATGCGCAGCTGTGCCCCTTCGAAGCGGGACAAAATCGCCCCGACGCGGCCCGCCTCCACGGCATCCGGCTTAAAAATTATGACTGTCTTTTGCATGGTGGAAAGGGAAGCGGCCTCCCCCGCCAGTGGCAGGGCGGCGAAGAGCAGGGCAGCGATCGAGGTGCGGCATGGGCGAAGAAGTTCCATGGGTCCACACTGGCGACGGCCCAGCCCAAATCAAGAAGATCCTTCCTCCGCGGCGCCTTCCTCCACGGCGCCGGGGCGCAGCAGGTGAAAGCCGTGCGCCTTCTGGAAAAAGTTGGCCGCGGCCAGCAGATCTCCCTCGCCGTAGGGCCTGCCGATGAGCTGGAGTCCGATGGGCAGGCCCTGTCCGTCCAGTCCGCAGGGAACGGAGATGGCGGGAAGGCCGGCCAGGTTGGTGCTAACCGTGTAGGCATCGCTCAGGTACATGGCCAGCGGATCCATGTTCCTGGCGCCGATGGGAAATGCCGTGGTGGCGGCGGTGGGCGTCAGGATGAAGTCCACCTGGGCCAGGGCCTTTTCATAGTCCCGGCGGATGAGCGTGCGCACCCGCTGGGCCCGGACGTAGTAGGCGTCCTGGAAGCCGCTGGACAGGACGAAGGCCCCCAGGATGAGCCGCCTTTTGACCTCGTCGCCGAAGCCCTCCGCCCGGGAGCGGCCGTAGATGTCCACCGCGTCCTCGGCCCCCCTGCTCCGGTGGCCGTAGCGGATGCCGTCGAAGCGGGCCAGGTTGGAAAAGGCCTCCGCCGTGGCGGTGAGGAAGTAGACGGCGGTGCCGAGCGGGGCGTGGGGCAGGGAAATGGAACGGATGGCACAGCCCTCCCGTTCGAAGAACGCGGCCGCGGCCCGCACCGCCCGTTCCACGTCCGGCTGCAGCCCTTCGCCGAAAAATTCCGGCGGAATGCCGATCGTCCAGCTGCGGAAATTCTGCGCCTCGGCGAGCAGGTCCGGCACCGCCAGGCGGGCGCTTGTGGCATCGTGGCCGTCGGAGCCGGCGATTGTGGCACAGAGGATGGCCACGTCGTCCACGGAGCGGGCCAGGGGACCGACCTGGTCCAGGGAACTGGCAAAGGCGGTGACCCCGTAGCGGCTCACCCGGCCATAGGTGGGCTTCAATCCCGTGATTCCGCAGAGGGCAGCCGGCTGGCGAATGGAGCCGCCCGTGTCCGTCCCAAGTGCCCCCGGAGCCAGTCCCGCCGCAACGGCCGCCGCCGCCCCGCCGCTGCTGCCGCCGGGGACGCGGGAAAGGTCCCAGGGATTGGCGGTGCAATGGAAGGCGGAATACTCCGTCGACGAACCCATGGCAAATTCGTCCAGGTTGAGCCGGCCCCAGGGAAGGAAGCCGGCGGCGCGCAGCCGGGAGATGACCGTCGCGTCGTAGGGACTCACATAGGAACCCAGCATGCGGCTGCCGTTGGTGAGCGGCTGGCCGTGGACGGAAATTAGGTCCTTTATGCCGATGGGGATGCCGTCCCAGCGGCTACGCGCCTGGCCCGACCTGCGCCTCCGGTCCGATTCCTCCGCCCCGCGGAGCAGGTCGTCCCCGTCCCAGGAAATGAAGGCGCCCAGCCGCGGCTCCAGCGCCGCCGTGCGGGCAAGGATCGCCTCCGCCAGGGCCAGGGCCGTGAGGGAGCCGTCGGCCAGCCCGTCGGCCAGGGACCGCAGGGAACGGTAGGGAAGGTCCTCGGCCATCAGACGTCCTCGAGCACCCGGGGGACGGAAAACAAATTTCCCTCGCGCCGGGGGGCATTGCGCAGGGCCTCGTCCGTGGAAAAACCGCTTTCCACGGCATCCTCCGCCGGTACCGCCCCTTCGGCAAAGGGATGGGTGGCGGGCTCCACGCCCTCCACGTCCACGGCCATCAGCTGCTCCGCGTAGCGGAGAATTTCGGCCAGCTGCCTGCCCAGCCGCTCCCGCTCCTCCTCGCCGAGGGAAATGCGGGCGATGGCCGCCACGGCCGCGATGTCCAACGCCTCTTCGCCCATTTGTCCCCTTCCTGGTAAAAATTTTGCCCGCCGCAATGCCTTTTTTCCGTAAAATTTTCCGCCCCGGCCCGGGCCATCTCCGGCCAATGGAGGAAAAAAGGCTTGCCGAAAAATTCGCCGCCGCCAGGAAGGGAAAAGAAGTGGCGCGGAGGGGCAATGTCGGGGCATAGCAAGTGGGCGACGACGAAGCGGCACAAGGCCGCGGTCGATGCGAAGCGGGGCAAGCTTTTCAGTCTGCTGAGCAAGGAGTTAACCATCGCCGCCCGGGAGGGCGGCGGCGATCCGGAGTTCAATCCCCGCCTGCGCAGCTGCATGGCCAAGGCCAAGACCGCCAACATGCCGGCGGACAACGTCACCCGGGCCATCCGCAAGGGAACGGGCGACATCCCGGGGGTGGTAATTGAGGAGATGGTGTTCGAGGGCTTCGGCCCCGGCGGCATCGGGGTCATCGTCGAGGTGACGACGGACAACAAAAACCGGGCCATTTCCGAGGTGCGCAGCGTGTTTTCCAAGCACGGCGGCAACCTGGCGGCGGCCGGGACCCTGGCCTTCAGCTTTCGGCGCCGGGGGCAGTTTTTCATCGCGAAGCGGGCCGTGGCGGAGGCAAGGCTGCTGGAGGTGGCCCTGGAAAATGGCGCCGAGGACATCGGCGAGGAGGGAGATCAATTTGAGGTCCTCTGCCCATTCGAGTCGTTCTACGCGCTGGGCCAGGCCCTGGAGAAGGCGCAAATTCCCTGCGAATCGGCGCAGATTGCCCACGTGCCGACCGGCATTGTGGAGATCGGCGACGAGTCCACCGCGGCGAAGGCCCTGCACCTATTGGAAAAATTGGAGGAACTGGAGGACGTCACCAATGTCTACGGCAACGTCTAGCCGCCGTTTTCCCCTCTGGGCCATGGCCATCGCACTGTGCTGCTCACTGCCACGGCCGGCGGCCGCGCTGTCCCTGCTCGACGCCGATGGCAACCCGCGGGAAGAGCTGTTGCAGGTTGGCCGCGTCCTGGGCCTGGGGTGGGGATCCACGGCCCGCTCCATCAACGCCTACGCCCAGGCCCACCTGCTCCGCCCGCCGCACCGGGAGCGCCACCGCATGGCCAATTCCCCCTACGAGAATCGCTGGGACGACCTGCAGCCTGCGCTGGAAGCCCTTGGCATGTTGCAGGCCGTGGATCCGCCGCCGGGGCACCACGACCATCTGCTGCTCATGGGCCAGACGATCCCCATGATGCGGGGCCAGCTGGAGTTCATCCGCCGCCGCCGGGAAATTTCCTTTGGCCGGGTGACATTTCTCAGCGGCCGCCGGCCCATCGACCCGGCCATCGACGGCCCCGACCGGCTGACCTCCCTGGCCAAGGACGAGGGCGAGGCGGCCCAAATGCTGCTCGACGAGTACTTTCCCGGGGATGGGCGGACCAGCACCGTCGCCGTCCCCATGCACCCGGACGGCCGGCGGCCCAACACCCGGGACACGGTGCGTGCCTGGCTGGCGGAGGGTCCCGAACCCAGCTCCGTGCTGGTTGTCTCCACCAACCCGTTCATTCCCTACCAGCTGGAAACCGTCCGCGGCGAATTGGCCCGCGCCTGGCCGGAGGGAAGCTACCGGCTGGCCATCTGCGGCGACGACGTGCACCGGCTCTACCGGCGGGGAAACCGGGTCGCCATCCTGCTGGACTGCCTGGCCCGCCAGCTCTACACGGAGCTAACCTACCGGGGAGAACTGGATTGAGTTCCGTCCGCTCCATTTCCATCTACAGCCCCCTCGCCGGGCTGCGCTTCTCCGAGGATGGCCTGTGCCGCATGCTCGCCGCCATCGACGGCGATGGCCGCTATCCGATCCCGGCCGGTGAGCTTTCCATTGCCCTGCTCGACGATGAAACCATCGCGGTGCTGCACGGAAAATTTTTGGGCGATGCGACGCCCACCGACGTGATCACCTTTCCCGGCGACCCGGCCGAGGACTTTGCCGGCGAAATCTGCGTCGCCGTCCACTGCGCGGCCCGCTCCGCCGCCGAGCGAAAAATTTCCCTCGGCGACGAAATTTCCCTCTACCTCGTCCACGGCTGGCTGCACCTGGCCGGGCTGGGGGACAAAACCCCGGCGGAGGCGGAGCGCATGCGGTCGGCGGAGCGGGAGCTGCTGGACTACCTGCGGGAATCCGGACTGGCCGTGGAATTCTTTCTCCGGGCGACCCCATGGCCGACGGTGCAGGTCCGGCCGGCCACCGCCGGAGCCCCCAAATTCCCTTGACAGCGGCCGCCGGCGATCGTTGGGTGGCCCCGGATGGCCCCATGGCAGAGCGCGAGGAGGATGGAAAGCGGGCGGGCAGGCGGGACAACCGGGCTGTCGCCCTACAGCTGCTCTACCTCTACGACGTGTCACCGCTGGTGAGCCTGGAGGAGCACTGGCAGGACCTGCGGGAAATGCTTGGCCTGCGGGAAGAAGACTTTACCTTCGCCCGGAAACTGGCCGGCGACACGCTGGCCCATCTGAAGGAAATTAACGGCCACATCCAGCGCTTTCTGGTCAACTGGTCCCCCTCCCGCCTGGAGCGGGTCCCGGCGGCCATTCTTCGACTGGCGGTCTGCGAGTTACTCTACCACAAGGATATGCCGCCGGCAGTGGCCATCAACGAGGCCGTTGAGCTGGGCAAGCGCTATGCCAGTCCCGCCTCCGCCCGCCTGGTCAATGGACTTCTAGACCAGCTGCGCCTGCGGGGAACGGGGGAAGCGGATCCCGGAACCAGCCCTGTCCCGCCGCCGCCGGATCCGGCCGACCCCTCACCCGGCCCGGCCCTCTCCACCGGAAGCGACCTTTCCCCCGGCCCGGCCCTTTCCCCCGGCCCGGCTCCTTCCCCCGACACCGCCCCTTCCCCCGCTTTTACCCCCTGCGCCGTGGCCCACGGTTCCTGGGTCCCGGCACTGCACCGGGGATAGGGGACTGGATTGACGGAACTAATCCTGGGCCGCGTCGGCCGAAGAAGGTTTCAGTTCGGATTCGGATTCCCAAATAAGTTTCCGTAAGGGTCCCAGTAAAGGGTTCCACTGGGATTTCGAAATAGATTCCAAATTGGATAACGATTGAGATCTGCGAAAGCCTCGCTGCGAAAGGGGCAGGAATGAGAGTTGCGAAGAGGGCTCGGACAAAGA
>JAITSI010000009.1 GCA_031287845.1 Puniceicoccales bacterium
CGGACGGTTCCATCCAAAGCTGGCGAGCCGGCCCAACCCCAGGAGATGATAAAATAAGATGCTGGGCGATGCTTCTGCCATGGCAGATGCCATGGGCAGCGCGCAGGTCGCCCCGCGTAGCCTTTTTGCCATCAGGGCCGGCCCGCGGCACTGCCCGCTCCGCCGGCAGCGCCCGTGAGCGCCCCTTCCCTCAAGAAGTCAAGTTCCTGCGCCACAGAGGTCCGCATAGATCATTTTCCCGGATTGCAGTGGGCCCATTGGGGAACATTTTTACACCAATGGCATTTTCACTTGGGAACGTTCCCTGTGCACTCCCCGCGTTTTTTCTTGCCAAATGCGTGGCCATCCCCTAGACGGGGATCGTGGAGGTGGATAAGCTCTTTGCGAAGGTGAATAAGCTCTATTTGAGGGATTTTACACCATTCGGAACGATGCGGGCGCTAGAATTGGAGTTGAGTGAATACCGTTCTATCAGGAACAGGATTGATGAAAGTTTTGGAAAAGTTACTACTCCCCCAAGCAAAGGCCGGAACTGTTGCATCCGCTTTCATAATTTCATACGAAACAATGATCCGGCAGTAGACGGAGAGGACCTTACGCTACTCCTTCACAGTAGTACGGATCGCATGTTTACCAAACTATCGGATGGCGCGGCTCGCCTCCGTTGCCTTAAACTGATCTTCTGTTCCCTTCTTTTTCTACCCCTCACGCCGGCCGTGCTCATCCGATCCCTCTACTTGCTGGCCAAGGTCCGGTCCTGGGATGATCTGGGCCTGGCCCTCCTGCGGCTGTTTTTGAGTCCCATTTTCGCGCTACTTTTTCTATTGGCCTGCATCTACGGCATTTTCCGCCCCCAGCAGGGCCGGTCCGTGTACGGGGCCCTGGAACGGCTCTTCTTTCCGAGTAACTATTATCCCATACGCTGTTTTCTGCCCACCCGCTACTGTGGTGTAGTCATAGCCACATCTTGTTTGTGTGTATATTTCCATGGCAAATATCCAATATACAAGGATAAAGACAAAGGTGCAAGATGTGCTCGCAGAGCGTTCAATCTGCTAAATGCTCCAGATCCCTCCATGACGTACGAATGGGAATTTGGAGAAAAATCGCTAACACGCACTTCGGTGGAGCAACATCCAATTATAATCCAGTGGGAAAAGGAGTGAAGCCCAGCCCCTGCCTGAAGTTCGAACCGAACCGCGAGGGCCAAGGGGGACTTTCAGGCCCATTGCCAATCACCTCCGCCCATGGAGTGCCGCAGCGGACGGACGGGCGCTACGGACGGTTCCACCCAAAGCTGGCGGGCCGGCCTTTGAATAACCGACATCTGGGGGAAGCGCAGCGTAGCGGAGCTGGAGACAAAACCCCCAAATGGTGCCGACCGGGGCCTCCAGGGCCGGCAGGCCCGGTTGTGGGAGCTTCCCCCAGCTTCGCTTCCCCTAATCCATCGATGCCGTGGCGACGACATTTCGCGGTGGGAGTGCCAGAGGGGCGCAGCCCCAGCGTCAACCGGCGGACCTGGTTTACAGGTCCTGATCCTAGGTTGCTTTTTCCCAGAACCTTGCACGTACCCGTGCCATTTCGCGGATTTTTCCTTGCAGCGGGGAAAATTTTTCTTTGCCAGGGGGAATGTCCCAGCGTGCGGCGTGGACCATCTTCGCCATCGCCCTTCTCATCTTCGGCTGTTTTCTGCTCCTTCCCCTATGGGCGACCGTCCGCGGAGGATTTGTGGACCTGGACGGGCATTTTACCCTGGCCTACCTGGCGGAAGCCTTTGCCAACCCGCTCCAGCTGAAATGTCTGGGCAACTCCCTAACCATCGCCCTGCTCACGACCACGGCGGCGCTGCTCCTCGCCTTTCCCCTTGCCTTCTTCTCCTGCCGCTACGAGTTCCCGGGAAAGCGCATTTTTTCTGCCCTTGTCCTCGTGCCGCTCATTCTGCCGCCATTCCTCGGCGCCATCGGCATTTTAAAAATTTTTGGCAGCCACGGAATTTTGAACGCGCTGCTCTTCCGCTGCGGAATTTTTGACCATTTTGTCCCCATCGACTGGCTGGGCCATGGCAAGCTGGGCGCCGTGGTGCTATTCCAGGCGCTTAGCCTCTATCCCATCCTATTTTTGAACATCTCGGCTGCCCTGGCCAACATCGACCCGGCCATGGAGGAGGCCGCCGCCGCCCTTGGCTGCGTTGGCCTGCGCCGATTTTTCCGCGTCACCTTTCCCCTTGCCCGGCCGGGAGTCTTCGCCGGCGTGACCATCGTCTTCATCTGGTCCTTCACCGAGCTGGGCGTGCCGCTCATCTTCAACTACGTCCACGTGCTCCCCGTACAGATTTTTAGCATGCTGAAGGAGCTGGGCAATAACCCCTTCCCCTATGCCCTGGCCACCGTCGTGCTTTTCCTTTCCACCGCATTCTACTGGGTCGGCAAGCGCCACCTGGCCGGCCGGGACGACGTCGCCATGCTCTCCAAGGCAAGCCACAGCCCCGCCATGCGCCGCATCGGCCCGGGCAAGCGCCTATTTTGCACCCTATTTTTTGCCATCGTCACGGCGCTGGCGCTGCTGCCCCACCTCGTTGTCATCTGCTATTCCTTCGCCGGCGACTGGTTCGGCACAATCCTGCCCCACTCCTGGACCCTGCACAACTACGCCGCCGCCCTTGGCCATCCCCTGACCGTTTCCTCCATCCGCCACAGCCTTCTCTACGCCGGCTGCGCCACGCTCGCGGCCGCCATCTTCGGGACTCTCATTGCCCTGGTCATTGTCCGCAGCCGTCTCCGCTGGCGGGGACTGCTCGATGCCCTCGCCATGCTGCCCCTGGCCGTCCCCGGCATCATCATCGCCTTCGGCTACCTGGTCATCAGCCAGAAGGGGAAATTCTTCTCCTTTCTCAATCCCATCGAAAATCCCACGGCCCTGCTCATCATTGCCTACGCCATCCGCAAGCTGCCCCTCATGGTCCGGGCCGCCGTCGCCGGACTCCAGCAAACCAGCGCCACCTACGAGGAGGCCGCCGCCTCCCTGGGAAGTCGCCCGCTGAATACCTACTGCCGCATCACCATTCCCCTCATCCTCAGCAATCTCATCGCCGGCGGCCTGCTTGTGTTTTCCCAGACCATGCTGGAGGTCTCCGACTCCCTCATCATCGCGCAAAAACAGCAGTTCTATCCCATCACAAAGGCAATCTACGAACTGATGAACCTGCTGGGGAACGGCCCCTTCCTGGCCTGTGCCCTGGGCGTCTGGGCCATGGCATTCCTAGCCGTAGCACTATCCAGCGCCTCCGTCTTCATGGGGAAAAATTTGGGCGCCATCTTCCGGGCCTAGGT
>JAITSI010000024.1 GCA_031287845.1 Puniceicoccales bacterium
TAAGCATTGGCATGATTGTGCAAAGGTCCCTGTCTTCCGGGAGTTTGGCCTTTCCCACCTCCGGACCGGCGGCCGGGCGGAGATTTTTTCCTTGCAGCCGTTTCAATTTTTGCCAGACAGGTCGGCGTGTGTAGCCTATCCGCCCTGGGCGAACTCATCACTTGCCCGATCTGCAAGATTGCGGGCCAAATGGATCTCGATAGCGATGGGATACTGATCACCGCCGGACGGGTAGTTGTCTTCGCCACCGCCAAGATCCTGGAATTGCTCGCCATCCCACTCCTGGTGGTGGTTTCCATTGTCTGGTTTCCGCTGGGAATGGTGTTGCTGCCGTTAATGATAGCCGTGCACATGTGCGATGCCCCGAAAGGCGTCATCATCACAGCCCAATGCGCGGCAATCTGGCCCGTGCTCTGCTTTGTGTACATATTTAGGTGCATATTCGGAGCATAGAATTCGATGGTCTGGCCCGGTGCCCTATCCATGGAGCTGACCTGCTACCACGCCCTACACAATCGTTTCCTGGTGGCGCCATTTGGCACCTGCCCGGATGGGGACCGCATTGGCCAACTTTGCCGCCGGCACAGGGCGGATGGGATGCTCTGCGGCCTTGCCCGGCCCGGGGAAGAAATTTTTCTGCGCATTTGGAATGCGGACGGCTCCGAGGCGGAAATGAGCGGCAATGGGGTCCGCATCTTTGCCCGGGCCCTGCTGGATGCGAAAATCTGGGACAGGAGGGGAGGAACAATCGTCACCGCCGGTGCCGTCGTCGGCTGCGAATTTACGGAGCGGGGCGAGGTCGTGGCGGAAATGGCCCCGGCGGAGCTGGAAGAGTCCGCCCTCACCGTCACCACCGAATTTGGACCGGCGGTCGGCCATGGGGCCTCGCTGGGCAATCCCCATTTCATCATTCCCGTCCGCGCCATGCCCAGGGATTGGCGTCGCAGGGCCGCCACCATCGCCGTCCATCCTAAATTTCCCAACCGCACCAACGTGCACTTTCTCCGCGTCCTGGATCCACGGCACATTGCCATCCGCATCTACGAGCGGGGGGCGGGTGAGACCGCTTCCTGCGGCAGCGGTGCCGCCACCTGCGCCACCCTTGCCCATCGCCACCTGGGCTGCGCTTCCCAGCTGCAGGTCCACATGGCCGGCGGAATCTTATCCGTCACGCTCGCAGAGAACTGGATCCGTATCCTGGGCCCCGTCGTGCGCATCTTCTAGGGTCAGAACCCGTAAACCAGGTCCGCCGGTTGACGGTGGGGCTGCGCCCCCTCCGGTACCCCCCCTCCGCGAAGTGCCGCCGCCATGGCACCGATGGCCTGGGGGAAGCGAAGCTGGGGGTAAAGCCCCCAATTGGGCCTGACCGGCCCTCGAGGCCCCCTCGCGTCGCTCGGGGCGCCGGACGGACGGGCGCTACGGACAGTTCCATCCAAGGCTGGCGGGCCGGCCTTCGAATAACCGACATCTGGGGGAGGCGCAGCGTAGCGGAGCTGGGGGCAAAGCCCCCAAAAGGGCCCGGCCGGCCCTCGAGGCCGCGATGCTTCTGCTATCGCAGCGCGCAGGTCGCCCCGCGTAGCTCTTTTGCCATCAGGGCCGGCCCGCGGCACTGCCCGCTCCGCCGGGCAGTGCCCGTAGGAGGCCTTTCCCTCAAAAAGTCAAGTTCCTGCACCACAGGTCCGTATCGGTTACTTTTCCAGATGAAGGTGGAATGTGAATTTACGGGTCCTGAGTCTAGCTGAAATTTGATTCAAAAAATGAAAGATCAAGTTCGACATTTTCATCCACTGCGCCTGCGTTTTCGTCTGGACTTGTGCTAGCACTCAGTTCACATTTCCGTACTATTGTAGTCTTAAATTCTTTTGTAACCCCATGCATTTTCAAAAATTCGCAAAGTGCGGAAAGGCTTTTCTTTAATTTATTCCCATCGAAAAGCATGGAGTTTTCACCCCTACAGTTCCTTTTTTGCCGTAGCAGCAGATCACAGTGCATGGAGTTCAGGCAGATAATTTTTTCCTTCCCACCGGGGGTGGCGGGAATTGTGATCCGCTTCTGGTCCAGGTCAATCATGCTCCAATTCAATTTTCTAATTTCTTCCTCTTTCAGACCGTAGTTGAAAATAAGAAAAAAAGTGAAGTAGGCACATAGATTCTGAGCTTGGAGGCCACGATTGGCACAATAGAAAAGTTCACTAAGATTAATTTCGCCCTCTTTATTATATTCTTCGGGTAGATTGATTTCCGAAAAATTAACAAATTTCCTTATTGAGTGAATTTCACCTTGTTCAGCAACGATATGGCAAACGGCAAGTCGCGCATCTCCCCCAAAACCATTATCTTTCATCCATTTAATGAATCTACAATAGCTTTTTCTAAAACGTTCCTTTGGGAAAATCACGCTCTCACCATTTTCTTTGAATTTTTCATATAGATCTAGGGGAGGCCGATGGTTGTATTTCATATGGAACCACACTTTTCTGTCGGATGCATACGTAAGTTCGATCAATTTTTCTTCAAGATTAATCTGATTCCAGCACAAATTTTGGATTATCTCAATGTCCAATCCCTCTGCTAAGCTCAAACAGGCAATAACATAGGCATCCGGATCCCTTAACAGCAGGTCGGATTGCATTTTCACGACCAGCTCTTTGATTCGCTTCTTTTCGATGTCATTTTCCGGGAAAGATAAATTTTCACAGATATGGCACAGGAACCAAATTCCAGCGATGGCTGGAGAAACCGCTCCGATGATGACAATCAACAGGAGAATTGCAATAATAGCCATTCCCGCCGCTTCTCCGCCACAGTTGCCAAATCCCATACTGGGCGTAAATGCAAATCCCGCAATTGTAAGACACGTAAGGCCAATCACCAGGGCCGTGGACGAGGCGACAATCAGGGTAACAACGGCGAACGTTGGAAGGACCATCACTCCGCCCAGGCAGAGAAAAAGGAACACAACGGCGGCAATCATTCCCAGGGATAGGGCCACGCCAAGAACGGCAAGTGCGATACATCCAATCACATAAAAAGTGACGCGCGCGATTTCTGTTCTTCTTATTTTGGCCAGTTTGGCCAGCCCGGGATCCGTTTTTATGTTGTTGACGAATTTTCCCGAGGAAACATCGCCGCCGGCTTCCGCAGATGAACCGGTACCCGGCGGAAATATGGATGCAATCGCAGGCTCAGGCACCTCAAACACCGGCCCAGTATGCCACCGAAATGCGCCGTGGCAATGAAAAAATGACACATGTCAAAAACTTTCCCTAAAGGCCTGCGCCCCAAATTGGCCCGGCATTAACCACTGCAATTGCTTCATTCACAATTCCTTACCCCGCAGGACCCTCCCCCTGGCCGGGGGCAATTTAGCCTGCGCCTGCCCTACAAAGTCTCGCCTTCTTGCCCTACGCTTTTTGCCGTCGCCGCCTTGCGCCGTACCCATGGAGTGGGTCGATCGTTGGCGGGAGCGGGTGCTCCAGGAAGTGCTTTCTAAACAGCAGGTGGTTATTTGGACGGGGTCGCGGCAGGTGGG
Organism: Puniceicoccales bacterium; assembly: GCA_031287845.1. Lineage (GTDB taxonomy): Bacteria > Verrucomicrobiota > Verrucomicrobiia > Opitutales > JAIRLM01 > JAISOW01. Next base: position 3,532 of record JAITSI010000024.1, read on the forward strand.
AAAGACGTCTCTGGCCAGGCGCGTGGTCGGAGACGGCACCTATCGTACTCTGGATGACGATGCCCAGCTGCAATTCGTCCTTCGAGATCCGCGGTCCTTTCTTTCTGGAACACGGGCACCATACCCTGGTTTTACGGCGGAATGTGCGGAAAATAGCCGCGGCCGTACCTTGCAAAAATGCCATCCCGCGCTGCGCCTTTGCCCGCCAGACTTTTCGGAAAGCCTGGTGGAGCCGAGGGGACTCGAACCCCTGACCTCCACAATGCCATTGTGGCGCTCTACCGGTTGAGCTACGACCCCGCCGCCGGCACGCCCCACAGGACTCGAACCTGTAACCTCATGATCCGTAGTCATGTGCTCTATCCAATTGAGCCAGGGGCGCCCGGCCCGGCCACTCTTGGGGCCGGCGGCCCCGGGGCAAGAGCAAAAATCAGAAAAAATCCCCGCGGCCGCGGCCTAAATTTAGTGGAAAAAATCGTTGACCGGCCAGGCGAATGGCCCAGCATGCGTCATCATGCGCTATCGGGAGACTTCAAACCCTCTTCTCCGGGAGGGCGTTTTCCTTGCACGGTCCGGCGGTGCCGCCGAGGGTGCGATGACGGTCCAGGGGACGTGGAACCGGGTGGGCATCCTGTTTGCCCTCACCGCCGCCGCCGCGCTATTTTCCTGGACCTTCCCCTACGGCGACATGCGCGGACTCGGCTCCAAGCTGGCCCTGTTCACCGTTGCCGGCTTCGTGCTGGCCCTGGCGACCGTGTTCCGCCGGGACTGGGCTCCCTACACGGCACCCGCCTACGCCGTGGCGGAGGGGTTGGTGATGGGCAGCCTGTCGCGCCTGTTCGACCTGGCCTATCCCGGCATCGTGGTCCAGGCCGTGGCGCTGACCCTTGGCATCTTCGGCTCGCTGTTTCTACTCTACAGGTTCCAAATTTTGAAGGTTTCGGACCGCATGCGCCGCGCCGTTGCCGCCGCCACCATGGGAATTTGCCTGGTCTACCTGGTCGGGATGGTGATGCGCCTGTGCGGTGGGAACGGGCTCGGATTCCTGCACCAGCCCACGCCGTTTTCCATTCTGTTTAGCCTGTTCGTCGTCGCCGTTGCGGCATTCAACCTGGTGATCAGCTTTGACTTCATCGACCAGGTGGCCCGCCTCGGCGCACCGCGCCACATGGAGTGGTATGCCGCGTTCGGGCTCATCGTGGGATTGATCTGGCTCTACGTCGAGGTACTGAATCTGCTGGCGAAGCTGCGCCGGGACTAGGCCGGTTCGCCCCGCCATGGACGGTGACTTCCCTGCCCTCGCCCGGCAGTTTCCCCTGCTCGTGGCCCGGCCCGGACTCGCCTACCTGGACAATGCGGCCACGACCCAGCTGCACGGGTCGGCCATCGGCCGGCTCTGCCGTTTCCTTGGAGAAGAAAACGCAACGGTGCACCGCTCCGCCTGCGCCCTCGGCTCCGATGCCACCGTTGCCTACGCCGGGGCCAGGGCATCCGTCGCGGACTACGTGGGAGCGGACATGGCGGAGGAAATCGTCTTCGTCCGCGGCACAACGGAGGCGATCAACCTTGCGGCCCGCTGCTGGGGAAAGGCATTTCTGGGGCCCGGCGATGAAATTTTGGCGAGCGCCATGGAGCACCATTCCAACTTTCTGCCCTGGCAGGAGCTGGCCCGGGAACGGGGGGCGTCGCTGCAGTGCTGCGCAGTAACGGCAAACGGGGAGCTGGACCGGGAGGATTTCGAAAAAAAGCTATCGGAACGGACCCGGCTGGTGGCGCTGGTCCACGTGTCCAACGTGCTGGGGACCGTGAACCCGCTGGAGGAGCTCATCCGGGCCGTGAAGCGGCGGACGGGCGCCGCCGTCCTCGTGGACGGAGCCCAGCGGATCTCATCCGGGCCCATCGACGTGAAAAAATTAGGCTGTGATTTTTATGCGTTTTCCGGGCATAAGGCATTTGCCCCCATGGGCATCGGCGTGCTCTACGGCCGAATGGCCCTGCTGGACGATCTTCCCCCCTACCAGTTTGGCGGCGGCATGGTGGAACGGGTTGGACCGGAGCGGTCCGCGTACAAAAAGTCGCCGGAAAAGTGGGAGGCCGGCACTCCGAACGTGGCCGGCGCGCTGGCCCTGCAGAGCGCGCTGGAGTTTTTGCGCACCATCGACTGGCAGGCCTACGCCGGACACTGCCAAAAAATTCGAACCCTGCTGGAGGAGGGGGTAAAAGCCCTTCCCGGCGTGCGCATCCTGGGGAATTCGCCGGAAAAGGCGTCCATCTTTTCCTTCGCGTCGGACCGGGTCCATGGCCACGACATCGCGGCGGCGCTGGCATCCCGGGACATCTGCGTGCGCGCCGGACACCACTGCGCCCAGCCGCTCCACGCCGCCTTCGCCGTCCCCGCCTCGTGCCGGGCCTCGTTCAGCCTCTACAACACCCTGGAGGAGGGAGAACGGCTCCTGGATGGCCTCCGCTGGGCCCTTTCCCGCTTTTAAAACTCCGATGGAAAAACTCCCGGTTTTGGAATTTATCGACGGCTGAAAGAAAAAGTCGGCGAAGATTTTTCGCGGTTCCGCCTCTGGTCAACGGCCAAAGCAGTGGTGGCGGTCGGGATTGTGGCCCTCAACCTGGGATTTTGAGTTTTTCCATCGGAGTGCTTTTAAAGCGTTTTTTCCGGCCGGATCGCGGCATTTGGCCAATTAATTTTGCAGAAACGGGTTGACTTCCCCCGCCGGAAGGCGGAAACAGGGAGTCGAATCTGCCATGGCAAACCTAAAATCTTCCCGCAAGGACATCCGGCGCTCGGCCAGGCGGGCCGCGCACAACCGTTCCATCCGGACTGCGTTGCACACCCTGGCCAAGGGGGTGGCGGCGGCGCGGAGCTCCGGGGACGGCGAGGCGGCGAAGAAGGTTGCCCGGACCTACGCCTCCGCCCTGGACAAGGCGGTAAAATATGGGGTGATCCACGCAAACCGGGCAAACCGGGGAAAGCGCAAACTTTCCACCCTAATTTTTTCCTAAAATTCCCCGGCCGGGGAGGGGCGATGGTCCGGATGCGCCGTGGGGCCTGAGGTCAGTGGAGATTCCGCCGGGCCGCGGGTCAGGCGCCTGCTCCTTGCCTGCGGAGGAACGGGGGGGCACGTCACACCCGCCATCGCCCTTGCCCAGCGCTGGGCCGCCCGGGGCAACGCATCTCTTCTGGCCATCAGCGCCAAGGCCATCGACGGCCAATTTTCCTCCTGCTACCCGGACCTGGAGTTCATTGCCCTGCCCGGCCGTGGCTTTTCCCTAAAAATCGGCCCCCTCTGCCGCGCCCTGGGCGGCGCCCTGCGCTCCTTCGGCATCTGCCTGCGCCTCATCCGCTCCCGCTCCATCGCCGGCGTCGTCGCCTTCGGCGGCTTTACCTCCCTGGGCCCCTGCCTGGCCGCCTTTTTACTGCGCCGGCCCATCTTTCTCTTCGAGGCCAACCGGCGGCCGGGGAAGGCCATTCGCTTTCTTTCCCCCCTGGCCCGCCGGGTTTACGTGCCGGCAACGCTAAAGGACTCCCCTCCCTTCCGTTTCCGGAAGCGCTTCGTGGCCATGGACCATCCCCTGCGCAGCGACTTCATTCCCTGCTCCCGGAGTAAGGCCAGGGAACGGCTATGCCTGCCGCGCCAGGGGAAATTGCTCCTGGTCATGGGGGGAAGCCAGGGGGCGCAGGTCCTGGTGCGCTGGGTCGACGGACTGGAGGAGCGCCTTGCCGCGGAGGAATGGCACTGTGTCTGTCTGACCGGCCCGGGGGGATTGGATCGCAGAGTCTTCCGCCGTGGGCCTTCGGGCCGCTTCTTTTGCCTGTGCCACTGGCCATTCTGCTCCTCCATGCACCTGCTGCTGTCCGCCGCGGACCTGGCCGTCTGCCGGGCCGGCGCGGGCACCGTCGCGGAACTGACTGCCTGTGCCACCCCCGCCGTCCTAGTTCCCTATCCCTTTGCGGCCCACGACCATCAAACGTGCAATGCCCTGGCCATGGAGCGGATGGGGGCGGCCCTGCACTGGCCCCAGGACCGACTGGGGGAGCTCTGGGGCCGCATCGGGGACCTTTGCCGCTCCGGTGGCCGGGAAACGCTGCGGGAAAATTTGCTCGCCCTGCGACCGGCCCTGGCCGGCGCCGCGGAGCGGCTGGCGGCGGCGGTGCACGGGGACCTGGGGCCATGAAAAACTTTTTTGCCGGCATCGGCGGGGCAGGCATGCTGCCCCTGGCGCTGTTTTTTCGGGAAATGGGCGAGGAGGTCGTTGGCTTCGACGACCATCTGGACCGGCGGCGGGCCTTTCTCCTCCGCCGCGGCTGCGTGGAAACCTTTCCCCGGCCGGATGTCCTTCCCGACTGCGACCGCTTCGTGCACACGGCGGCCCTGCGACCGAACGATGCGCTTCTCCTGGAGGCGTTACGGCGGGGCATCCCAGTCCAATCCCGGGGCCAGTGCCTGGCGGAGGTGCTGCGGGGGCAAAGGCTCGTTGCCGTCGTGGGCAGCCACGGGAAAACCACGGCGACGGCCCTGCTCATTCGCCTCCTGGCCGCGCGGGGATTTTTTTGCAACTACCTGCTGGGAGGACTTTTCGAGGACAATGCGCCCCCGGGACGCTACGCCGGCGCAGACTGGACCGTGGCGGAGATCGACGAAAGCGAATCCTCCTTTGAGCTCTTTTCCCCGGAAATTACCCTAGCCCTCAATTTGTCCATGGACCACGACGCCCACTACGGGACGGAGCGGGCTCTGCGGGAGGCATTTTCTCGATTTTTTAACCGGACCAGGGGCGCCATTTTCTTCAACGGCGACCATCCCTTCCTCGGCACGCTCCGGGGCCGCGACCGCTGCCATGCCATCGCGCCGCTGGGGGAGGAGCTGTGCCCTCCCGGAACCACGTCCTACAACCGCAGCAATGGGGCGGCGGCCCGCTCCGTCGCCGACCACCTCTGCCCCGGCCCGTTCCACTTTCCTTCCGTTGCCGTCCACCGCCGGCAGAGCGTGCTCCACGGCGCCGGCCCCGTCCGGGTCGTGGCCGACTACGCCCACCATCCGCTGGAGGTGGCCGCCTTTTTGCGGGAATTTTCCCTGGACCGCTGCCGGGTCATCTTCCAGCCCCACCGCTATTCCCGCACCGCGAGCCATTTTTTTGAATTTCTTGCCCTGCTGCGCCAGGTGCCCAGGCTGCTACTGCTGCCCACCTATGCGGCCTTTGAGCCCTATGCGGCGGCGGGGGCGGCGGAGCGGCTGGCCGATGCCCTTGCGGTTCCCTGCCTGGACGGGGAACGGCTACTCCGGCAGCTGCCCGTGGAGGAGGAATGCACCCTGCTCTTCGTCGGCGCCGGATCCATCCATGCCCTGGCGGAAACCCATGCCCGGCACTTGCGGGAGCGGACATTTACGCTGCTCTGCGCGGAGGATGGCCTGGCGCTGGAAAAGGATGTTCCCCTCGCCCCGAGGACCACCCTTCGCCTGGGCGGCCCCGCCCGATTCTGGGCCGAGCCCGATTCCCTCGCCGGCCTCGTTGCCCTGCTCCGCCACGCCAGGCGCTCCGAACTGCCCCACTTTCTTCTGGGCAACGGGTCCAAGCTGCTGGCCGACGATGCCGGCTTTTCCGGACTGGTTATCCGGCTGCGCGGTTCTTTTTGGGAGCATTGTCGGCTGGAAGAGAACGAATTAGGAGAATGGGAGCTGCGGGTTGGCGCCGGACTCTCCCTGCCGGCGCTGGCAAATTTTTGCGCGAAGCATGGAATTTCCGGCTATGAATTTTGCCGGGGAATTCCCGGGACCGTGGGAGGTGCCATCCGCATGAACGCCGGAGCCTTCGGGGGCAGCGTGGGGGCAATGGTTCGCCGCATCACCTACCTGGACGGCGGCGGGGAACTGCGCCGGACCGGTGAAATTCCCTTCCGCTACCGGGACTGGGGCATGGCAGATGGCAGCATCCTCGTGGAGGCGGCGCTGCTGCGGCCGGCGGAGCTCCTCCCAACGGCGGAAATTTTGCAAGGGCAAAAAAATTTGGCCAGACAGCGGCGGGAACGGCAGCCGGCCCATCCCAGCGCCGGCAGCGTTTTTCGCAATCCCAGCGGAAAGGCGGCCTGGGAGCTCATCGATGCGGCGGGCCTGCGGGGACTGCGCCGGGGCGGGGCGGAAATTTCCCCCGTGCACGCCAACTTCATCGTCAACGGCGGCGGGGCCCGCAGCGACGATGTGCTGGATCTTATTTTCCTGGCCCAGCGGGAGGTGCGGCGCCGCTTTGCCGTTGACCTGGTGACCGAGTTGGAGTACCTGTCCGACCCGTGGCTGGGGAAGCTGGGATGAGCACCGCGCGGGAAGTTGTAATTCTTTCCGGGGCAGTTTCCGGCGAACGGGACGTGTCCCTGCGCTCCGGCCGGCGGGTTTTCTCCGAGCTGGACGGCCAGCTGCCCCGCCGCCTGGTGGAATTGGAAAAAAATGCCCTTCCCGGGGGACTGGATCCGGCCCGCTCGGTTGTATTTCCCCTGGTGCACGGCGATTTCGGCGAGGATGGGCAGCTGCAGCGGCTTCTGGAGGAGCGCAACCTTTCCTACGTGGGCAGCGGCAGCGAGTCCATGGAGCTCACCATCCGCAAGGGCAGGACCAAGGAACGGGTACGGCGGGTGGGGGTTCCCGTGCTTCCCTCCCTTGCATTTTCCGCGGGCAGCCGGCCCCCATCCTTTTCCCGGCTCTGCGAGATCCTTTCCGCGCCGGCCCTGTTCCTCAAGCCCGATGCGCTGGGCAGCAGCCTATTTTGCCGGCCCATCCGCGGGGAAGGGGAATGGGAGGAGGCACTTGGCGGCTGCCGCAGCGGCGATTGGCTCGTGGAGCCCCTCTGCCGGGGCCGGGAATTTACCGTTGGGCTGCTGGGGGATCGGCCGCTGGCCGTTTTGGAAATTGTCCACGGCCAGGATTTTCTTTCCTACGCGGGCAAGTATGCCGCCGGGGGAGCGCGCCACCTCTGCCCTGCCCCCGTCGGCATGGGGCTGGAATCCTCGCTGAAGGAGCTGGCCCGGCTGGCCTTCACCGCCTGCGGCTGCCGGGACTGGGCCCGGGTGGATTTGCTCCTGGATGGGGACGGCCGGCCCTATTTCCTCGAAATCAACGCCATTCCCGGCTTCACCGCCACCAGTCTCTACCCGGACAGTGCCCTGGGCGCCGGATTTTCCCCGCCCGAACTGCTGCGGGCCATCGTTGCCCGGGCCTGGGAGAGCGGTCCGCCGTGAAGGGGGAGAAGGAAAAGCGGGGCAGGGCCGCGGAAAAGGTTGTGAAAAAAGCGAAAAAAGCCCTCCCACCCGAGGAAAAAAAGGAAAAAAAAGAAAAAAAGAAAAAGGGGGGAATCGGCGGCCTGGCCCGCGCGGTGCTGTCCCTGTCCCTGCTCCTGGCGGTGGCCGTCACCGTTGGCCGCGGCGTGCGCATGGGATACCGCCGCGTGCACGGCCACATCATCGCCGCCCACCGGCTCCAGACCGTGCACATCGTTGGCAACAAAATCCTTTCCAAGGATGCCGTCCTGCGCCTGCTCCAGCTTCCCCGGCCCATCGCCCTGGAGGAAATCGACGTCCGCCTCTGCCGGCGCCGGCTGCTCGCCTGTCCGCAGATCCTGTCGGCCCAGGTGGAGCGCGCCTATCCCAACGGCCTGCGGCTGCGCATCGGAGAGCGGGTTCCCGTCCTACGCCTGCCGCGGCTGGAAAGCGGAGAAACTCCCCTGGTGGCGGCCGACGGCATGGTATTCCTCGCCGCGGAATCGGCCAATTGGCAGCACCTGCCCCTGCTGCGGGGGATGACCGGCGTGGTGGGAAAAAAACTGGATGGAATTCCCGAGCTGTGCCAGGCCCTGCGCAGCGCCGCGGAGTTGGACGCTCCCCTGGCGGCGGCGTGGCGAAGCGTTGCGCTGGACCCCGGATCCCTGGACCACCCGGATTGCTTCGAGGTACAGTGCCCGGAGATTCAGCACCTGCGCCTGCGCCTGGATGACCTTCCCCGGCAGCTGGAAGAGCTCCGCTACCTTTTGGATGACCTGCGCCGCAAAAAGCAGCTCCCCGCCGGCCGCGTAGACCTGACCATCCCCGGAAAGGCCTACGTCAAGGCCAACCCCCAGTGGACGCGCATGGGCGAATGATTTTTGAACCGGACCCGTAAACCAGGTCTATCGGTTGACGGTGGGGCTGCGCCCCCTCTGGAACTCCCTCCCGCGAAATGCCGTTGCACCGACGCCCGGGGGAGGCGAATCCGGGGGCAAAGCCCCCAACCGGGCCGGGAGGTCGCAAAGGGGGCTGTCACGCCCCTTTGCCAATCCCCCGCCCACGGAGTGCCGCAGCATCGATAATCGGGGGAAGCGAAGCTGGGGGCAAAGCCCCCAAAAGGGCCTGGCCGGCCCTCGAGGCCCCCTCGCTTCGCTCGGGACGCCGGACGGACGGGCGCTACGGACGGTTCCATCCAAAGCTGGCGGGCCGGCCTTCGAATAACCGACATCTGGGGGAGGCGCAGCGTAGCGGAGCTGGGGGCAGCGCCCCCAAATGGGCCCGGCCGGCCCTCGAGGCCTCCATCAGAGCCGGCCCGCGGCACTGCCCGCTCCGCGCCGGGCAGCGCCCGTGAGCTGCCTCTCCCTCAAGTGGAATACTGCCCATGCAAGAGAGGCGAGTTACAGGTCCCAAGGCGGTTTTGTTTCCTTCTCAAGTTCTTGCACCACAGCTCCGTGTCGGTCACTTTTCCAGGCGGAGGTGGCATGGGGCTTTACGGGTCCTGACCCTAGCGCGTGTTGCGGGCGATTGTCAGCGCATGGTCGCCCCAGTTGCGGATCAGGTTGGAACCCAGTGAGAAGACATTTGTCAGCTCCTGCTGTGCCTCGGATAGGTACTGCTGCACCACTTCCAGGTGGCTGCTGGTGCGGCTCACCTCGGAGCGGAGCAGGTCCATGTAGGTTTGCAGGTGCCGCAGCGACATGAAGGCGGGGATCCCCTTTGTTGTGATGTAGTCCAGACTATCCCTGTGCACATAGTCATACATGTTGGCGCTGAATTTGCGGGTGGCCTTTATCAGCCACTCATCCTTAGGATCAATGTCATCGTCATTCGTCTGTTTGCCGGCGGAATTGCCGCTTTCCAGAGTAACCGTGCCGTCTTTACCGGGACCATCTGCAACGCCGGTGCCTGATACAGAGGAATAGATTTTCCAATAGCCGGACAAGGGTTGGCCACCAGTCGTCTGTGCCATGGTAAGCTTTCCCTCCACCACGCCCGCGGATAGAAAATTGATCATCTGCTTGGCCCCTGCCTCCGTGGTTGTGACGAATGCGCCCGTTGTGACCTTTGTTCCAGAACTTCCGTCTACGTCAAGTTTCACCTTCCCATCGGAATCCACATAGGGATAGACGGCGCATTCATGCATCTTGCCGACGTTTTCAAACCAATCATAGTAATCAGTTCTATATTCGGCAATAAATGCTATGTTGGCCGGTCCGGTGATAAATTTTTCGTCGCTTGCCAGCAGGCCCACAGCTTTCAGGTCCTTGAGGAAGCTTGCGCTCACCGCAGCGGCGGAGGATGTGTTTGTCGCATCCATGTTGGTCTGCAGGAGCGTGCATTTTTTGTACACGTCCTGCAGCTGGCGCAGTTTGGTCCCGTCGGCCTCCATTTCGTCCAAAAATGAGGACATCTTGGCCGTCAGGGAATTTTGGACGAAGAATGAAATCGCCAGCAGCCGCGTGGAGAGCTGAATTTTCGAATCGACCGCGGGAATGGGCGCGTAGAGCTGGGAAATGTGCACATAGGTGCCATCGGTTAGCTTTGCGAATTGTCCCTGCGTCGATTCGGCATAGCCGCCCCCCGTCCGGGGCATGTAGAGCTTTCCGTCGTATTCGCTGGCGGCCCTGACCGGCTGCAGCAGGTCGGCGATGGAACTCTTGCCACCGGCGGTCAGGTAGTAGCTCGCATTCGATTCAAAGATGTTGTAGTAGGGCGACAGGGCCCGGTACTGTTCCAGGTTCAGCGTCATCCCAGGGCCCTCCCCGGGTGCTGGGAACAGGTCCCGCACGGCCATCCCTCCGGCGACCCGGAGCTGGCCCGGCCGACGGTGCCATGGCATCCGCATTGTCTCCGCGTTCCCTGGCCGACCCCGCCATCCCAAAGACGGCGGTGGGCAGAGGATCTTTTTGAATTACCGGACTCCCACATTGGAGAGCAGTTTAGGGGAATTTTTAAAAAAAACGAGAAAACAGTCTATTTTTTCAAAAAATCGTGCTTTTTGCGGCCGGACTCCTCGCCCAATTCCCCGCACCGGCTTTCCTTCGGGGAAAGGTCTCCGGGGAAGGAAAGGGGGTGCAGATCCCCGCGGCCCCGTTCCCTGGGCGGATCTCCGTCCTCCGGAGTCCACGCCGGCCCTCCCATGCGGCCGGGGAAATCGGCTCCCCGGGCGGAACGGGGAAGGAACCGATATGGACCTGTTGTGCAGGAGCTTGACTTCTTGAGGGAAGGGCCGCTCACGGGCGCTGTCCGGCGGAGCGGGCAGTGCCGCGGGCCGGCCCTGATGGAGGCCTCGAGGGCCGGCCGGGCCCATTTGGGGGCTCTGCCCCCAGCTTCGCTTCCCCCAACTATCGATGCGGCGACACTCCGTGGGCGGGGGATTGGCAAAGGGGCGCGGCAGCCCCCTTTGCGACCTCCAGGCCTCCAGGGCCTGCAGGCCCGGTTGGGGGGCGATGCCCACCGCTTCGCCGTGCTCCGGTAGAACGGTGCGACGGCACCTCGCAGAGGGGGATTGGCAAAGGGGCATAGTCCCTTTGGATCGTCAACCGGCGGCCCGGGTTTTAC
>JAITSI010000039.1 GCA_031287845.1 Puniceicoccales bacterium
TTTGAAAGAATCAAAAGCTTTCTTCCCAGCTTTTGGGGAGGGAAGTCTGCGGATCAAACGACCACGGAAGGGGCCACGGATACAGGAGTAGCCGCGGGTACCAAAACTGAAACCACGGAAAAGCCGAAGATTTCAAAGGGCATGATAGTCGGCATAATTATTTGCTGCGTGAGTCTTATGGTGATCTCCGCGGCCATAACTTGCCTGTGCATCTTTGCCGCGCCATTTGCGGGAATTATAACGCTCGGCGTAGGATTTATCCTTCTCATAATAGGACTGTGCGTTTTTAGGGTCTCCTGGGATATGAACCAGCCTAAAAGTGAGAAGCTTAAGAAGGACGAAGAGAAAAAAGCAGCAGAAGCAGAGGAAGAAAAGAATAGAAATAAAGATATAGATGGACAATCTATAACCGGCCAAGAGAAACTCGTAAGAACTAGGACTGATTCAAGTGAAGAGGAAAGTGATAGTTCTACGCCCAGCGTTTCAAATGTCATTGATGCCAACAATAAAGGTGCCAATGAGGAAATGAATGAAGAAAAAAAAGATGGAGTTTAGATAGCCAAAAATTGCAATGCGCGGTCCGCGATCCGGTGGCGTTGGCCGTGGAGACCGCCCATTCCTTTGACAATTGTCTAAACTGTTCGCAGGGGCGGTTGGCGTTCGGAATTCGCCCGCGCTCCTTGATCCCACGGATCTCCTGGAAATTTTCATCCGGCCAGCGGCATCCCGCCCGGCGGTGTCGAAAATTTTTCCGCTGGGATGCCGCAAATTCGTTTAAAAATTGATAAATCTTGGAAAAGACTGGCTGCTCGGGCAGGGCTCGAACCTGCGACCAATCGGTTAACAGCCGACCGCTCTACCACTGAGCTACCGAGCAAGGCAACGGCGCCATCGAAGGGAGGGGCGCAGGCGAGTCAAGGGCTTTTCCGATCAAAGCGCAGAATTTTGGTTGCCAGGCCGGAAATTTTCCCCCATCCTCCACGCATGTTGGACAACGAGGCTCTTCTGAAGGAAGTTGGATCGCTCCTGCGCATGCCGCTCAAGCTGGATCCCAAGACCTGCCGCTGCACCCTGCGCGACAAAGCCAGTAAGCAGGAGTACTTTATCGAGCTTCCCCGCCACAGCTCCTACCTCTACCTCTACAGCGTGCTCCTGCGGGCCTCGCCGGAGCAGGATTCGGCAAATTTCTACCGTTCCCTGCTGGAGATGAACCTGTTCGGGCTTAAAACGGATACGGGATCCCTCAGCATCGACCCGGCCAGCCGCTCCATCCTGCTGCACCTGTCCTTTCCCATGGAATTTCTCACGCCCCAGCTGATGGTGAATCTGCTCACGAATTTCACGGCGACGGCAAAGAAATTGGGCGTGGCCGTGGAGGATCAGCTGCTCATCAGCAATAAGGATGCCCAAAAACGGCGCGTCCACTATTCGCCGGCCGAGGGCATGGACAAAAAAAATCCCGGAAGCAGCATGCGGGTCATTCGCATCTAGGGCCAGGACTCGTAAACCCGATTCGCCGGTTGACGGTGGGGTTGCGCCTCCTTTGGCACCCTCCCCCTCCGCGGAGTGTTGCTGCGCCGATGCTCGAGGGAAGCGCAGCACGGCGAAGCTGGGGGCATCGCCCCTAACCGGGTCTGCCGGCCCTAGAGACCCTGGCCGGCCTGGAGGCCTGCAGCGGGGTGGAATCGGGAACAAAGCCTCCCATTGGGCCTGTCCGGCCGGTCGGACCACGGATTTCATTCGTCAGTCACGTGTCCCCCTCCCTCCACCTGCTCAACCGTCTTCTACTCAACAACCTTGGACAGTTTAAGCATGGGCATGCAATGCGTGCCCGATTGGCTGAAGAACAGAAAAAGCGGCTCCTGCTTCTTCGCACCGTTCGGTAATCCTATGTCATCTTCGGCGAGTTTATTTTTGGCGTTAGCAATTGCATCATCCGCCATATTACGACATTTCCCAACATAATTGGCGTAGGTTCCTCCTTCTTCTTCTATGTCTAGGGCAAAAGTTTCTTTTAGGAAATCTTTGACTGTGTTATTCCAAAAAGCCTTATCGACTCCATTCAGGTCTTGTTCAGCCCAATTTAAAATAGACTCATCGTCCTGTGAATTGGTATTTTTTATCTCATCCTCATACACATCCAGAAGATATCCTATCCGTTTCGCCTGAATTATTTTGCTGCGATTCTTCCATTCATCCTCCGTCAACGGCAATGGCAATTTGTAGGAAACCATAGCGCCATTCGTGGTAAAAATTTCGATTTTTTTGGATTCCAGAACCACAATTTTTCTCTGCAATATCCTGGCAGATGCACTTTGTGCTAGACATATATCAGGCATTTTTTCATGGGGTTTCCCATCTGCTTCCGCACTAAGATCCCAAAAATAGGGAATTGGATCGTCATTCCGTGACAATTGAGTATACGTAATCGGATTTTCTATTTCCCTATCCTTCGCCAATAATTCGGCGTCCCCGCGCCGCAGGCCATTTACATCAATGGTCTTTCCGTTGGGAAGCGAGACCGTGCCGAAATTTGCATCGGCGGCCTTCTGCGTCTCGGAATTATCCAAATTTTTGCTGTCTATGGGCTGTCCCTCGAGCCACCGCATGCCAAAAATTGGGCTACGAAAGGCACAGGAGTATTCGTGCAAGTGCGGAGCGGGACTAACCGTATTAATTTCATTATTCTTATATTTTCTGTCCATTGCCTGATAGGAATCTGGCGAGTTAGGTATCGATTTGACCGATCGAGGACTATTCCCATCTAAGGGAAAAAAATTCTTCTTCTTCTTGATGGTTCCGTGCTCTCCAGTTCCTGGCCACGCATACACCTGTTCGCCGGTCGGTGTTTGGTCGGGAATTTGCGTCCCCGTACCCGTTTCAATGGGGGGGCTAAGAGAGAGCCCGTCCTGCACCTGCTTTAGGAGGTCTCCGCTAACATTCACCTCGATTTTGCCAACTTTTTCCATTGTGTTGTTAAATGGCTTTACGAGTCCATTCGCTTTAAATTGATCCAACATTCGCCCTTCGTAGGCAATGCGCTCTTGCGCGTCATCTTGACCAAGCGGATAGCACGGTCCCAAGGGAACCCGGACATTCGTCCCCGGCGAAGGATTGTTTGATGAAAGGGAGAATGACTGTGTTAGCGGCAGATGTATCCGCAACGGCAAATTTTGACAATCCTTCTCCACGCGTTCCAACATTTTTTCCAGTCGTTTATGTGCGCTGCCTGAAAAGGGTCGCAGGAATAGGGCCATGAGGCGGGAAATAAAGCTGCAATGCCCATCCAGGCGCAGGCAGTAGTACAGGGAGTCCACCGTCACGCGTAGCACAGACTTTTCCGTCTGAACATTTTGAGCGGTGGCCTGGTCCGTAGCGCCCTGCATTTTCGCAGGGTTCTTGCCAATGGCAGTTAGAAAGCCAACCGTGAGATCACTGCGCAAATTCGACACCATGGGGGAAGATTGACACCCCACGCCACCCTGTCAAGACTACTTCGGGCGCCGTCCGGAAAACCGACAATGCCACGGGCCGCCCTCGAATGGCTAGCCGCGTCGCACATCTCATTTGAGGATTTTCCCTTTAAACTACTTCCGCGTAACACCGTTAGACAGGCGAAGCAAAGGAACGAAGTGTTTACCATTAGTCGAGTGCATCAGAAAAAGTGCCGGCCGGATTGAGGCCTTTTCCACATTCAAAAGCTCATTTTTGATATCTTCAATGTGCTCAGCAGCATGTTGCTGAACTGTTGGTTTCCAATTTTCAAGATAATTTTCGTAGGACGTGCTTTCAATATACGTTTTTCCGCCACATTTTTCAAACTCCTCAAAACAATTGGGGGCAAATATGTACGACGCTTCAATCTTGGCCCAATTTAGAAAAAAGTTGTCGTTCTTGCCCGCCTTATCTCCAGTGTAGGCGTTGCGTGCGGCATTAATCTGGCGGTTTTTTAGTGTTTCATTTCGTTTTCTCCACTCTTCTTTTGTTGCTATTGGCAATGCAAATTGCCTGCGGAATGACGTGCCTTGCGTGGGAAAAATTGTGATACTGCCTGCTTCAAGCCTAAGGAGCACAATCGGCCGGCCCAATACCCTGGCAGACGCGCACTGCGCCGTATCTACATCAACCATTGTTGCATGGGGCTTTCCTCTATCCCCCAGGGATAGATCCCAAAACTGTGGGATATTCGTTTTCATATCAGCAACCAATAAATAATCATCCAACACCATCTTTTGCGTAACTGCATCGTTCAGCAGCTCCGCATCCCGACGGCGTAGGTCATTCACGCCATAGCGTTTTTCATCGGGAAACAAAACCGTGCCGAAATTCGCATCAGAGGACTCCGGCGTCTGCGGTTTGTTCAGATTTGTGCTGTCTATTGGTTGGCCTTCGAGCCACCGCATGCCGAAAATTAGGCTGCGAAAGGCGCAGGAGTATTCATTCAAGGGTTGAGCGGGAAGAACGTATCCATTATTGGCACTCATGAAGCAATCCGACGAATCCGGCATCGGTTTGACCGTTCGGGGGCTACCCCCATTCAGGGGAAGAAATCTTGTGTTTTTGATGGTTCCCAACTCACCGGTTCCTGGCCACTCGTACACCTGATTGCCGTTCTTTGCTAGGTGTGGAATTTGCGTCCCCGTGCCCACCTCGATGGGATCGCTAAGGGAAAGCACCCGCTGGATTTCCCGCATGGGTCCTTCTGGAAGCAGCTTCACGAGGCCATTCGCTCGAAATTGGTCCAGCATTCGCCCTTCGTAGGCAACACGCTCCTCCGTATTACCATCATACGGATAGCACGGCCCCATGGTACATTGGACCTGCGGCTGCGATGAAGACGATGAGGACGATGAAGGCAGCCGCGACGGGGAAGAGATCGACGAAGACGATGAGGATGCAGACGATGAGGATGAAGATGATATCGTCTGCGAAGATGGTTGCGGCAACGGCGAGAGCAGTATCGCCGGCGGCGAGAAGGAAGAGGGCGAGGTCGATGAAGACGGCGATGACGGTGAAACAGACGGCGAAGGCCGTCGTGAGGATGAAACCGAGGATGAGACCGAGGATGGGGCCGAGGAAGAGGGCGACGGGATAGAAGAAGATGCGGACGGCAACGGCGAAGAGGACGATTGCGACGTTGACTGTGCCGACTGCGACGGACTTGCCGCCGACCGTGGCAAATTTAATGGCTCTTCCAAGTTTTTAGCGTTCGACGGGTCGTCTTTAAGAGAGTCATATTGACTTTGTATCCGACTGCGGGAGCTGGAAAGAGGCCACAGAAACAGGGCCATGAAGAAGGAAATGAAGCGGCCACGCCCTTCCAGGCGCAGGCAGTAGTACAGGGACTGCGGCGTCACGGAAATTGCAACGTCCTTCGTTTGAATTTTTTGGGAAATGGACGAACCCGTGGCCAGCTGCTCCGTTGCGGGGTCTCCCCCCACGGCCGCGAGAAATTTTTGCACAAGTACAGAGTTCCTGGGGTTCAATTCCACACGAGGTACGCTGTTGCTCCACGCCGTTCCGTCAAGATCATTTGTCGGAGCTCGGGAAAGGCCTCTCCGTGGCACGGCTGGGCCGAAATGTATAAATCATGGGCAAAATGGGAAGCAGCAAACCATAGGGCGGGAACGGCCAAGCCTTCAGAAAGAGCCGTCCGGCCAGCAGAGAATTTCCAGGCCCAGGGCATCGGCCAGCAGCAGCCCGCGATCGGTTAGGCACAGCCGGTCACCGCACTCCTCCAGCCAGCGATTGGCCGTCCACCGCTCCAGCAGGGGCAGGTAGCGGCGAAAATTTTCCCCGTGGCGGTCCTCGAGCCGGCGCCGGCCGATTCCCTCCCGGAGCCGCAGGCCAAAGATCAGCGTGTCCTCCAGGAGAATGGATTCGGTCAACGGCCCCTCCTCCTCCTCGCACGGCCGGCCAAGCTCCACGCCCTTCTGCCACAGCTCCAGGCTGGCCACGTTGCGGAATCGCCTCCCCCGCCACTGGGATGCCGCCGACGGGCCCAGCCCCAGCCAGCGGCCCATGCGCCAGACGTTGAGATTGTGCTGGCAGCGCCGGCCCGGCCTGGCGAAGTTCGAAACCTCATAGTGCTCGTAGCCAGCTTCTCCTAGCAAATCCCAGCCCAGCCGGCAAAAGCGTTCCCCGGCGGTGGCAGCCCGGCGGAGTTGGGGCAGCCGTGCGGCCAGGGAAGAGCCCTCGTCCCCGGAAAGCACGTAGGTGGAGATGTGATCCGGGGCCAGGGCGATGGTCCGGCGCAGGTCCTCCCTCCAGTCGGCCAGGGTCTGGCCCGGCACGCAGAAAATGAGGTCCACGCTGACGGCGAATCCCATTGCCCGGGCTCCAATGACAGCATCCTCGGCATCCCCGGACCGCTGCCGACGGCCCAGCGCGCGGAGAATTTTTTCCGAAAAACTCTGCACGCCAAGGGACAGGCGGGTCACGCCCAGGTCCTTCCAATGCCGCAGCCTTTCCGGCCGTGCGCTTGCCGGCGAGAGCTCCACGGTCCATTCCCGCGGCCGGGAATCGCCATCGCCGATGAGGGCACCCGCGATCCGGGCAGCGTGTTCCCGGGAAAGGATGCCCGGCGTGCCTCCGCCGAAGAACAGGGTCGCGATGGGCTCCTCCACCCGCCGCAGGGCCCACTCCGCCACGAGGGCAGCGGCGTAGGAATCCATGTCCCGGCGCCGGGGAGGGCTTTGGTAGAAGGCGCAGTAGGCGCAGCGGGAAGCGCAGAATGGCACGTGCACGTAGACGCCGAGCTCATTGGAACTGGCGCAGGAAGCGGAGGTCATTGCGGTAGAAGTGGCGCACGTCGTCGATGGAGAAGAGCATCATGGCGATGCGCTCGATGCCAATGCCCCAGGCCTGGCCGGACCACACTTCCGGGTCGAGGCCCACGTTGCGGAAAACCTTTGGGTGAATCATGCCGCAGCCCAGCATCTCGACCCAGGTGCCGCTCAGCTTGCCGAGGGAAGGAATCCGCATGTCCACCTCGAAGCTCGGCTCGGTGAATGGGAAAAAGCTGGGCCGGTAGCGCATTTCCACCCCGTCGCCGAAAAGAGTCCGGAAAAAAAATTCGATGGTGGCCTTCAGGTCGGCAACGGAGACCCCCCGGTCCACGTGGACCACGTCGCACTGGTGGAAGTTGGCGCTGTGGGTGGCATCGACCGTGTCCCGGCGGTAGACGCGGCCCGGGGCAATGATGCGCAGGGGCGGCTCCTCGGCGAGGAGGGTGCGAATCTGCACCGTCGTCATGTGGGTGCGCAGCAGGTACCGTTCCGATCCCTTCCTCGCCACGCCGGCCACGGCACGGCCCTCGGGGAGAAAAAACGTGTCCATGCTGTCCCGCGCCGCGTGGGTGGCGGGAATGTTGAGCGCGTCAAAGCAGGCCCATTCGGTCTCCAGCTCCGTCGCGCTGGCCACGGAAAACCCCATGCGCCCGAAGATTTCCACCATCCGGTCCCGTACCAGGGAGAGCGGATGCCGGTAGCCCGCCGGCTGGGACCGGGGGGAAAGGGTTGGATCCGGCGCCGGGCCCAGCTTCCTTTCCCGCTCCGCCGCCGCGATGCGCTCCCTGCTCTCCTCCAGCAGCCGCTGCAGTCCCTCCTTGGCCCCGTTGACCCTCTTCCCCGCCTCGGGCCGCTGGGCCTTCGGCAGGCTCCCCAGCCCCTTCGCCAGGACCGTCAGCGCGCCGTTCGGGCCAAAAATTTCCGCCTTGGCCGCTTCCCAGTCGGCCATTCCCCGCACGCCCCCCAGGGATCCGCGCAGGCGGGGAACCAGCGCATCCAACTGTCCCAGCAGGTCTTCCATGGCATGGCACTCCTACTCCTATCCTGCTACCAGGGGCTGCCTTTCCCTCTCCGCCAGGGCCAACTTTGCCCGCTCCACCAGCGCCCCGAATGCCTCTCCGCCGTGGATGGCGAGCTCGCTCAGTGAGCGCCGGTCCAGCTCCACGCCGGCCATGCGCAGCCCGGCCATGAGGCGGCAGTAGGGAATTCCCATGGGGCGGCAGGCGGCGTTGATGCGCACGATCCACAGCTGCCGGAACTCCGTCTTCTTTTTGCGCCGATCCCGGTAGGCGAAGCAGCCCGCACGCCAAAAGGCATCTACGGCATAGCGGTAGAGCCGGGATTTATTTCCGAAGTATCCCTTCGTCTGCTGCAAAATGCGCCGGCGCCGCTTCTTCGTGGCGACCGCATTGGTGGACCGTGGCATATTTTTCCTCTCCTGGCTGCGCCCCGCTCGAAATCACGCGAACCATCTTCCGCAATGGTGGACTAGCGGCCGTGGGGCATGGCCGATCGCACGTGGCTAGCGAAGCCGGCCGGAACAACCTTGTCCAGCTGCCCTCCCCGCCTTCTCTTGGCGCTCTTGTGGCGCAGCAGGTGGCCAAGGCCCGCCGTTCGCCGCAGCACCTTGCCGCCGGCCGTGAGCTTGAAGCGTTTTGCAATGGATTTCCGCGTCTTAGGCATGGAATGACCCAGCCCTAGCGGCGCCGGAGGGGGAGTAAAGGTTTTTTTTGCCAAATTCGGCAAATTTCGCCAGCCCGCATGGGCACGGGCCATGGGGGGCAAATCCGGTGCTCGGAAAGGGACTCGAACCCATACGCCTCGCGGCACTGCCTCCTAAGGGCAGCGTGTCTGCCAATTCCACCACCCGAGCGGGCCGGCCCAGGGTCCCGGGAACCCTCCCCCGGTCAAGGGAAAAGGCGAATCGGCCGGGGGAAATTTTTCAAAGACAGCGCCGCGTGGATTCAAGTGCCCGATAGCCGGGCGCTTGGCCGGAACGGGGATAGCCCTAGCACCGGGAACGGTGATTGCACGGATGGCGCCGGTTCCTTCCGCCCTAGGGTCCGGACCCGTAAACCCGGTCCGCCGGTTGACGATCCAAAGGGACTATGCCCCTTTGCCAATCCTCCTCTACGAGGCGCCGTTGCACCGTTCGACCGGAGAAGGCGAAGCCGAGGGCAGTGCCCCCAACCGGGCCGGGGGGTCTCAAAGGGGGCTCCGCGCCCCTTTGCCAATCCCCCGCCCACGGAGTGCCGTACCGTCCGACGCGCCGGCTCCATCATCTTTTTCTTGCCATCGATCCCAATTCCTCATAGCGAGACCGCGTGGGGGAGGTTACGTGCGGCAAATTGGCCCAGTCTTCGTTCCAAGATTTTTCTGCGCTGAGCGAGAATTTGAGTGCCGGGAAAAAGGTCTTCTTCGTTGTCACAAAAATTCTCGAGCTGCTGGCCATCCCGCCCCTGGTCCTACTTGGCATTGCGTGGGCTCCAATCTCGTTGCTGCTAGTCGTGCCGTTGCCCTTCTGTCAGAAAGGTGAAAGCAGGTTCACTCCTCTTGGCGAAGCCATCACAAACTGTGCCAATTGGCCCTTGGGTGCCGCAAACATGATATGGGAATGGACACTCATGGGAAGTGTCAACATTGCAAAGCCGACGGTTGGAGTGATCTACGGACTCGTCACCACAACCCTGACAACGCTTGCCGCGGCCGCAGCGGTGGTCCTGTTCTTTACAACCCCATTCATTCCGCTCATTGTCCTGGTGCCGGTGGTTGCCGTCTGCGGCTGCGCAATTATCTTCGGCCTGTGTGTCTTCCTTAGCTCACTTCTTTTCTACCCGAAAGAAATGGGATTTAGCGATATGGCCCCCGGAGACCAGAACAGGATATTGGAAAAAATTCGCATCGTCAACCCCAATTTTCATAGCAGAAAAACTAGGGACGTAAAGGAAATTCTGCGTAGCTGGTCACAATTTGGAGAATGCACGCCTCCATATGTATGGCAAAACATTCTGAACGCACTAAAAACGCTACACAAAAATTGGGTTGATTATGTAACTGACAATATTCCACTTTTAATTGAAAAACTAATCACATACTGCGATAACGGTACTGGCCTTGTCCAATTATTGAAAATGTATGAAATACGAGTCAATCGTAAAACTGTCGAGAAAAATTTATACAATGATGCCTATCCGATCTATGCTCGCATTGTGGAACGAGCGAAACGGGACCAAGACTTTGCAGAGGAATTTCAAAGAGTGTTTGAATATAACCTTTTAGATTTTTGCGTAAGAACTTGATTGGAAACCGAAATTCACGGTCGGCGGGGGATTTCGCCCCCCATATGCCACGGCTCGCAGTCTCCCGCGCTCAGCTCTGCCACGGCACCCCACGGGGAACGGCGAAGGGGAGACAAATCTCGTTTGGAATTTTTTCATTTTTCGAAAAAAATCAGCCGGCGGGCGCTGCTTGGCATCCGGCTCCCGATTTTGCTTGTGTCCGCCCCAGACGATGCCAATGGTGCCGGCCATGGATGCCATTTCCAGCTCACTGCTGGCCAATCCCGTCCTGCTGGGCCTGGTTTTAGTTTTTGTCCTCAGTTTTTTACGCTTTCCCGTGGCCCTGTCCCTCCTGGCCGGGACATTCGGCACCGGACTGCTCGGATCCATGTCCGCCACGGAGATTTTGGAAAAATTTTCCGCCGGCAGCCGGGACGGCGTCGGCGTAGCCCTCAGCTATTCCTTCCTCGGCGTGTTTGCGGCCGCCATTTCCGAGATCGGCTTTGCCCAGTACCTGGCAGATCGGGTCCTCGGCGTTTTTGAAAAAAATCGCTCCGGCGGCCGGGGCGCCGTCCGGGCCGTGCAGCTGCTTCTCCTTGCCCTCGCCATACTTTCCCAGAACGTGCTGCCCATCCACATTGCCTTCATTCCCATCTTTGTGCCGCCGCTGCTGGCGGTGATGGGCAGGGCATCCCTGGACCGGCGCCGCATTGCCTGCATCCTCACCTTTGGCCTGGTCACGCCCTACATGTTCCTGCCCTTCGGCTTCGGCGCCATCTTTCTCCGGGAGATCATGCTGGGAACGATGGCGGCAAACGGGGTCCCGCTTGCCATCGGGTCGGGCTCCATCGTGGCGGCGATGGCGCTGCCGGCACTGGGAATGCTGCTGGGCCTTGCCATTGCCCTCGCCGTCACCTACCGCTCCGGCCGGACCTATGCCGAGGGCGATGGGGCCGAGGGCGTCATCCGCCAGCCGGGCAGCGGCCGACTCTTCACCTGCGGCCTGCTGGCCATCGGGCTCCTATTCTTTCTGCAAATCCGCTACGGCAGCATCCTGCTGGGGGCCGTGGGCGGAGTGATCGCACTGCTGGCGCTGGGAGCGCTCCCCTGGAGACGCATGGAGGCCGTGGCCGCCAGCGGATTCCGAATGATGGCGGGGATCGGGGTCATCATGATCGTCGCCGCCGGCTACGCCCGCGTCCTGGCCAGCAGCGGACACCTGACACCCCTCGTCGAGGGCCTCCTCCGCTGCAGCGGCGGCAATGTTTCCCTGGCAATTTTCACCATGCTCCTGCTGGGCTGGCTCCTCACCCTGGGCATCGGCTCCTCCTTTTCCACCGTCCCCATCCTGGCTGCCCTCTACGTCCCCATGGCGACGGCTCTGGGGCTGCCACCCCTGGCAATTTTCGTCCTCCTGGCCACGGCCGGTGCCCTGGGCGATGCCGGATCCCCGGTCTCCGACACGGCAATCGGCGCCACGGCCGGCCTGAACTGCGACGGACAGCATGACCACATCCGTGACACGGTCCGGCCCACGCTGTTCCACTTCAACGTGCCCCTGCTCCTCTTCGGCTATCTGGCCGTGCGACTGCTCGCCCGCTAGGGTCAGGACCCGCAAAACCACATTACACCTCCACCTGGAATAGTGACCGATACGGACCTGTGGCGACGGCATTTCACGGGAGGATGCCAGAAGGGCGCAGCCCCACCGTCAACCGGTGGATCGGGTTTACGGGTCCACTAGGCTCAGAACTCGTAAAACCACATTCCACCTCCATCTGAAAAGATGACCGATACGGACCTGTTGTGCAGGAGCTTGACTTCTTGATGGAAAGGCCTCTTACGGGCACTGCCCGGTGAAGCGGGCAGTGCCGCGGGCCGGCCCTGATGGCAAAAAGGCTACGCGGGGCGACCTGCGCGCTGCGAGAGCAGAAGCATCGCCCAGCAGCTTATGTTATCATCTCCGGGGGGTGGGCCGGCTCGCCAGCTTTGGATGGAACCGTCCGTGACGCCCGTCCGTCCGGCGTCCCGAGCGAAGCGAGGGATGATAGCGCATTGCGCGCCAGACGGTACGGCACTCCGTGGGCGGGGGATCGGCAAAGGGGCGCGGCAGCCCCCTTTGGAACCTCCAGGCCCCGGACGGTGGATTGGCCGCCACATTTCCCTTGACTTTTTCCGCGGTGCTACGCAGCTTGGCCCGCATTTGACCCCGCCGGAGCCGCCGGGGGATGGGGCCGTGCCATGGGAAAGCCGCTGCTGTTCATCATTTCCGGACCGACCGGCGTGGGAAAGACCACGCTCTGCCGCAATTTGCTCGCCCGCTGCGGGAAAAAGTTCGCCATCGCCGTCACCACCACCACCCGGCCGCCGCGGGAAGGGGAGGTCACCGGCCGGGACTACTACTTCGTGGACCGGGAAAGATTTGAACGCATGCTGGCGGAGGATGCCTTCCACGAACACTCCACCGTGCACGGGCAGCACCTCTACGGGCTCACCAAGGCGGAGGTGCAGCGCCACTTCGACCGGTGCCGGGACATTCTTTTGAACGCGGATGTGCAGGGGGCCACAAAGCTGCGCCGGCTGGCGGCGGAAGATTCATCGGGGCTTCTCCATGGCCGGGTGGTGACCACGTTCCTGCTCCCGCCGCCGGAGGAGGAGCTGCGGGACCGCGTCCTGCGCCGGGGTCCGATGGAACGGGAGGAGCTGGAGCGGCGCATTGGCTCGGCGCGCGGCGAGGTCGCCCGGGCCAGCTCCTACGACTACACTATTCCGGCCGGCACGGCGGAGGAAACCCTCAAAAACATGCTGCACATCCACGCGGCGGAGAAGATGCGCAACCGGTCCTGAGCGCCGCAATCGGGCGGGCCCGGCCTCCGCTAATTTTTCTGGCCATGGCATGGAACGCGGTGCCATGCTGTCGGCCGTGAAACTGTGCCAGGTGGATCTGTTCGCCGCCGGAGCGGTGCCATCCTCCGGGGCGCCATCGTCCGCCAGGGCAGCGCCGCCCGGCGGAGCGGCGCATGGCCAGGCCGTTCCCGCCCCCCTTGCCGTTCGCCTGCGCCCCCGCCGGCTGGCTGAGGTGGTTGGTCAGCCCCACATCCTGGGGGAGGGATGCCTGCTGCCCCGGCTCATCCGGCAAAATTCCTTCGGGAACATCATCCTCTGCGGCCCACCCGGCTGCGGAAAGACTTCCCTCGCCGAGGCCATCGCCGCGGAAATTAAGAGCCACTTTATCCGCCTGAACGCGGTCCTTTCCAACCTGGCCGAGCTGCGCACCGTTCTCCAGGGCGCCCGCGCCCGGGAAGAGCCACCCATTCTCTTCATCGACGAGATCCACCGCTTCAACCGGTCCCAGCAGGACGCTCTCCTGCCGGACGTGGAGCGGGGAACCATTCGCCTCATCGGGGCAACTACCCATACTCCAGGCATCTACGTCATTGCACCATTGCTCAGCCGCTGCCACCTGTTCCAATTGGAGCCGCTGTCCGAGGAAACCGTCGTCGACTTTCTGCGCCGGGCTCTCGTGGACCGGGAGCGGGGCCTGGGAAATCTGCGCTGCACGGTGGAAGACGCTGTCTTTTTTGCCCTTTCCCGGACCTGCGACGGTGACCTGCGCCGGGCCCTCAATAACCTGGAAACGCTGGTCAGCGCCGTCCCCCGGGGCGGCCACGTGGGCTGGGAGCGCTGGGAATGCTTCGGCAAGGAGCGCAATATCCGCTACGACCGGGACGAGGGGGAGCACCACGCCACCATCTCCGCCTACATCAAGAGCATGCGCGGATGCGACCCGGATGCGGCCCTCTACTGGCTGGCAAAGATGCTGGCCGGCGGCGAGGACCCCCGCTTCATTGCCCGGCGGCTGGTCATCTTCGCCTCCGAGGACGTGGGACTGGCCGACCCGCACGCCCTGCCCATCGCCAACGCCTGCTTCGACGCCTGCGAGCGGGTGGGACTGCCCGAGTGCGCCATCAACCTGGGCCACGCCACCACCTTCATGGCCACCGCCCCGAAGAGCAACAGCGCCTACCTGGCCCTCTGCCAGGCCAGCGAAGAAATTGCCAAGCACCCGGTCCAGCCGGTCCCGCCCTACCTGCGCAACCAGCCCAGGGCCATGGCCCGCAAGCTCGGCACCGAGGACTACCACTACGCCCACAACTTTACGGATAACGTGGCCGACCAGCGCTACATGCTGGAACCGAAGCGCTTTTACTTTCCTAAAAAATCGGGGGCGGAGACGCTCATCGCCGATCGCCTGGCCCGCATCCGCCCCGGGCAGTTTGGGCCATGAGGTCGCCGATGGTGGGCCAGCTTTTTTCCACCCGCCCGCGCAGCGCGGACAGCCGTTCCCCCTGGCACTTGCGGTAGGCCTGGAGTTTTTGGAAAAACGCCTCCACGGACAGGACCTCTCCCCCGGAAACCCGCGCCAGCGCCCCAAGCGCCCCGTCATCGCTCACGACGGCCGGGGAGGAGTTCCACCGGTGCCGCCGGATGCGGCGCAGGGCGGCCAGGATGTGTCCATCCGCCGACCGGCCGGGGGGGGTATGGATGAGAAGAAGAGACGGGAGCACGGCCGTGGCCGTCGCCACGGCCCCGATCGCTCCGCCGTCGAAGACAACGAGCACCCGGTGACTTTCCGCCTGGGCCAGCGGCACAACCCAGTCCACCAGCCGTTCCCCGGCCGCCAGGACCCGGTCCGGCAGCAGGTCCCGGAAGAGCGGACAGCCGTGGATGATGTTCAACGCGTCAAGGAGGAACCAGCGCATGGACCATCCTTTCCGCCAGCGCCAGCCCCCCCTCCCGGGTGGAAAATTTTCCATCCAGCTGGTCTTCGAAGAGCTGCGTCAAAATTTTTCCCAGCGCGGGCGATGGGGGCAAGGAAAATTTTTCCACCAGGTCCCGGCCCCGGACCAGCGGCGTCGGCGGCCGCCGTAGCAGCCCTTCCCCCTCGGCCAGCCGGCGAAGCCTTTCCTCCCCGGACTGGTCGGGCACGGAGGGCGGACGCCCCCAGGCATCGCAGTGGGCCAGCAGCAGCAGCCGGTCCAGGCGGCCCACGCTCCTGGCCAGGCGGCGGACGGCGGCCATGCCAAGGCCGGGGTCGGAAAAGGTGCGGGGAGCCATGTGCCAGGTGACCAGGGGCAGCACGCCGTCCACGATGCGCACCGGGACGCCGAGCCGCTGGAGCAGTGCCGTCGCCGGTTCCAGACCTGCCCGCTCGTGGCCCCGGGCCCTGGGCTGGCCTGCGCTGTCCTGGACGGTGCAGATGGGCTTGCCCAGGTCATGGCAAAGAACTGCAAATCCCACAACTAGAGCATCTTCCTCCAATTTTGGCCGGACGGCGGCGAAGGCATCCATGGCCGCCTTGCCGTGCTCCCAGACGTTCCCCTCCGGGTGAAAGAGGGAATTTTGAGGACAGTGGCAGAGGGATTCCAGCTCCGGAAAAAAGCGGAGCCAGTGGCAGCGGCGCAAAAATTCCAGCCCGCGCCCCATTGCCCGTCCCCGGAGCAGGAGCTTGCGAAATTCGCCAAAGATGCGTTCCCTTGGAAGATGTTGCGGCGAAAGCGACCGGCACAGGGAAAGGGTATTTTCGTCGCAGGAAAAATCCAGCCGGGCGATGAGCTGCATGGCGCGGAGAACGCGCAGGGGGTCTTCGGAAAACTGCTCCGACACCGCCCGCAGGCAAGCGCCGCGCAGATCCCCCATTCCCCCCACCGGGTCCAGCAGTTCCCCGTCCAGCGGATCCAGGTACAGGGCATTCACGGTGAAGTCCCGGCGCCGGGCGGCGGCGGCCAGTGGCAGGTGCGGGTCCGTGGCGACGGCAAAGTCCCGGTGGCCGGGACCCTGGCACCGTTCCCGGCGGGGCAGGCCCAGGTCGATGGGCAGATCGCGGAAGTGGTAGATGCCAAAGCTTTTGCCAACCAAATCCATGCGCCCGGGGAAGAGTTCCTCCAGCCGCGGCGCTGCGAGGCCGAACACCTCGAAGTCCCACTCCTCCGGCGCCGATCCCAGCAGCAGGTCCCGCACGCAGCCCCCCACGAGCAGGGCCCGGCCCCCCGCCTCGCGGATGCGGTTGCCCACGGAGCGCACAAAGGCGGGGACGGCGGCGGCGGGGGACGGCGCCAGTGCCGGGATCGGCGCCGGGGTCGGGGTGCTGGAATCAGGGCTGGACACGAACTTTCCCGGCAGGGTAGATGCATTTTTCCAGCGCGTCGATGGCGTTTTCCTCCGGAACGGCGCGAAGCAGACAAATTCCTCTCCGATAAATATTTACCATTCCATTGCCACAGCCGATGTAGCCGTAGTCCGCGTGGCCCATTTCCCCCACGCCGTTCACCACGCAGCCCATGACGGCGATGCGGACCCCGGGCAGGTTCCCCAGGCGGCTGCGGATCGCTCCAACGGCTGCGGCCACGTCGTAGGAAGTCCTTCCGCAGGTGGGACAGGCGACGATTTCCGTGCGGAACTGTCCCCAGCCACAGCTCTGCAGCGTCCATTCGGCAACTTCCCTCCGCCAGGGCTCGTCCCTTCCCGGGGCGATGGCCAGGGTCCTCAAATGGGGT
The DNA here is from genome assembly GCA_031287845.1 of Puniceicoccales bacterium. Lineage (GTDB taxonomy): Bacteria > Verrucomicrobiota > Verrucomicrobiia > Opitutales > JAIRLM01 > JAISOW01. The sequence continues at coordinate 16,624 of JAITSI010000039.1, forward strand.
GTGGAAAGAATTTGCCGCACAATGGCCAAGAGTGCCCCATCCCCGGGACCATCGCCCGGTCCAATGCAAAGGTCGGCGGGGCCTGAGCCGGTGCCCACGGCCACCGTTTTTCCCCCAAAGCGTGGCGGCGGAAAGGGGTGCAGCCGGACGAAGGTGAGAAGTTTTTTCCCAAATTCCACCTCCCGCTCCGGCGCCTCGGCCAGGGACAGGCGCAGCGTATCCCCCAGGCCCTGGGAGAGGAGCGCGCCAACGGCGATGGCACCGCGGATCCTGCCCTCCGGACCATTGCCCGCCTCCGTCATCCCCAGGTGCAGCGGATAATCCCAGCCCCATTCCGCCAGATGCCGCGCCGCCCGCAGGTTTTCCTCAACCGTTCGGGCGCAGTCACTGGCTTTGAAGGAAAAAACCACCTGCTCCAGGCCGGCCTCCCGGGCCCATTCCCCCATCTCCCTGGCCGAGGCAAATAGGGCAGCTTCCTCCCCGTGGCGCCAGCGCATGCGGCCGGCCGGGGAGCCGCCGTTGCAGCCGATGCGAACCGCCCGATCCAGCCGGGCCGCCTTTTGAAAGAACGCCAGCGCCTGCTCCGCCACCCGCTCCCGCTCCCGGGAAAAGCTTTCTTCGTCGTAGGCCGGCCGGGTCCGGAAGACGCCGAAATTGCCCGGATTGATGCGCACCTTCTCAAAAAATTCCAGCGCCGCCAGGGCCAGCTCGGAGCCGAAGTGCAGGTCCGCCACGTAGGCCACGCCGGCCCGGGGCAGCCGGCGGCGAAGGGAGCAAAAATCAAAAAGATCCCGCCGGGTGGCAACGGCGAAGCGGATGAGCCGGCAGCCGGCGGCCAAGAGCCGCTCCACGCACCGGACGCAGCCATCGCCATCGCGCAGGGGCACATTCACCATGGACTGGAGCAGAACGGGGTGGCCGCCGCCGATGGCGAGGGGCCCGACTGGGACGGACCGGGTGGAACGGCGAGGCCCGGGGAATTTTTCTCCTTCTCCTTCTCCTTCTCCTTCTCCTTCCCAGCGGACGCATCCCTCCATGGCCAGTTCCCCGACGACGGCGACCCGCCCGCCCCCTGTCAATCCTTTGCCGGGCCGGCGGGATAAAAACCACGGTGCCGGAAATTAGACAGTGCCGGAAATTAGCCAGCGCCGGCCAACCCATCGCCGATCCCTTGCCGCCATTGCCCCCGTTGCCATGGGAAGTGCCGCGGCGGCGACGGCCGAAGGAAACGAAGCAAAGGATTATTCACGGCCGGCGTGGCATTTTTGGGATTCATCGCCGTACGGGTTCGAGGATCCCGTCCGGTCCAATTTTCCACAGCCCGAGAATCACGCGGAAGTAGTCAATGGTCGTGGCCAGGCCATCGCCCAGGGAGACGCGCGGGGTCCAGCCAAAGTGCTCGCGCGCCAGGGAAATGTCCGGACAGCGCCGGCGGGGATCATCGACGGGGAGCGGGCGGTGGACGATGCGGGAACGGGATCCGGTTTTTTCCACGATGGTGCGGGCCAGCTGCTCCACCGTAATTTCCCCGGGATTGCCGCAGTTGACCGGCCCGGTAAAGTCCTGCTCCGCGTTCATTGCCCGCAGCAGAAAGTCGATGCAGTCGTCGACGTAGCAGAGGGAGCGGGTTTGGGAACCGTCGCCGTAGATGGTCACGTCATCGCCCTCCAGCGCCTGGCAGATGAAATTGCTCACCACGCGGCCGTCCGTCACCCCCATGCGGGGGCCGTAGGTGTTGAAAATGCGCACGACGCGGATGGCAATTCCCTCATTTCTATGGTAGTCAAAGAAGAGGCTCTCCGCGCAGCGCTTGCCCTCGTCGTAGCAGGCCCGCGGGCCCGTGCAGTTCACATTGCCCCGGTAGGACTCCGGCTGGGGATGGACCGTGGGATCGCCGTAGACCTCGGAGGTGGATGCTTGCAGGATGGTCGCGCGGTGGGCCTTTGCCAATTCCAGCAGGTTGAGTGCCCCCAGCACGCAGGTCTTCGTGGTGGAGACGGCTTCCCTGCCGCCGTAGGCCGCCGGCGAGGCAGGGCAGGCAAGGTTATAGATCTGATCGACCTTGCCGTTCACGGAAATTGGTCCAGTGATATCGGCGTCGATGCGGTAAAAATTCGACCGCGCGAACAGGTCCCGCACATTGTCCTCGCGCCCGGTGGAGTAATTGTCCAGGCAGAGCACGACATTGCCGGCGCGCAGCAGCGCCCGGCAAAGGTACGATCCCAAAAAACCTCCACCTCCAGCTACCAAAACCACTGCCATGGGATGACCGTGGCGCCGTAACTCGGGCAGGGCAATCGTTTTCGG
>JAITSI010000052.1 GCA_031287845.1 Puniceicoccales bacterium
AGCGCCCGTCCGTCCGGCGTCCCGAGCGAAGCGAGGGATGATAGCGCATTGCGCGCCGGACGGTACGGCACTCCGTGGGCGGGGGATTGGCAAAGGGGCGCGGCAGCCCCCTTTGGAACCTCCCGGGCCTCCAGGCCGGCAGGCCCATTTGGGGGCGCTGCCCCCAGCTTTGCCATGCTCCGCTTCTCCCAGGCGTCGGTGCAACGGCACTTCGCGGGGGGGTGACGGAGGGGGCGCAGCCCCACCGTCAACCGATAGACCTGGTTTACGGGTCCTGCCCCTAGAGCAGCAGCCAGCAGCCCAGGCGGAGAAAGATGTACATGCCGATGGTGTCGGTGACCATGGTCAAAAAAATGTAGGCGCTCTGGGCGGGATCGCAGTGCAGCCGGCGCAGTCCGCAGGGGATGAGGGCTCCGGCGATGCCGCAAAGGCCCATGGTGAGGGTGAGGGCAAGGAAAACGGTGAAGCCCAGCAGCAAATTGCGCGTGAGGATGGTGCAGGCAAGGGCGGCAACCAGGCCCGTCAGAAAGCCGTTGCTCAGGCCCTTGATGGTTTCTCGCAGGCAGATGGGCAGGGTATCCCCCCGTTTCCAGTCGCCCAGGGCCAGGCTGCGGATGGCGACGGCGAGGGTTTGGCCGCCCGCGTTGGCTCCCAGGCTGGTGTTGAGGGTCATGAACACGGCGAGCAGGGTGAGCTGTTCGATGGAGCTCTGGAACAGGGAAACCACCAGGGCGCCCAGGGCCGCGGTGAGCAGGTTGACCAGCAGCCAGGGAATGCGCCGGGTGACGCTGTAGGCGACGGAGTCGTGGATTGTCTCGTCGGCGCCGGCGCCGTGGAGAATCTGGATGTCCTTCGTGGCGCTTTCCTGGAGAATGTCGATGACGTCATCGTGGGTGATCATTCCAATGAGCCGGCCGAGGGAATCCAGGACCGGGACGCTCTGGAGCCCGAATTCGGCCATGGCCTGGGCCGCCTGGGCCGCGGGATCATCGGCGTGGCAGGCCCCGTGGACGTGGGGGACGAGAATTTGGGAAATTTTTCGATTTCCCTGGGCCAGAATGAGTTGGTGTAGGGTGACGCTTCCCTGGAGCCGGCCGTCCCCGTCGATGGCGTAGATTGTGTCCAGGTTTTCGTTGTTTCCCCCCTCCCGGCGCAGCATTTGGATGGCCTCGTCGACGGTCCAGTCGCCGCGGACCTTGTTCACGTGGGGGGTCATTACTCCGCCGGCGGTGTCATGGGCGTAGGATAGGAGGTCGTAGATTGTCTTTGCCGCATCGATGGGCAGCTTCCCCAGGAGCCGGTCCCGGTCCGCCGGCTCCAGCTGGCGCACGATGTAGGCGGCATCGTCCGGCTCCAGGTTGCTCAGGATGCGCAGGGCCCGCATGTCCTTCATCTGGGCCAGCACCTCCGCCGAGTCCTCCGAGTGCATTTCCGACAAAATCTCCCCGGCCATGCGGTCGGAGAGCTTGCGCAGGAAGGAGGATTGGTCATCGGCCTCCAGCCGGACGAGGAATTGGCCCAGCTCGTGGGGGGAGGTGCGGGAGAGTTTTAGCCGGTCCAGGCCACGGAAATCATTCTCATAGAGGGATATTAGGTCCTCGAAGCGGTATTTTTCCCCACCGTCCGCGGACTCGCCCTCCTCCGGTGCCATGTTCGTTCCCTTTGCCGGTCGGGGGTGGTGGCGCTGGCCTAGACGGCGTAGGTCTCCTGTGGCTCCGGGTTTAGGATTCTTGCCCCGGGCAGGACCGGGGGAAGGGCCTGCAAGAACCACGCCCGCGCATCCATGTCGCCGTGGGAGAGGATAATGTCGGTCGGACCCAGCTGGCGGGCCATTTCGACCAGGTCCTCCCGGTCCGCGTGGCCACTGGCGTCGAAGCGGCGCACGTCGGCCCCGATGGTGGTTTGGAAATCCAGGGCGTCGAAGGCAAAGCTGTCTCCCCGATCCCGCGCCAGCAGGTCGCCGCCCGGGGTGTCGTCGTCGCAAAATCCGGTGAAGGCCACCAGGTTGCGCGCGTGGGGCAGCAGGCAGGATGCCACCTGGTAGGCGGGGGTATTTTCCACGAGCATGCCGCTGCTGGTGATGAAGAGGCTGGGCTCGCGGAAGTCCCGGCCCGGGCTCAGCCGGGAAAATGGCAGGGGTCGCACGCCGAGCGCGGTCAAAATCTGCCGGCGGAACGTGGGCTCGCCCTTCGGGGCCAGGGGCAGGGAAAGATCCTGGCGCATGGCGGCGATGGTGATGGGGTCGGGGGCGTGGAAATCCAGGCCGTAGCGGCGCCGGCTGCGAAAAATTCGGTCAAACACGTCGACGACGGCCAGGCCCAGCCCGGAGCAGTAGATGGGGAAGTTCTTGGGCAGGATGCGCTGCCGGCGGGCCTCCATTACCAGGGTCACCATTTCCTGCATGCGGCCGAGGGCGAATACGGGCAGCAGACAGGAGCCGCCCCGGCGCAGGGTGGCGCCGACCGCCCCAAATAATTCCCCCAGTTCCCCCTCGTAGGTGAAGCCCGGCGCGTGCTCCGCCGTCCCCCGCGTGGTTTCCATGACCAGGGTATCCACCCGCATGGCAGGAATTTGCGCCCCTTCCAGGGTATGCTGGCGCCGGAAGAGGATGTCGCCGGTAAAAAAATGCTTCTTTCCCCGGTGTTCGATGAGCACGGACGCGGCCCCCATCACGTGGCCGGCGGGGAAGAAGGTGATGCGGAGCCGGTCGTTGCCCTTGATGAATTCCCGCGTTTTCCCGTAGTCCATGGGAAACAGGTCGTCCGCGATGGCGTCCACCTCGGACCGGGAGAAGAGTGGATACTCTGCCACCTCGAGCTCGTCCCGCTGGCGCAGCATGACCGTGTGCGAGTTGTGCAGCATCACGGGCAAAATTTCCGCCGATGCCGGGGTCATGAGCACCCGCGCCGCCGGCTGGTCCCGGTGGATGCAGGGCAGGGATCCGATGTGGTCCAGGTGGCAGTGGGTCACCAGGATGAGATCGATGGAGTTGGGGGGAATGCGGGTGTAGTCCGGCAGGGCGGCCAGGCCCAGATCCTTTGGGCTCATGCCCCCATCGACCAGCAGGCGGAACTCTCCCAGCTCAACGAGCAGGCTGTGCGCCCCAATTTCCCTCTTCGGGTTCAAATCCGTAAACTTCATGGCATCGGTCGGGTTAGGTGAAACAAATGGCGCGGATGCACCGAATTCCAGGGTCTGGCCACCGGAAGGTCACCGGACCCAAGCTATTTTTCCTCTCCTAGCACGGCAAGTTCCCGCCTGTCGACTTTTTTTTTCAGGGCAATCGGAAGATTGGGATGAGCAATGCCAGGCCCAGGCCAATGCGGTACCAGGCGAAGGGGCGCAGGGAGCCGTGGCGCAGCCAGCGGAGGAGCAGGGCCAGGCCCAGCCAGCCGCAGAAACAGGAGGCGAGACAGCCGAGGGCCGTCGCCGTGAGCCAGGGCGATTTCTCGAGGAAAAATTCGGAGGCCATGGAATAGGCCGCGGCGGCGAAGGCGGTGGCTCCACCCAGCAGGAAGGTGAACTCCACGGCGGCGAAGGCGGAAAGTCCGCAGAGCAGGCAGCCCGCCAGGGCCATGAGCGAGCGACTCACCCCGGGGAGCAGGGCCAGGCACTGGAGCAGGCCGATGGCCAGCGCCTGCGCGGGGGATAGAATTTGCAAATCCTTGCGGGGAAGTCTTTTGCGAAACCATTCCACGGCCAGCAGGTAGATTCCCCCGGCCAGCAGCGAAGCGGCGGCGAAGCGGCGGCCGACGGCATGGCGCAGTCCCAGGCGGTCCACCAGCAGTCCCAGGGGGATGCAGGGCAGCGTGGCCAGGCACAGGCGCTGGAGCAGGCACAGGCCTTCCCGCGAGCGGCCCAGCAGTCCCCGCGCGAGGTTTCCCATGCTGCGGCGGAAGACGAAGGGCACGGGCAGCAGCGATGCCAGCTGGATGGCGGCGGAAAAGCTACGGCGGGCAGCGCCATCTTCGGGCGAAGCGATTGTCCCGGCGCACGGAGGGCTCTTTCCCTTGCGCTGCGAATGGGGGGGCGGAGGAAGAACGGGGCGATGGGGATCCGCTCCGGCCGCGCGGTCCCTTGCCAGCAGGGCCTCCGCCAGCTGCAGGTGCAGGGAAGAGGAGACGGGAAAATACTCCGTCAGCCCCTGAACCGTACCCAGGAACAGTGCCTCGCCCTTGGCCAGGGCACCGGGAGCGGCGGAGGAACGGGGCGGGGCGAAGAAAAATAGCAGGCCGAAGAAAAACAGCGGGCCCAGGAGCAGGGCCGGGGAAGAAAGTCGCCCCACGGTGTCCTAGAGTTCTTCCCGGACGGACACGCGCCGGTGGGCGCCGTCCCAATCCACCACGCCGTCGCGCAGGGCAAAGAGCGTGTGGTCCCGGCCCAGTCCAACGTTACTGCCCGGATGGGCCTTCGTTCCCCGCTGGCGCATGAGGATGTTGCCGGCCCGGACCCGCTCCCCGTCGAATTTTTTTACGCCCAGGCGCTGGCCCTTGCTATCCCGGCCATTGCGCGAGGTGCCCTGTCCCTTTTTGTGTGCCATGGCCGATCACCCCTCGATGCTTACAATTTGGATGACGGACAGTTCCTGGCGGTGGCCGCGCTTTTTGTGGTAGCCCTTGCGGCGCAGTCGCTTCATGACCAAAACCTTATTTCCCCGCCGGTTTTCCAGGATGCGGGCCCGAACCCTGGCTCCCGGCACCAGCGGCGTTCCCAGCCGGGCCGTTGCCCCCTCCTCCAGGAGCAGCACCTCGTTCAGTTCCACCACATCGCCGGCCGAACGGCCCGGAAACCGGTTCAATTGGAACACGGCCCCCTCCGTTGCCAAAATCTGCACGCCCTGCGTCCGCACCACCGCCCTCATCGCACTCTCCGTCGGGCCACAGACAGGCGCATGGCGGCGGCCGGGGCAAGCACTTTTTTTAGCGAATGGAAAATTGGCCGACGTGGGGGGAAAATTTGTCCCGCAGACCTTCCAGCACCTCGGGGGGGAACGGCTTTCGCAGGCGCAGGGAATGGCTCGCGGCGGAGCGGGGATCAAAATTTTGCAGGGTAAGGCGCGGCGCCCCCGCCACCAGTTCCAGGAGGGCGGGCAGTTCCTCCGGGGCGTGGATTCCTGGCACCACCGTTGTCCGCAGCTCGTAGTCCAGGCCACTTTCCCGCAGCAGCCGCAGGGAACGGCGCAGCGCGTCCAGGGAAACCGGACAGCCGCAGGCGGCGGCGTAGCGTTCGGGAATGTGCTTCACGTCCAGGGCCACGAAATTCAACAGCCGATTGGCCAGCAAATTTTCCAAAACCTCCGGTCGAAAGCCGTTGCTGTCCAGCTTGGTTGCGAAGCCCAGCTCCCGCAGGCGGCGCAGGAAGTCGGGCAGGTCCGGCTGCAGCGTCGGTTCCCCGCCGGATACAACCACGCCATCCAGCAGTCCCTTGCGGGTTTCTAGAAAGGCAAAAATTTCCCCTTCCGGGACCGTTCCCGGCGTTTGCAGGTCCCAGAGATCTCCGTTGTGGCAGAATGGGCAGCGCAGGTTGCAGCCCTGGGTGAAGAGCGTCGCGGCCACCTTCCCCGGAAAATCGATGAGCGAACACCTGTGCCAGCCGGCAATTTTCATGGCAGGGACAGGACTAGGGGCCGGCGGAGGAAATGGCAACATTCCATGCGGCGCCGCTAGGGTCGGGACCCGTAAACCCGGTCCGCCGGTTGACGGTGGGGCTGCGCCCCCTCCAGCCCCCCGCGGCGTGCTGCCGCCATGGCACCGATGGCTTGGGGAAGCGAAGCTGGGGGAAGCGCCCCCAACCGGGCCGGGAGGTCTCAAAGGGGGCTGCCGCGCCCCTTTGCCAATCCTCCGCCCAGGGAGTGCCGCTGCGTCGATGCCCGGGGGAGGCGAAGCTGGGGGCAAAGCCCCCAAAAGGGCCTGGCCGGCCCTCGAGGCCCCCTCGCTTCGCTCGGGACGCCGGACGGACGGGCTCTAGGGACGGTTCCATCCAAAGCTGGCGGGCCGGCCTTCGAATAACCGACATCTGGGGGAGGCGCAGCGGAGCGAAGCTGGGGGCAGGGCCCCCAAATGGGCCCGGCCGGCCCTCGAGGCCCCGGCCCGCGGCACTGCCCGCTCCGCCGGCAGCGCCCGTGAGCGGCCCTTCCCTCAAGAAGTCAAGCTCCTGCGCCACAGGTCCGTATCGGTCATCTTTCCAGATGGAGGTGGAATGTGGTTTTACGGGGCCTGACACGTAGGGCCAGGCTTCATAGCCAGATT
>JAITSI010000067.1 GCA_031287845.1 Puniceicoccales bacterium
CCCGTCCGGCCGGCGTCCCGAGCGAAGCGAGGGATGATAGCGCATTGCGCGCCGGACGGTACGGCACTCCGTGGGCGGGGGATTGGCAAAGGGGCGCGGCAGCCCCCTTTGCGACCTCCCAGAGGGGCGCAGCCCCACCGCCAACCGGCGGCCCGGTTTTACGGGTCTTGACCCTAGCGGCCTAGCGGCCTAGCGGCCGGATCCGATCGGTTGGGAAAACTGGTGCTGCAGAACCTCGTAGTGGCCCGTGGCCGGGTCAAAGTAGGACAGCTGGAAGGGAGGGGGAATGGCCGCCTCCCGGGTTGGGATTAGGGTGTAGTGGAAGGAAACCGTTGCCCGATGGCCGAGCTTGTCTTCGAGGTGGACCGTCTTGCGCGCCCTCCCCAGGCGCCAATTGCCGTCGATGGCCAGGTTGGGCGGTGCGACCGCCGGCAGGTTCCCCATTCCCTGGACCGGAAAGATGATTTCCACCGGGTCGTCCTTTCCCGCGCCCTCGGCCCTGCGGATCTCCGGCGCCAGCAGGGTGAACTGGCCAATGGCTCCGCCAAAGCCGGCCGGCCGGTTGGCGTCGGGAAGGGGAATCGCCTCCACCGTATGCTGGCCGGAAAGGGCGGTGAATGGGGTCCATTCGGGTGTTGCCTGGAATATGTCTTTCCAGCCCTGGCCCACCCCGCCCTCCACCAGGTTCGACTGCGCCAGCTCCACGGAGAGGCCAACGGCGAAGGCCAGGGTCAGCATTCCCTCCCGCTGGGCCGTGACGAGGGTACGCCAGCGCAGCTGCTCCGGGCTAGGTCCGGCCTTTTCCCGCACCATGGCGCCGACGAGCGGGTCCGCCGGGCTGCCCTGGGCAAACTGATCCCCCACCTTCAGCGGGTAATTTTTCGGGATGCGAAAGCGCAGCCCATCCGGCACCATCAGGGCCAGTTCCACGGGGACCACCTCTCCTACGTAGACCTGCCGGGGTACGTGGAGCACGGCCAGGCGAATTCGCTCCACCAGCTGGGGCATGTCGGATGCAGCCGACGCCTTGGCCGGGACGCGGCGCACGCTGAGGGAAGCGCTGGGCAGCGGCAGCAGATCGCCCTCTACGGCGATTGTTCCCGGATCCAGGGTCAGGGTCCCCATGCGGGATGGGGTCGCCAGGTAGGTGAACGTGCTGACCACCTCCCCATCCGGCCCGATGCGGTGCACGGCGCCGACGCGGTGCAGGTCCAGTCCATCGGCCGCCACCTCCGGTGCCGCGGTTCCCCGCGACCGGGCCTGGACCGTGACCACCAGCTGGGCCGTGGAGCCGTAGACGATCTCCTCCGGATCAAAGCGCGCCGTGACGGAAGCGCCGGCACAGGCCGACGCCGCGGACAGCAATGCGAGAATGAAAGCTCTTTTTGGCCGCACTTTTCAAAAGAATGTCCCGGGCCAGGGCCATTGCAATCTTTTTTTCCCCGCCGCGCTCAGGGACGGATGGGGACGATGGTTAGGGTCCGCTCCTCCTCCGGAATGAAAATCTGGGCCCGGCCCATTCCCCACTCGCCGTCGTCGCCGCGGATGATGCTACGCAGGCGAAAGCGGCGGAGAAGTTTCCCGCCCGGGCCGTTCAGGTCCCAGCAGAGCGGGCAATGGTACTTCGCATCCAGCCCGACCCGCACGGTCCAACCGGTGGGGGAAATGGCGCTAAAGCGCTGCACCGCACGGCCGAGTGCGTTTCCCGGGCCCTCATAGTAAACCTCCTGCCAGCGGAAGAATGGGCAGAGCAGGTCGAAGGGGGCCAGCGCCAGGGTTTCGTCCACGGGCCGCAGGGGATTTTCGGTGCCGTCGATGGTAATTGTTTTTCCGCCGAGGGTTAGAAAAAATTTTCCGCCGGAGCAGGCGATGTGCAGCGGAACGCCGTCGGCGCACAGGTCGAACGCGGCTCCGTCCGGGACCATTTCTTCCCCGGCCCGGCGAAAAAATTCCTCCGCCTGGCGCGGCGTGAGCACGGCCGCCCCACCGTCGCGCAGGGAAGAGCCAGCCAGGGCGGCGGGAAGCAGGAAAATGGCAAAAGCTGCAAAAATTCGACCCACGGCGCCGCTAGTCCACGACCTCTTCCCAGGGAATGGGCAGCTGTTCCCCGCCAACGGCTACCCGTGCCCCGGCCCGGTGGATGTGCAGCAGGGAAAGGGCGAGGGAAAGGAGAAAAAATAGGGCAATGGCCCGCGCCGTTCCCCGGGCCAGCACGTCGCCGGCACCACCGCCGAGAGCAGACTCCAGGGCACCGCCGCCCAGGGCACCGCCGAAGCCACCCCCTTCGCTGGGCCGCTGCAGAAGAACCAGCAGGACGGTAAATGCGCAGACCAGCACGAGCGCCGCCGACAGCAGGGGGATGAGAAATGACACCATCGTGGGCCCAAGCTGAAAAAAATTTCCACCGGCTCAAGTTTTTTCTTTCGAGCTAGGGGAGACTGTTCCGCCTCGGCCAATCCCCCGGCCACGGGATGCCGCAGCGGCGAAATTCGGGGGAAGCGAAGCCGGGGGCAAAGCCCCCAGCTTCGC
>JAITSI010000071.1 GCA_031287845.1 Puniceicoccales bacterium
CCGCGCCCCTTTGCCAATCCCCCGCCCACGGAGTGCCGTACCGTCCGGCGCGCAATGCGCTATCATCCCTCGCTTCGCTCGGGACGCCGGCCGGACGGGCGCTACGGACGGTTCCATCCAAAGCTGGCGAGCCGGCCCAACCCCAGGAAATGATAGAATAAGGTGCTGGGCGATGCTTCTGCCATGGCGGATGCCATGGGCAGCGCGCAGGTCGCCCCGCGTAACTCTTTTGCCATCAGGGCCGGCCCGCGGCACCGCCCGCTCCGCCGGGCAGCGCCCGTGAGAGGCCCTTCCCTCAAGAAGTCAAGTCCCTGTACAACAGGTCCGTATCGGTCACTTTTCCAGGTGAAGGTGGAATGTGGTTTTACGGGTCCTGCCTAAGGTCAGGACCCGTAAACCCGGGCCGCCGGTGGCATTCCACCAGCCGGGAAATCGCCGCCGCCCTGTCCATTTTTTCCTCCTCGCCACTTTCCATGTGGCGCAGCGTGACCGGCCCATTCCCATCCGCGGCGGCGAACAGGCTGAAAATGGCGCCGGAGCGGTCTGCCCGCTGCATTTGCTTGGAGAGGGAGCGGGAGACGGGGGAAAGGTCCCAGAGCACGGCCAGGCCATGGCGGCGCAGCTCGGTCACCAGCGCCAGGCCTTCCCGGTGGCGGTCCCCCTCCCAGAGCACGAACACGGCGGGGCGGGGATGGTAGACGGGAACGAGCTGCTTTTCCACGAGCAGATTGGCCAGGGTCACGTCGCCGATGGCAAAGCCCACCGCCGGAAGGGGAGTGCCCGCCAGCTTGGACACCAGGTCGTCGTAGCGGCCGCCCCCCGCCAGCGCCCGGCCCTCGCCCCCCCGCTCGAAGGCCTCGAACACGAAGCCGGTGTAGTAGGCCAGGCCCCGCACGACGGTCAGGTCAACGGACACGTTTGGGGAAAATCCGGCGCCGGCAACGCACTCCAAGAGCCCTTCCCAGTCGGCCAGCCGCTGCTCCGCCCTTTCCCGGAGCGGGGCAAATTGGCCAAAGAATTGGCGCAGCCCATCCAGGCCATGGCAGGTGCGCAGGACGGAAATTCCATCCCAGATTGCGGCGCCGTCGGCCGGCGCCAGGGCCAGCAGCCGCTCCCGTGTCCCCTCCTCCCGCTCCATCCGGTCAATGGCGGCCAGGACCGGCTCCACCCCATCCAGGGAAAACTGGGACAAAAACAGGTTCCAGAGGCAGCGGTCGCCGATGCGCACGTGAAAGTCCTCCGCCGTGAGGCCGAATTCGGACAGGACGGACAGGAGCAGGAGCAGCAGTTCCCCGTCCGCGGCGGCACCCTCCACGCCCAGCAGGTCCGCATTCATCTGGTAGAAGGACCGCAGCCTGCCCTTTTGCGGCCGTTCGTAGCGGAATGCCTCGCCCACGTTGCTCCAGCGCATGGGCCGCTTCAGGCCCGCGGCGCGGGCTCCCACCATGCGGGCCAGCGTCGGCGTCATTTCCGGCCGCAGGGCCACCGCCCTCCCTCCCCGGTCCTCGAAATGGAACAGCTGGGAGGCAATTTCCTGGCCGGATTTTTCGGTGAACAGCTCCAGCGGCTCCAGGGTGGGTCCGTCGAATTCCTCGAAGCCGAAGCGCCGCACGACCCGGCGGAACGTGGCAAAGATGTGGTTGCGCAGGGCGCAGTCGGCGGGATAGAATTCGCGAAATCCCGGAAGGGCCCGGTGCATGGGGGAACGCTTGCCCGCCGAACCGTCCTGTCAAACGCTCTTTTGCAAAAATTGCCGGCCGAATTCCGTCAAAACCCAGCCCGGCCCAGCGCGCAGGCCTCCGCAGGGAAAGGGACAGCCGGCGCAGTGGCGGGACGTTTTCCGCTCCACGCAGCGCCTGTCCTCAAGGTGGCGCAGGGCAGCCTCCACCAGGGCCACCTCCACGCGCAGCAGCCGGGCCAGGAGGGGAGCTCCCCGGCAGGGATTGCCCTGGATGGCGCGCAGCAGGTCGCGGAAGAACATGGTCAGAAAAATAGCGCGGCGCAGTGGAAGACGGCGGCGGCGGCGGCCAGGGCCAGGGCGAAGTAGTAGACGCACAGGCACAGGGTCCAGCGGAGGGAACGGACCTCGCCGGCGGTGGCGGCGATGGCGGCGCAGCAGGGAACGTTGCAGAAAAAGGCGGCCAGGAATGCCAGCACCCGGGGAGGGTCCAGGGCGAGCAGCAGGGACGGGCGCAGTGCTTCCGGATCCAGCCCCGGAGCCGGGCCACCGGGCGACAAAAGATTTCCTTCGGCGCCGCAGAAGAGGATGGCGATGGCGCCCAGGGCGCACTCCCGGTTGACGATGGCCAGGAGCAGCGCCAGAAATAGCTTCCAGTGCAGGCCGAAGGGCGCCCCGGCCGGCTCCAAAATGCGCCGCAGCCGGTCCAGCGACTCGCCCTGGAGCAGGGACCAGAAGACGATGGCGGTGAGGAGAATCAGGGGAAGGGAGCAGCGGAGCGTGCGGCCCAGGCGGTGGAATGCCGCGGCGAAGACCTGGCCCCAGTGGACCCGGTGGTAGGGGGGGAGCTCCATGGCCAGACCCTCCCACTCCCGCCGGCGACCTTTTCCAAAAATTTTAGCCGTCAGGGCAATGTGCGGAATGGCCAGGCAGAAAAGTCCAAAGATAACGGCGATGGCCCGGCGGCCAAAGAACAGGGAGGAGAAAAATCCCACCACGCCCCAGGTCCCGGAGCAGGGAATCATCCAGCAGGTGGCGATGGTCAAGAGCCGCTGGCGCCGGGAGTCGACGATGCGGGCACTTTCCACCGCGGCAACGGTGCAGCCGAAGCCGGCGACGAAGGGGAGTAGGCATTTCCCCTGGAGCCCGAGCGCCCCCATGGGACCGTCGAAGAGGTAGGCGATGCGGGCCAGGTAGCCCACCTCCTCCAGGATCCCCAGGACAAGGTTCAGGCAAAGGCAAAAGGTGGCCAGGTAGAGGGCAATGGCCAGTCCGGGCAGCAGGGCCCCGCGGACGATGGCAGGGGAACCGGGCATCCGGCCGGCGATGCCGTCCAGCAGGGGCAGGAGGATGTGGTCCTGGATGTTCTGGGCCAGCAGGATGCAGAGGGCAAAGGCGCAGCAGAGGACAGACAGGGCCAAAAATGTTCCCCAGAGCGGATGCAGGGCCACCCGGTCCAGCCGGGAAAGCTCCGCCCTACCCCGCCGCGTGACAACCCGCCGCAGGCAGCCGTGGATCCACTCGTAGCGGCAGCTAGCCAGGCGCAGGGCGGCGCCGCGGGAAGCGGAGGGAAGGGCAAAGTGCGATGGAACCAGCCGGCGCAGCCGGCGGGCGGCGGTGCCATCCCCCTCAAGGCATTTGATTGCCAGCCAGCCGGCTCCGGGCGGCCCGCGATGGCCCAGGGCGCGGACGGCGTCCCACTCCCCGGCCAGGTCCCGGGCGTAGAGGGCCCGGAGGGCGTTGCCCCGCAGCAGTGGCCGAATCCGGAGCAGGTCCCCCAGCCGGGCTTCCAGCTTTTTCGCCGCATCCTCCTCCGTCGCCACCAGCGGCAGCACGGGCACGCCCAGCGACCTCCCCAGGGCGGAAAAATTGACCCGCTTTCCCTGGCGGCGGAGCACGTCCACCATGGTCACCACGACGAGGGTGGGGATGGGAATGCCGACCAGGTCGGCCAGCAGGTACATGCTCCTCTCCAGCTGGGACCCGTCCAACACAACGACCAGCCCCTGGAGCGATCCTCCCAGGATCCAGTCCCGGGCCAGCTCCTCCTCCCGCGACGCCGCCGCCAGCGCGTAGGTCCCAGGCAGGTCCAAAATTTCGCAGGTCCCGGCGCCGCAGCGGCACAGTCCCCGCTCCACCCGGACGGTCTTGCCGGCCCAGTTCCCCGTGCGCTGGCGCCCGCCCGTGAGCCGGTTAAAGAGCGTGGACTTGCCGGTGTTGGGCTGGCCGACCAGGGCAATGCGGGGAATCATCCCACCTCCACCCAGACATGGCGGGCCCGCCTCCGGTCCAGGGCCACCAGGCTGTCGCCGATGCGCAGGAGCAGGGGCACGAAGCGGCGATTCTGCAACACCTGGGCCCGGTTGCCAATGGCAATGCTCAGCGCCATGAGCCGGCGCAGCGAACTTCCTCCGCCCCGGAGGGCACAGATTCTGCATCTCCCATTGCGCCGAACCCGGTCCAATCTCACCATGACTTGATTTTACCCGTCTTCACCTGGAGAATTTTTTGCATTTGGCAAGGGATTTTGCTGTCCCATCGCCAACGTGCCCGCCCCGAAGGGGATGGAGGCCCGCGGCGGGAATTCGACGGCGGCGGGATGGAGCTCCGGGTAATTTTTCCCTCCCGGGCCCGCATGCGGGAAAAAAACTTGCCTCCGGGCGGCGAAGCGGCCACAAATTTTCCGGGAGAGGTGGCAGAGTGGACGATTGTGCCTGCCTCGAAATCAGGTGTACCGCAGGGTACCGGGGGTTCGAATCCCCCCCTCTCCGCCGTGGGCTCTGCTGAGAACGGCAAACCGGGGTTCCTCCGCGCCGGCCGGCCGTCGAACGCTTGGGATGCGTCGCCCGGCTTTGCCAAGGACTTGCCGAAGGGTCCCGATGGCGGGAAAATTCCATCGGCGGTGGCCAAGGTGGAGCAAAATGCGAATGGCGCAGGCCAGTGCGCCGGCCCGCCATGGGGCGGTCTGGGCTCAAAATTTTTCCCCTTCCCCTTTCTTCTTGGACCGGGTGGGCCCAGGGACATCCCGGGGCAGTGAATCCACCACGAGAGTACCATCGCCTTTATAGTGACTGACGAAGGTGTTATTTCTGCCAATTTCGCCGATCGCAGAACGTATCAAATCTTTCTGGCCCGCGGAGGGAGATTTGCCATAATTAATGATTACATAGGAGCTGCCACTGAGATAGTAATCCTGCATATTAGCGCATTTCCCATCGCTTGGGCAATGCTTAATTCTACAACCATTTCCTGTCTTCTGAATAAAAAATCGAAAGCAAAAAAGCGAAAGAATTGCGATGAGAGTCGGAAGGGAATTGGATAGACTCTCGATACTTAAATAGAGCATATTACCATCCCTTTCGGTGTGCTGTACGCCCAATAAATCTCCCAGGTTTTTGGGAGAATCTCCTTCTATTCTTGCAAATACTGCGATGAAATCGCATATATTCGCTATATCCCTATCTGAAATGGAGGCATTTTTTTTCTTTTTCAATGTCAATAGGGCATCCTTTATTGACATATCCTTGGGCATTTTTGCCAGGCAGGTGATATAACCTTCGACCTTGCGCCTTCCCCGCGAAGAAATAACGCAATGGTCAATTAGGAAACCAACCGCACCGATGACGGCGAGGCAGGCACAGGCGATTAGCGCAGGCCAAAGAACGGTGAAGCCCGCCGCGAAGATCAACGCCGCCGTCGCAACTGCGCCGGCCAAAGCCAGGACGGTCACAACGACCGCCGTCACCCGCACGACCCGCAACGCCGGTGGCGCCGGCTGATTCAGCGAAACGACGGAACACATCTTTGACAATCACAATGGAGCAAAATGCGAAAGGCGCAAGCCAATTCGCCGGCCCGTCGGAAGGGC
>JAITSI010000079.1 GCA_031287845.1 Puniceicoccales bacterium
CCCATTTGGGGGCCCTGCCCCCAGCTTCGCTTCCCCCAACTATCGATGCAGCGGCACTCCGTGGGCGGGGGATTGGCAAAGGAGCGCGGCAGCCCCTTTGAAACCTCCAGGCCTCCAGGCCGGCCAGGCCCTTTAGGGGGCTTTGCCCCCGGCTTTGCCTCCCCCGGGCATCGATGCAGCGGCACTCCGTGGGCGGGGGATTGGCAAAGGGGCGCGGCAGCCCCCTTTGCGACCTCCCGTCGGGCTAGCCGCCTATTTTTTGACGTAGTTGCTGTCCAGCGCGTTCTGGTTGAGGATGCGCGGCTCCGCCGCCGTGACCTGCTCCGCATCCTCTGCCACCTGCTCTTCTTCCTTTGCCGGTGCCTTCGTTCCCAGCGTGGTGAGCACTTCGATGGAGTAGACGCCGTGGCCGCGGATGGAGAACTTTCCGCTGGCCAGGTTGCCGTCGTCCATGTCCCAGTCAAACGACTCCATCTCCCGGATGGAGCGGGACGGATTTTCCACGACGAATTCCGTCACCGCCTGGTTTCCTCCCCGCAGCTTCCGCTCCAGCTTCCAGTGGCCGCCGATGGAGCAGGTGGTGATTTGATCCCGCAGCCGCTTGGACCGCACCGTCTGGAACGGGTCCGCCTCCCCGTCGGTCAGTTCCTCGTACTGGCACAGCGCCTCCTGGATCACCAGAATGTCCCGCAGAAAGCGCGTATCCGCCTCCCGCCTCTGGCTCTTCCGGTAGAGGCAGAGGCCGAAGATGACGGTGATGAAAAAAACTCCAACCATCGCATAAAGCGCCGCCACCGACTTTCGAAATGGTTTTTTGCCACCTTCTTCCGCTCCCATGGTGGGGGATTTTCCGAATCCGGGGAGGGAATTGCAAACCTTTTTACCGGTCGGCGCACTTTTACGGCGGACCAATTTTGCGGTTGCCACGGCTTGCCAACGGGGCTATCCAGGGATGAAATGCATAATTCCTTGAACTGGAAACCTCTGAATTTTGACGGCGGAAAGGCACTTCACCTGCAACGGCTTCTGCGCATCCCGGAATTTTCAGCCCGGCTGCTGTCTGCCCGCGGCTTTGCGGATCCTACCCACACCCGCCGCTTTCTGGATGCCCGGCTGTCCCAGCTGGAGGATCCGTTCCGCATTGGCAACCTGAGGGCTGCGGTGGAGCGGATCCAGCTCGCCCTGGAGCGGGGGGAAACCGTTGCCCTGTTCGGTGACTATGACGTGGACGGCATCACATCTACCGTGCTCATGGTGAACGCGTTGCGCTATTTTGGCGGCCAGGTTTTCTACCACATTCCCCGCCGCTTCGAGGAGGGCTACGGGCTTTCCCAGGCGGTGGTGGAGAGGGCATTTGCCACCTGCACCCCCCAGCTCGCGCTGGCCCTGGACTGCGGCACCAATTCCACGGCGCAGATCGAATGGATGCGGGCCCGGGGCGCCACGGTCATCGTCATCGACCACCACCGGGTGACCTGCCCGCTGGCCAATGACCTGATCCTGGTCAACCCCAACGGCAACGGCGGCGAGGACCAGAGAAATTTCGGCATTTTTTGCACCGCCGGCCTGGTTTTTAAATGCATCCACGGCCTGCTCAAGCTGCGCCGGGAGCTGGGCGACGGCCGGGCCCTGGAGTTTGACCTGAAGGGCCAGCTGGACCTGGTGACCCTGGCAACGGTGGCCGACGTGGTGCCGCTGGTGGGCGAGAATCGCATCTTTGTCAAATACGGACTCAAAGAGCTGCAGCACCCGTGCCGCGTGGGGACCCGGGCCATAATGGACCAGGCCCAGCTGGACCGGGACCGGCCCCCGGTGGCCACGGACCTTTCCTTTCGCATCTGCCCCCGCATCAACGCCAGCGGCCGCATCGCCGACGCCACCCTTCCCGTGGAGATGTTCCTCAGCGAGGATCCGGTCCGGGCGGAGGCCATCGCTAAAACACTGAGTGCAATGAACCTGGAGCGGCAGCGCATCGAATCGGAGATCACCGAGGAGGCCAGCCGCATGGTGGAGCGGGACTTTGCCGACCGCAATTCCATCGTGCTCTTTAACAAGGAGTGGCATACCGGGGTGATCGGCATCGTGGCGGGCAAGCTCATGCAGCGCTACCGCAAGCCATGCGTGGTCCTGAGCCGGGAGGACAAGGACATGGCGAAGGGCTCCGGCCGCTGCGTGAGCGGGCTCAATTTGGTGGACCTGCTGTCCAAGTGCTCCCACCTGCTGGGGTCCTGGGGTGGCCATCCCCTCGCGGCGGGCATCGGCATGCCGGTGGCCAACATCGAGCGCTTCCGCGAGGCCTTCGAGGTGCGGGTGACCGAGGCGCTGCAGATCATCGACGTGGCCAGGGATTTGGAAATTGCCGCCTGGATCGGCGTGGGGGACGTCAACGAATTTCTCATGCGCCAGCTGCGCCAGCTGGAGCCATTCGGCCAGGGCAATCCTCAACCCATCTTCGGCCTCCGCTCCGTGTCCTTCGCCTGCGAGCCGAGCATCTTCGGCAGCGGCCGGCTGCACTTTAACTTCACCATCGCCGAGGGAAGCCGCACCCTCCACGGGGTCGCCTGGCACCGGGTGGACATTCTCCCCACCCTGCCCCGGCGCTTCGACCTGGCCGTGAAGCTCAACCCCACCCACTGGAACGGCAACCGGGGCATCCAGCTGGAATTTGTGGACTTTCGCCCCTGCGACTGAACAATGCACCCGGCTATGTGGGATGCCATCCGCCGCATTGACCGGCTACTTTCCTTCCCCGATGCCTGCGCCCAGCGGGAAAGCTGGCGCCGGGAGGGGCGCTGCGTGGTTCTGACCAACGGCTGCTTTGACCTGCTGCACCCGGGCCACCTGCATCTTCTGGAGCGGGCCAGGGAGTTCGGCGACGCGCTGGTGGTTGCCCTCAACGCCGACCGTAGCGTGCGGGAACTGAAGGGACCGGAGCGGCCCATCCTTTCGGAGCGCCTGCGGGCCTACGCCCTGGGCTGTCTCCGCTCCGTTGACCGCATTTTTCTCTTCGACGGCAGCCGGGTGACCGAGGAGATCCGCGCCTTTGCCCCCGATGTCTACGTCCGCGCCGCGGACCGGACCGTGGTGGACCTCGATTCCGCCGAGCTGCGGGCCCTGCGGGAGGTCGGGGCCCGCATCGAATTTGTCCCATTCCTTCCGTCCCTGAGCACCACCGCCCTGGTTAGCCGCCTCCGCCGCGGAGCGGACTCCGGGAGCCCAGGGCTTCCCCTCTCCTAGGTGTCAGGACCCGTAAAACCGGTCCGCCGGTTGACGGTGGGACTGCGCCCCCAACCGGGGCTGCCGGCCCTGGAGGCCTGGAGGTTTCAAAGGGGCTGCCGCGCTCCTTTGCCAATCCCCCGCCCACGGAGTGCCGCTGCATCGATAGTTGGGGGAAGCGAAGCTGGGGGCAGGGCCCCCAAATGGG
>JAITSI010000083.1 GCA_031287845.1 Puniceicoccales bacterium
GCAAAAGCTCCACTCGGTCACGCACCGGCTGCTGGGCCAATTTGGCGGAAATCTGCGACGGAAAATATCTTTCGAGACGGTCTGAGGACGTGGCAGTCAGGACCCATAAACCAAGTCCGCCGGTTGACGATGGGGCGGCGCCCCTCTGGCACTCCCCCCGCGAAATGCCGCCGCCACGGCACCGATGACTTAGGGAAGACGGAGCCGGGGGCGAGGCCCCCAAATGGGCCTGGAGGTCTCAAAGGGGGCTGCCGCGCCCCTTTGCCAATCCCCCGCCCACGGAGTGCCGTAGCATCGATAATCGGGGGAAGCGAAGCCGGGGGCAAAGCCCCCAATTGGGCCCGGCCGGCCCTCGAGGCCGCGATGCTTCTGCCATCGCAGCGCGCAGGTCGCCCCGCGTAGCTCTTTTGCCATCAGGGCCGGCCCGCGGCACTGCCCGCTTCGCCGGGCAGCGCCCGTGAGAGGCCTTTCCCTCAAGAAATCAAGCTCCTGTGCCACAGGGGGGCCACATCGGTCGCTTTTCCAGGTGGAGGTGGAATGTGGTTTTACGGGGCCTGGCCCTAGCGCTTGGAGAACTGGAAGCGCTTGCGGGCGCCCGGCCTGCCGGCTTTCTTTCTCTCCCGCATGCGGGGATCCCGGGTCAGCAGGCCCTCCTTCCTTAGGGCGGGACGCATTTCCGGATGCATGGCCACCAGTGCCCGGGCAATGCCGTGGGAAATGGCTCCGGCCTGGCCCATGAGCCCCCCACCTCCGACGCGAATGGAGATGTCGATGCGATCGGTCAACTCCAGGAGATTGGCCGGCCGCAGCGCCTGGCGCACAAATTCCGGCTGGCCGCAGTAGCCGTCGCCGTCGCGGCCATTGATCCGGATTCTACCCATGCCGCGGACAACCCGAACCCGCGCCACGGCCGTCTTTCTCCGGCCGGTTCCCAAAAAAACCTCACCTTCCGCCATGGGCGATCTCCTCCACCGGGATGGGATGCTGGGCCCCGTGGCCGTGCTCCGGACCCGGATATACCTTTAATTTTTTCATCATTGCCGCCGCGAGACGGTTCCTGGGCAGCATGCAGCGCACGGCGTGTTCGACGATGAAGCGCGGATTGCGCTGGCGCATGTCCCGGATGCGGCGAAAGTACTCGTTGCCCATGTGGCCGGTGTAGAACATGTAGCGCCGGTTTTCCTTATCCCCGCTGACCCGCACGCGGGCGGCGTTGACCACCACAACGAACTCCCCCGTGTCCACGTGGGGAGTGTAGATGGGCCGGTGCCGGCCGCGGAGGATGTTGGCAATGCGTACGGCCATGCGGCCCAGGGGCTCCTTCTCCGCATCGAACAGGAACCAGCGCTTGCCATTCGCCCCATGCTCCTCCTTCTTTGCCAGGGTCGTCCCCGGCGATACTCTGCCCCGCTCTCCCACGATCCCCGCCATCCAGGGAAATTGAACGGACCTGTCAAGGGGTTTTCGGAAAAATTTCCCCGGATGCGCCGCCGGGCTGCCGTTTGCACCGCCTGCGCCCCGGCGCAGCGGACCATTCTTTGATTTTTTTTTGCTGCCGCCGGTCGGCGCCGTGCCGCTCCGCGGAGGGGGAATTGGCCGAGGAAAAATCATCCCGCCGGGCCAGTGCCGGATGGGCGCCGCCGGGATTCCAAGCGGGTCGGCGGGCCGGGGAGATTTCTCCGGCGGGGTAAAAATTTCTTGCAACGGCCAGGGAAAGCGGGCAACTGGGGTGCCGCGGCGCGGTAGCCAAGGGGTAAGGCTGAAGTCTGCAAAACTTCCATGCGGCGGTTCGATTCCGCCCCGCGCCTCCAGGTGGGTCGGCCTCGACTTCCCGGGATGTTTTCCGTTGCCTTTCCCGGCGGGATTGCTAGCCAGGCATACGGGCATGAAAAGATGGCTTTGCTGGATCGCGCTGATGGCGCTTTTGCCGCTGGGGAAAGGTTGGTCGATGGATGCGCTGCGCTTTGGGATCGAATCGGACGTGCCACCGGATGGCCGGGCCGTGGCGGGAACCCTGGCCAATGGCCTGCACTACCACATCCTTCCCCACGGCGAGCCGCCCGGGCGGGTGAGCCTGCGGCTGATCGTCGGCACCGGTTCCCTGGCCGAGCGGGATGACCAGCGCGGTCTGGCCCACTTTTTAGAGCACGTCGCCTTCTGCGGCTCGGAAAATTTTCCCGGCGGCGACCTGGTGGAGTACCTGCAGCGGCAGGGGGTCCGCTACGGCCACCACAGCAATGCCTACACGGGCTTTGAGGAGACGGTGTACCAGCTGGACCTGCCCCGGGCGGACCGGCAGAGCGTGAAGGAGGGCCTGGCCGTGCTGCGGGATTTCCTGGCCGGGCTCACGCTGGCGGACGGCGAGGTGCGGCGGGAGAGGGGGGTAATCTTGTCGGAGCTGCTCCACGTCGATTCCCCGGACTACCGGGAGCTGCTGGCCCGCTACCAGTTTTTGTTTCCCGAAACCATTCTGCCCCAGCGCTTTCCCATCGGCGAACGCTCCGTGATTGAGGCGATGGACGGGAAAAGGATGCGGGAATTCTATGAAACCTTCTACGCGCCGGGCAACTGCGCCGTCGTGGCGGTGGGGGACGTGGACCCGGCCATGGTCAAGCGCTCCATCGCCCTGGTATTTGGGGACATTCCCGCGAAGGCCTCCCCTCCGCCGGTGAATCTGGGATCCCTCAAATCTACGGGCCTGCGCGTTGTCCTGCACCGGGACCCGGAACTGCCCCAGGCGCGGGTGTCCATCGTGGCCCTGGAGCCGCTGGCCGGCTATGGGGACAGCCAGGGAACCCGCGCCGAGGAGCTGCGCCAGCGGCTGGGCAACTGGGTCCTGACCCGGCGGCTGGAACGGCTGGCCAAGGAGCAGGGGGCCGCGTTCTACGACGGGGGAAGCTGTTCCTTTACCATGCTGCGCAATTGCCTGCGGCTAACACAATTGCAGCTGACCTGCGAGCCGGCGAAGGTGTCCGCGGCGCTGCGGATTGCCACGGAGGAGCTGCGCCGGGCCCTGGAATTTCCCTTCACCCAGCTTGAGGTGGACCGGGCGGCGCGGGCGATTTTGAAGATCCTGGACAACGCGGCGGAGCAGGAGGATTCCCTGCGCTCGGACCAGCTCATCGGGGCCTGGGTGGAGGCGATCACCGCCGAGCGGGTTCCCACCTCAGCCCGCTGGGACGCGGAGCTGGCCCACCTTGTCCTGGACGGCGTGGGGGCCCAGGCGGTGTGGGAAAGCTTCTGCCGCCTCTGGGTTCCCAAGAACCGCCACATCTTCCTTTCCGGCGACCTGGCCGAAACCTTCAACGAGGACGCCGTGCGCAGCACCCATGGCCGGGCCCAGCGGATCATATTGAGTCCTTGGGAGGAGCCGGAGGAACAGGCCTTTGCCTACGAGAACTTTGGCACTCCCGCCGAGCCGGTGGAGCGCTTCCACGACGAGGATCTGCAGCTGTACCGCTACCGCTTTGCCAACGGGGTGCGGCTGAACGTGCGGCCAACGGACTTCGAGGCCGGGCAGGTGCGGGTCCGGCTGCGCGTGGGCCAGGGGCTCCTAAATGAGCCGTCCGACGGGCTGGGCCGCTTCGCCGACTGGGCCTTCGTGGAGGGAGGACTGGGCCAGCACTCCTGGGAGGAGCTGCGCAGCCTGCTCGCCGGCCACACGGTGCAGGTGCACTTTTCCACCGGCGTGGAGGCATTTTTTCTCGGCGGCCGCACCACCCGCGACGATTTGCCGCTGCAGCTGCGCCTGCTGACCGCATTTATCCAGGATCCAGGATTCCGCGGCGAGGGGGAACGGGAGGCACGCAAGGCCATCGCCCAGGTCTACCCCACCCTGCTCCACACCCCCGAGGGCGCCATGGCCCGGGTGGGGGACCGCTTTTTGCACTGCGGCGACCACCGCTTTGGCTTTCCCGAGCGGAGGGAGCTGGAGCGACTGAGCGCGGACGACCTGCGCCGCTGGCTCATTCCGGAGCTGGCCGAGGGCTACGTCGAGGTGAGCGTGGTGGGGGACGTGGAGCAGGATGCGGTGGTGGCGGCCGTGGGGGAAACGCTGGGCGCATTGCCAAAGCGCGATGGCCTGCCGGCGCCGAGGGACGTCCCCATGGGAATTCCGGTCGGACAGGACGCCAACTTCACCTACGACTCGGAAATTCCCAAGGGGCTGGTGCAGGTGTTCTGGGCAACCGATGACCAGTGGAACGGGGAGCAGCGGAGGCGATTGGATCTGCTGGCCGACATTTTGCAGGACCGGCTCCGGGCCCGCATCCGCAAGGAGCTGGGCGACACCTACTCGCCCCACGTTTTCCACAGCGCCAGCGCCACGTTTAAGGGCTATGGCCTGCTCCGGGCCGAGGTGCTCTCCGACGTGGACCGCATCCACGACGTGGCCTATTTCATCAACGCCATCGCCGAGGACCTGCGGGAAAGTGGCCCCGGGGAGGACGAATTCCTGCGGGCCAAGCTGCCAGCCATCAGCGAGGTGCGGGAACAGCTGCGGCGCAATTCCTATTGGATCGGTGCCATCGACGGCGTCCAGGCCCAGCCCGAGCGGCTGGAACTGCTGCGCACCCTGCTTCCCTTCTACGAAGGCGTGCGGCGGGAAGATTTGTTGCCCGTGCTGCCATTTTTGGGAGATGAGCGGCGGATGATCATCAAAATCTACCCGTCGGAGCGGTCGCCCTCCCCATCCGGCGCGCTGCGCTAGGGTCAGGACCCGTAAAACCAAGCCGCCGGTTGACGGTGGGGCTGCGCCCCCAACCGGGCCGGGAGGTCGCAAAGGGGGCTGCCGCGCGCCCCGTTGACAATCCCCCGTCCACGGGGTGCCGTAGCATCGATAATCGGGGGAAGCGGAGCTGGGGGCAAAGCCCCCAAATGGGCCCGGCCGGCCCTCGAGGCCCCGGCCCACGGCACCGCCCGCTCC
>JAITSI010000092.1 GCA_031287845.1 Puniceicoccales bacterium
GTGCCGTACCGTCCGGCGCGCAATGCGCTATCATCCCTCGCTTCGCTCGGGACGCCGGCCGGACGGGCGCTACGGACGGTTCCATCCAAAGCTGGCGAGCCGGCCCAACCCCAGGAGATGATAGAATAAGGTGCTGGGCGATGCTTCTGCTATCGCAGCGCGCAGGTCGCCCCGCGTAGCCTTTTTACCATCAGGGCCGGCCCGCGGCACTGCCCGCTCCGCCGGGCAGAGACCGTGAACGCCCCTTCCCTCACGACGTCAGTTCCTGCGTGACTGGACCGTATCGGTCACTTTTCCAGGTGGAAGTGGAATGTGGTTGGGGCTGCGCCCCCTCTGGCTCCCTCTTCCGCGGAGTGCCGCCGCCATGGCACCGATGGCCTGGGGGAAGCGAAGCATGGCGGAGCTGGGGGCAGCGCCCCCAAATGGCCCGGCCGGCCTGGAGGCCCCCTAGAGGTCGCCCACGGGCACAAAGCCGGGGTGTCTGCGGGCCAGGGCTGCCAGCACCAGGCCCGTGAGGTGGATGGATCCGGTCACGAGCACGGGATCCATTCGCGGTTTCAGCCGGTCCAGCTCTCCCTCGCCGACGATGGTCACCGGCCCGGAAAAATTTTTCGGCAAAAAACTGACCAATTCCTCCCCGGCCAGGGCCCGCTCCTCCTCCATTGCCACAAAAATCACTTCGCCGGCCACGGAGGCCAGGTAGGGAACCAGGACCTGCGCCCGCCGCCGGTCCAGGCTGGCGGTAACCACGCTCGGCCGCAGGGCTCTTCCCCGGCAAAAATTTTCCCAGTTGCGCCGCAGGTAGGGCAGGGCGCAGGCATTCAGCGTGGCGTCGAAGATCCAGCTCCGGCCCGCCAGGGAGCGCACGTCCCATCGGCCGGGCCAGCGGGCCAACGCCATGGCGGCCAGGCATTTTTTCCAATTTTCCTCCGTCCACGGGCCGTGAATTTGCAGCCAGTGCCAGGCCAGGGAAATCGCCAGGGGCAAGTTTTTTTCCTGTTCCGCCCCATGCAGATGGCGCAGCCGCGGCCGGGCCAGGGAGACTTCGGGCAGAATCGGAGCGCCCACCCGCGCCGCCACGTCCCGGATCACCGCCTCCGCCTCCGCCGCCATGGGACCCAGCAGCACCGGCACCCCCGGCCGGAGAATGCCCGCCTTTTCCGCCGCGATCTCCTCCAGGGTTTCTCCAAGAACGTCCTGGTGGTCGAGGCCAATGGTCACGATCGCGCAGAGCTCCGGCCGCACCGCGCCGGTCGCGTCCAGCCGGCCGCCGAGGCCCACCTCCAGAATGCCAACGTCCACCCGGCGGCGGCGGAAATGGTCCAGTCCGGCGGCGGTTAGCAGCTCGAAGCCGCTCGGTGCCCCCTCCCCGTCCGGGGCCGTGGTCCGGGCCGCCAGCTCGAGCCAGCGGGTGATAAGTTTTTCAAAGTCTTCTCTGCCAATGGCCTTTCCGTCGATGCGCACGCGCTCTTCCCAATCCACCAGGTGGGGGGAGGTGTAGAGGCCCGTGCGGAGGCCGGCCGCCCGCAGGCCCCGCTCGACCAGGGCACAGACGGAGCCCTTTCCCGCCGTCCCGGCCACCTGGAGGTAGGGCCCATCCCGGGGAATCTCCCCCAGCCGCAGCAACTCCCCCATGCGGTCCAGGGTCCACCTGCCCCAGGGGCCCCGCCGGGCCCGGAGCACATCCGCCAGCCGGTCCATCATCAGGGAATGAAATTTGCCCGCGCCCTGCCGTGCACCAGCGCGTGGGCGGTCACCAGCTGGCCAATGACCTTTATTCCCCGCCGCCAGGCACTTTGCAGCAGCTGGGACAGCAGGGAAAACGTTGGCATGCGCAGCCGCAGCGGAAAAAATTGGGACTGGTCCATTTGCGCCTGCAGGCTGGCGGCGACGGCGAGCTGCCCTTCCGCGGAAAGGGAAAATGCGGGGGCAAAGACCCGGCGCAGCGCCTCGGGAAGCTCCGGGAACGATTCCAGGTCCCCGTCCAGGTAGTTGAGCCGCTCACCGATCTCCCCGGTCCAAAGTCCCGCATCCTTCATCACCTCCGCCAGCGGCGCATCCAGCACCCAAATTTTTTCCCCGTCCGGCAGGGCAATCCGGTGCACGTTGGACTCCAGCGCAAGCACGCCCGCCGATACCCCCAGGAGCCGGGCCGTGCGGGAGGTGGGCGCGTGGGCAATGAGATAGGCATTGCGCATGCCACTTTTCCGCACGCGGCTCCGCAGGCCATCCCAGTCCGGGGACGGGCTAGGGATGGTGCCGGCCAGGTCCGGGGGAAGCACTCCCTGGGCCCAGCGGGTTTCCGGAAAGACGGGACAGGCCCCCCGCTCCTCCGCCAGCTCCACGGACGCGCGGATGGCTTCCCGGCACAGCAGTTCGCCGATGGCCGCCGCCCTCCGCTCCGCCTCCTCGGAGTCAAAGGGCAGCCCCTGGCGCCGCAGCAGGTCGTGCAACCCGGCCAGGCCGAGGGCCAATCCCCGGTTTCGTTCGCAGTGGCGGGCAAAGCTCGGGGCCGGATGCTGGGTAACGGACAGGACGGTGTCCAGGGTGCGGACGGCCCGGCGCACGCTACGGCAAAATGCCTCGCCGTCGAAGTCTCCGGTGGCACTTCCGTGGGCGGGGAGGGAAATGGTGCCGAAGGCACAGCCGGCACCCTCTCCGGGATCGAGGGCCATGGCGGTCTCACCGAAGAGGCTGGAGGTGCGGATGTGCCCATCCCGGCGGCCGAGGTGGTTTTTTTGAAACGTGTCGGCAAAGGCCAGGCGCGGGTAGCCGGTCTCAAAGATGTGGGCCAGCAGCCGCTGCCAAAATTCCTGGATGGCAGTGCTTTCGGAAAAAATTTCCCCTGCCTGGGCAGCGGCCTCGTAGGCACGGTAGCGGTCCGAGAATGCCTGTCCATTCAGCTGGAACAGGTCCGGCACGTCACCGGGCTGGAAAAATGTCCAGCGGCCATCGCCTTCGCCGAGCCGCTCCATGAAAATGTCGGGAATCCAGAGGCAGGTTTGCAGCTCCGGCTCCCGGCGCATTCCCGAGCCAATCGCCATTTCCTTCCACAGCCCCAGAAACATGGGAACGTCCCGGTGCCAAATGTCCAGGTAGGCGCAGCCCGCCCCGGCGCGGCGGTGGGGACCCTGGTGGGCGATGGCCAGCTGGTGCCGGTGCAGCTCCAGAAAGGGCCGCACGCCGGCGGAGATGCCACCGCTGCCTCCAATGGGGGCCCCGGCTCCGCGGACCGCCGTCCAGGAACCTCCCAGGCCAGCTCCCCAGCGGGCGGCGAAGGCATTTTCCGCGATGCCGCGCCCCATGATGTCCGCCATCGTGTCCCGTAGCTCGTAGGTGTAGCTGGGCAAGAGCTTGGGATTCGGCGTCCCCGCGTAGAGCAGGGTGGTGGAGGCGGGGCAGAATTCCCGGCGGGCCATGGCGCCGTACAGGTCCAGCACCCGTTCCAGCGACTTTCCCGCATCTTCCCAAAAAATGCCCATCGCGACCCGCATCCAGAAAAACTGGGGCGTCTCCAAAATCCTGCCCTTCTCCCGGAGCAGCAGCTCTCCGCGCAGCAGTTCCATGGCCGGCCAGTCCAATGACCGGTCCAGGTCCCCGTCCAAGGCCTCCGCCAGCGCCGCCAGGTCAAATTTTTCCAGACGTTCGTCCAGGAGCTTGGCGGCAACGGCCCGGCGGATGAACGGGGGAAACGCCAGGCGGCGCTGCCGGCGCAGCACGTCCTCTTCGGCGATGGGATCGGCGTGGCCCAGCACGTCCTCCCGGAGAAATTGCAGATCCAGACGGGCGGCCAGCTGGGAAAAGGCCGGATCCCCCGTCGCCCGGCGCAGCACATTGGACAGGGTGGCGCGGCGCAGCTCTTCCCAGGTTAGCTCGTCGGGAAGGCCGTGGCGCATTCGCTGGAGAATCTGCTCCAGGGGTTCTTCCAGGTCCAAGCCCTCCGCCGCGGCCCGCAGCCGGCCCAGCCAGAGCCCGTCGGTCCAGCAGCGCACGTTGCCGTCGGCCATGCGAATAAATGTAATCGCCTGCTGGGGAAGGGTTTGCAAAAGCTCGCGCCGCTTTCTTTCCCCATCACGGGAGCGGCGGTAGGCCGCGTAGGACTCGGCGATGGCCCGCTCCCCCATGGCCAGCAGTTCGGCCTGCACGGCATCCTGGATGGACTCGATGTCCACGCTGGCGAGGCCGCGGAGAAAAATTTTTTGCTCCACCCGCTCCGCGACGCCGTCTGCCGGATCCGCAAGCCTACCCGCCGCCAGAAAAGCCTTTCCCACGGCGATGGCAATTTTCTCCCGCCGCCAGGGAACCAGCTGCCGATTGCGCCGCAGTACCCGAATTTCCATGGCCCCAGCTAGCCGGTCCCGGAGGGGTTGGCAAGGGAAAGATGGGGCAGCGCGACCCGGACGACCGGTCAGGTCCGTGCCCTGGTTTTTTCTTCAATAAGTTTCATCTCGTCCTCCGATAGGCCCAGCGGAAGCGGTAGCAGCGCATGGAAATGCAATTGTTCATTCAACTTCAATAGACACAGGGGCGCCACCCCCCGCAGCTTCAGCGCCTCCACCAGTTCCACGAAATTTGCACGATCCCTGGCAACCAGGTTATTCAGCCGGTTGACGCAATCATCGTAGTCCCGGGAATCGGCGATGGCAACTTCAATGCGTTTCACGGACAGAGGGCTTTGCTCACATTCGCAGCGGCCCAATTGCAAAAAAGTTGACAACAGAGGATGCGTTTCCCCCGTTCTTTGCAATTCTTCATTAAGCGCTACGCTTTGATCCCCCATCAGATCTTGGTTGTGGCCGTATTGATTTTCCACCCACCTATGCTTGCCATTTTCAAAAATGATCGAACTGGCTTTTTTCTTCCTGTAGGCGTAGTCTTGCCGGGGAAACATTTTATCGATGCTGAAAATAAATTCACGTCCCGGCGGCTTCTCCCCTGGAATGCTGCAAAATGCACAGCGGATGGTCATTAAATTTTGGGAATCGGGAAATGCATAGCCATAGCAGAGCACCGGCTGCCCGGTTCCCAGGCTCAGCGTATAGCACGCGCTCGCATAGGTCACCATGGAAGAAAGTGCGTTTCCGTTCTGCGCTGAATTTCGAATCATTTCGATTTCATAACTTCCAAATTGCAAAGTTCCAGCGGCGCTGACATCTTTTAGGGCGAATTCCCTGCACTTTTCGTCATTGCTCAAAAGATCGAACAAATGAAATCTTAGCGCATCGCTTTTGTAGGAAACTTTATTTAGGATCACGGCGGACCGTTCCGCCTGCTGGAGTATCGGCTGGCCCAATTCCGCACTCTGCCAGCGTAGACCGGCCATGGCACTTAAAAAAGCGCAATTGTTTCTGTAGGCCCCACATTCGAATGGCCCTATTGCGCCGATGGTCCGCTGGAAAAAACCCAACCCATCGGGGAAATCCATCGACGCCATCGGGGGAATCGAAGCATTTTGCAAAAATTCCCGTTGCCTCTGGCTCAGGGGACGATTCCACCGGGGTGGCGTGCGACCGGCAAATATCCCCTGCGGCTGGTCATAGGGCGGCAATGGGATTCTTTGCCGAATCGAGTACGCACCATCCCAGACCAAACCATCCGGCAGGGTGAGCACCGCAAGAAAATGGTTGGTGCCATCATGCTCCACGCACAGGGGTGCAATTCCCCGATTCCTCAGGCCATCGACAAAGCCTATAAATTTTTCGCGCTCCTCGGCAATTTTATCCCGCACCCGCTCGAGGAAACGATCGTAATCGGCGCCAATGACGAGGGCATTGGATCGCAGGTCAAACAGCACATCCCTCTCCCATTCCTGCTGGCCCAGCCTAAGATATCTTTCGTATTCACTGCGGTTTCCATCGCCAGAATTAAATTCATCGCAGAGCTCAACAATTCTGTCGTTCAAATCCGTATCGTCATCGGCGTTGGGACCGTGCTCCATTCTAAAACTTTTCCGAATGCCATCGGAAACCATTCCCTCATATTTACGCCTTTTAAATTCATCATAGTTTTCCCTTGCCACCATTTTTCCCATGCCAAGGGCAAATTCGCGCCCGGGAGGCCCCTCGTCGGGAAGGCTGCAAAAAACGACGTGGTATAACGGGACATCGCGGGAGGAACCGGCACGGTAACAGAGCACCGGTTGCCCGCTCATGTGACTCATCGCATAGCATGCGCTATGCGCCTCCACGCAAGATTCCTGTTGTTCATCATAGTTTTTATAAA
The DNA here is from genome assembly GCA_031287845.1 of Puniceicoccales bacterium. Classification (GTDB taxonomy): domain Bacteria; phylum Verrucomicrobiota; class Verrucomicrobiia; order Opitutales; family JAIRLM01; genus JAISOW01. The sequence continues at coordinate 6,223 of JAITSI010000092.1, forward strand.
AACCCACTCTGCCTGCCAAATTCGGATTCTTTGCATGGAATCTAAGACATTCGCCATCGCTTTTTAAAAAATTAAAGACTTCATTCCGCATCATCGCCGGGGTATGGTGCCTGTTATTTATAATTAATTTGGAATCGATTATAAACTTCGGGTCCCCCTGCCAGCACAGGGCGAGAATGATGCTGTGAAAGAAACAGTTATTGCTCTCGGCTCCACGGTCAAAGGGCCCGACCGCCCCCACAACTTTGTAGAACATACTACGGCAGCCGAAATCGTCGGTCCTGGACACGGGCGATAGGCGATGGGTTTTCAAAAATTGCTTCTGTGCCTCATTCAAGAAACACTTCCACTTGGGCACGGACTGGCCGGCAAACATGCGGCAGGGTTGGCCACCGAACCGCAATGGAGCCACGCCGGTTTTTTTCAAAATATCATCCTCCAGTTGCACATCCGGTTGAATCGGCAGGGTCAACATCGCCTGATAGTGAATTTTCCCATCATGCTCCACGCACAGGGGAGCAATCCCGCGCCGCTTCAGACCCTCGACAAAGGCTAAAAATTTTTCAATTTCTTCCTCAATTAGAGCGTTCAGTTTTTCCAGGTATCCATCGTAGTTGACGCCAATGGCGCAGAGCATGGCACGCGTGACAAATAGCATGTTTTCCTCAGCTACCGCATGGCCCAATTCAAAGCATTTCTTATAGAGAGGATTATTCATTCCCATGTTTGATAGTTCGGAAGTGAGATCCCCCCTTGCGTTGCGATGCTCTTCCGATTCATGTGCTAGGCCCATCACCTTAATAAGATATTCTTCCCTTCCAAAGCCCAGGATGATTCTATAGGCAGTTTCTTGATACTTGAGGTATCCATCTCTCGTTACCCTATTGCCCACGCCGATGCCAAACTCTTTCCCCGGAGGCCCATCTTCGGGACGGCAACAGTAGACCGTGTGGAAGGATTCTTCGTTGAACGCGGAATTTACGTTCCCGTAGCAAAGCACCGGGTGCCCGGTCACGTGACTCATCCCGTAGCACGAATTATATATGCACCACGTTTGATTGTCAAGCGTATATTGATCACAAAATCCCAGGTTGAGCGCAATGTCCGGAGCATTTTCTCGAAACTTCTTGCATTCCCCATCGTTTATCAGAAATTCTGTCACAAGAATTTTCAGTTCTTCGGGACCATAGGAGGTGTTCCCTACCGTCAAACTGGCTTCGCGGCCCGCATGCGGGATAAGTTTTCCAAACTTACCATTTATCTGCCACTCCATTCCTTCAATAATGCTGAGATAGAAGCAGTTGTTATTGGTGGCTCCGCATTCGACGGGCCCGATCACCCCCACGGTCCGCTGGAACATTACCCTATGGCTATGGAGGGTCTGTGCATTCGCAATCAGGGGCGGAAGTTCCTTGGGGGGCGTAAAGGAATGGGCCTCACCCTGCGGACAATTCCACCGGAGCGGAGTATAATTAGCAATTCCATGCACTTTCATTTGGCGAGGCAGCGGTGGCATGGTAATGTTATGCCTGGGAAGGGAAGAGGGAGACGATGAGGAGGATGAGGAAGAAGATGAGGAGGAAGAAGAAGAGGAGGAGGAGGAGGAAATCGAAGGGGAAATTAACAGCGACGGGTCCAAGAGACCATGCGCAGGGAAATTCTGCCCCGCCAAGACAATGGAAGCATTCAACTGGGGCACCTGGGGCGAATTTGGGAAAAATATTCCCCCTCCATTGCCCATCGGCATTGGACCATTTTCATGGAATGCAACGGGTGCCGGGAAGGGGGCCATCCCCAATAAATTCGGCTGCACCGGAAAGGGCGAGGCAGTGGAGGCATGGGGGCAAGGGGCAAGGAAATGGACATTGGCCTGGAAGGCGGAGCTGGCCGGAGCCGGAGAAAAGGGATTGAAAAAGGCAGAGTTCGGAACGGGAAGAGTCTCCAAAGCAGAGGAATAGATCGGAGTGCCAGGAACAAAAGTGGAAGCGGGCGCGGGAACAAAAGCGGGCGCGGAAGCGGCAACGGTCGGAACAGAAGAACTGGCCACGATTGCGGCAGAATTGGAATCATTGGAAACGGTGCCATTAAAAATGATCGAAGCGGCAGAAGCGGCGGCAACCAAGGGAACGGGAACGTCAAAGTTCCAAACGTCAGGCTCAGTCTCAGCCCCGGTCCCAGCATTGCCAGCGTTCAAAACAGCGAAATCGGTGGAGTTGGCAACATTCCGGGAAATGGAATCGTCGACATCCAACAATTCGGGACTATCTTTCGACGCAGCCGTGAATGAAGGAGGGGAAATGGAATTATCTTCCCGGGAACCACCCCTACCATTGCCATCCAATGGAGCATTCTGGCCCGGGATGGGTGACCCGATCACAATGGGTTCGGAAATGGGACTGGAACTGAGCCTGGAATTAGCATTGGAACAATCCGCTACTTTCTTGCCGGAGTCAGGGGGTCGGCGCAGCTGGTTGATTAGGACGATGGCAGTCCAGATGCCCGCCAGGACCGCGCCCGTGGCGCAGAGGATGATGCCGAGCATGGGCGCCAGAAACAGCACGGCGGTCACCGCCAGGCCAATCAAGAGGACGTCGGTGATAACCGTCAAAACCACGGTGGTCAGATGGTGCGTTCGAAAAAAATTTGCCGCACAGCGAATCCCCACGGAAAACCATGGACAGCGAATGGGAGGCAAATGTCAACACTCTTCGCCGCGGGGGCCGGGTAGAACGGCCTAGCCCGCCTTGGCTATTCCCCTGACGGAGAGGGGGACAGGCCAGTCCTCCGAAAGATAAGGTCGCTTTCGTCCGGGCCCAGGCCCACTGGAATATTTAGCAGCGAATTGTAGTGAACCTGTCCGTCGTGAAGCAGGCACAGGGGAGCCACTCCCATTTTCTCTAGATCATTTATAAAATTTAAACAATTCCTTTTTTCCTCCTCCGTTTTATCCTTCAGTTTGGTACAGTATTCATCGTAATTCGAGGACTCTACAAGGAGAAATAGATTCGTATTATTTTGAAATTTTGGATCTCTCTTGCACACTCCTGTTCCCAGTTCAAAAAGCTCTTTAAACATAGCATGTTGCGTGAAATCATTTTTTAGTGCTTCCTTAATGCCAAATACAAACTCCTTGCTACCTTCATCTTTCGCCCAATCGTCGCCCAAATTTTTCCTGGCCCACTCTTCCGCGCCAAAGCAGGCAATGCTTTGAAAGGCATTTTTCTTTTCTGCTCCAAAACTTTCCCTGGATATTTTACTATCGCAGCCAACCGTAAAAATGAGTCCCGGAGGATCTTTCCCCGGAACGCTGGCATGGACTTCCTGCATATTCTGTGTCAAACACTCACGGATACCCCCATAGGTAATCACCGATTGCCCGGTCATATTGCTTATTGCATAGCAGGAACTCTCATTTATCGCCATTTCGCAGCCATTGGGATCCCCTAATTTTTTAATATAATTTTCTTCGAATCCCATGTTCGCCCCATCAAAGGGAAACTTCCTGCAAAATTCCTTGCACTTTTCGTCCTTTAGCAGAAAATCGCACATGGCCGTTCTCAGTTCGACGGCATTATAGGTGCGACCCCCCACGTGTATGCGGGAATTTTTACAACTCTGCTTTATTTCATTCGCGGGCACATCCCCATTTTGCCAGCGCATGTCGTGCATAATGCAATAGAAAAAGCAGAGATTGCTATCGGCACCATTCTCAAATGGCCCCACCGCCCTAAGGGCCCTTTGCACCTGTCCACCGCAGGAATTTTCCGAAGCCAACTTTGGAATGGCATAGTTCTCCAAATACTGCCTCTGGTTCACGGTCAAAGGACGATTCCATTGGGGCGGTTGGCATCCGGCAAATATTCCCCGCGGCAACGGCAAATTATTCGCCCCAAAGTTCCTGGGCGGTGCTTCCCGCGGCGGCGGCAGGTTTTGTGCCCCAGGCCATCCCGGCAATGGCATGGCATTAAATCGCAGCTCCCTGGGTAGCGGCGGCAAGGAGTGTTTTCCGCCATCCTCCGGCGCAGGGAGCTGCTGGGACGGAAATTGGGAAGTTATTTGGGCTCCCATGGGAGCTTGGCATTGCCCACCCATTGGCACAGATGGCTGCTGTCCCGAACATGACCGTAGGAATAGCAAACGATTCTCGATCGGAAACTGCAAAGACTGCGACGGGGAAAACTGCGAGGGCGGCTGAAAACTAGAATTTGGCACCTGAGGCGCAAAATTCGCAGACCCTGGGAAGGCAAAGCCCTGGCCCTGCTGCTGGGCAAAATTGGGAAACTGCGGGGCGCCAAAATTCGACGACCCCTGCTGGCTAAAATTTGAAAATTGCTGGGAACCAAGGTTTAAAGGCGCTTGCATTCCAGGATTTAAAGGTTGTTGCTGCTCGAAATTCGACGGCTGCGGGATGCCAAAATTTTGGCTCTGCTGGGGATTAGAATTCGAAGATTGGGGAAACCCCTGGCTGGAAGAATGGAAATTCTGGAGCGAACCAAAGGAGCCCATGCCCGGGAACGGGGAGAGGGACGTCGACACGGCGGAATTTTGGAAATTGGCCGAAAAATTAGCGGAGGGCGGTGCCGAAAAAGAATTTTGCTGAAAACATGCGGGAAAAGACCCGGGAAGCTTCGAGAACAGCTGGGGCGGAAAATGGCCAAAGGTCGGATTCATGGGAAGAAAGGAGGACCGGATTTGGCTGGGCAGCTGGCTGGGCAGCAAGGGCAGTTGCGACAAACCTGGGCCGACCGGCCGATTTCCGCCCATTTGATCCAGACCATTCCCCGGGTTCAGACCCCCCATGGGAAAGTTTTGCTGCGGAAAAGGAGTGGTACTTGAACTCGAAAACACGCATTTAGTTTAGTCAGGCACCGCAAATAAACAAGATTTTTCCATCCGCGGGATTCATTTTTCTCCAAACGCCCGCCCCTCCACGGACCTGCCTCCGCCGTCGCCGGCCAATGGAAACCCGGGGCCCAGTTCAGGGGGGCACGGCCGAAGATGGCCACTCCGGTGAAATTGGCGGAAGCCGGAAAGGCGGGATCGGCGAAAGGCAAAGTGGCAGAGCGGACGACGATCCAAGCGCCGGAACTTGCGAATGGATCCCCCCGGCTAGCTTTTACTTTTTTCGGATTTGTCTTTTCTCAAAAGTGCTCTAAAATGTTGATCGTCATGCCCTATTGCCAATAGAGCCACTCCCCCTTGCTCCACCTGTTGCATTTGATCAATAAATCTTATCCTCCCCTCGATGATTGCATCTCTCTGCCGTTTCTTATATTCATCATAGTCAGCGTTAAGTGGAAAAAAAATAGCCTCGCGCATTTCAAATGATGTACTTTCCTTGCACGCCTTTGTGCCCATTTCAAAAATCTTGGCGTACATGGAATCATTCGGATCTCCGTAGAGCCTCTCCTTCATATTTTCCCTTTCGTCACTAACCTCGTCATCCATTTGCATTTCGGGAGTATATTGTTCGTCAAACAATTTGTTTACACCCTGGCTGATGATGATCCGGCGGCAATTTTCCTGCTCGGCGGCGTAATTCTCCCTGGATATTTCGCCCGCAATGCCAGTGATGAATTCCATAGGCGGCAGTCCATGTCCCGGAACAAAGAGAAAATTTTTGTAATAGGTATGCGGAGGAACGGAAATGGAGGACCCCTGGCATAGCGTCGGCTGTCCCGTCATCTCGCTAAGTGCGTAGAATGCGCTTATGCCGGACATGGGAGGAAAGGGATCATTGCCCCCCCTGTAGAAGGCCGAATCCCGCAGTTCTATGATAGATGCGTCACTGAAATTATAGGTGGCCGCGTCGACGGGATATTGCGCACAATATGCCTTTCTCCTTTCGTCATTCAATAGAAAATCATACAGTGCATACTTCAGATCATCGGCGTTATAGCTGCGGCCATTTATTATCACATGGGAATCATAGCTCTTTAATGGAGGTATGTTCATTTGCCAATTCAAAGCGGCTATGGCACTTAAAAAAAAACAGTTATTGTTCGTAGCTCCGCGCTCAAAGGGCCCTTTCGCTTGGATTATTTCCATGATCATTGTCCGCCCGGAAATGTCGTCAAGGTTGGATGGCGGAACTCTGTGTTCATCCAAAAAATTCCGCTGCTCCTCGGTCAGGGGATAGTTCCACGGAGGTGGTTGGCATCCGGCAAATATTCCCTGTGGCGGCGGCCGGCCACCGGTCCTAGACCCCCTGGGCGCGGTTCCCCCAGGCGCTGGCAGGTCATTCGATGAAGGCCTTCCGGCCGACGGCGGTAAATTTACTCCTTGTCTTCCCCCCGGCGCAGGTGGCTGCTGGGACGGCAATTGGAAAGCTGTTTGGGCCGCAATGGGAGCTTGCCATTGCCCAACCATTGGCACAGTTTGCTGCTGCCCCAGACATGGCTGTAGGAATTGCAATCGATTCCCGGCCGGAAAATTCAAAGGCTGCGACGGGGAAAACTGCGAGGGCTGCTGGAAACTAGAATTTGGCATTGGGGATGCAAAATTCACAGACCGCTGGACGGCAAAGCCTTGATTCTGCTGGGCAAAATTTTGGGGCTGCTGGGAAACAAAATTCGATGACCCTTGCCGGCCAAAATTTGCAAATTGCTGGGAACCAAGGTTCGAAGGCTGTTGGGAAACAAAATTTTGGCATTGCTGCTGGCCAAGGGTTGGTGATTGCTGGGAAGCAAAATTCGGAAATTGCTGGATTCCCAAATTCGTCGGCTGTTGCATCCCAAAGTTTAAAGATTGCCGTTGCCCAAAATTTAAAGACTGCTGGGAGACAAAATTCTGACCCTGCGGGAGGTTAAAATTCGAAGATTGCGGGAACCCTTGGCCGGAGGAATGGAAATTCTGGGTCGAAGGGAAGGGGGTCACGCATTGGGATTGGGATTGGAACTGGGTCTGGGTCGGGAACTGGGTCTGGGACTGGAACTGGGTCGGGAACTGGGACTGGAACTGGGACACCGGAAGGGACGACGGCGCGGCAAATCCCAGGGAATTGGTCGAAAAATTTCCGCAGGGCTGGGACGAGGAAAAATTTTGCTGGGAAAATGAGGAGAGGGACTCCGGGAGCTTTGTAAATAGCTGGGGAGAAAAGCAACCAAAGGACGGATTCATGGAAAAGGAACAGGACCGTACCTGGGAGGTCAGCGGCGACGACGGCAGAGGCGGCGGACTAACCGAACAATTTCCTCCCATTTGATTCACACTTCCACCGGTCACAGGGAAATTCTGCCATTGGGGATAGGGCCCGAACAAATTTGGGAACATGGAACATGTTTAGGCGGGCGTCGCCACTGGACAAGATTTTCCGTCAATCGGAGGTGAATTTTCAAACTTCTTGAGGGAAGGGGCGCTCACGGGCGCTGTCCGGCGGAGCGGGCAGTGCCGCGGGCCGGCCCTGATGGCAAAAGAGCTACGCGGGGCGACCTGCACGCTGCGACAGCAGAAGCATCGCGGCCTCGAGGGCCGGCCGGGCCCATTTGGGGGCTGTGCCCCCAGCTTCGCTTCCCCCAGATGTTGGTTATTCAAAGGCCGGCTCGCCAGCTTTGGATGGAACCGTCCGTAGCACCCGTCCGGCCGGCGTCCCGAACGAAGCGAGGGGGCCTCGAGGGCCGGCCGGGCCCATTTGGGGGCTATGCCCCCAGCTTCGCTTCCCCCGATTATCGATGCTGCGGCACTCCGTGGGCGGGGGATTGGCAAAGGGGCGCGGCAGCATCCTTTGCGACCTCCCAGGGGGGCGCAGCCCCACCGTCAACCGGCGGCCCGGGTTTGTGGATCCTGACCCTAGGACAGCCGTTTCTCTGAAAATTGGCCCCGGCGCAGGAATGGGATCCTGTCCAGGAATCGGCGCTGCAACTCCTCCGCGTAGAGATAGATGGCCGGCGTAAGGAAGAGTGTCACCACCTGGGCAAAGAGCATGCCACCCACGACCACCAGGCCCAGCGGCCGCCGCGACGCCCCGTCCGCTCCCCAGCCAAGGGCGATGGGCAGCACTCCCACCACCGTGGACAGGGTCGTCATGAGGATGGGCCGGAGGCGCTGCAGGGATGCCGCATGGACGGCGTCCCGGGGGGAATCCTTCTCCCGCTGCCGCTGCAGGGCAAAGTCCACCACCAGGATGCCATTCTTTTCCACGAGACCCAGGAGCATGAAGAGGCCGATGTAGGCGTAGAGGGAAAGTTCCTCGTGGAAGAGGAGCAGCATGGCCAATCCCCCCAGGGCGGCGACGGGCAGGGCGGCCAGCACGGTCAGCGGATGCGCATAGCTCTCGTAGAGAATGCCAAGGATCACGTAGGTGATAAAAATTGCGGCAAAGATGAGAATTTTGAGGCTGTGGAAGGTGGCGGCGAAGGTCTTGGCCTCACCCTGGAAGGCACCCTGCACCCCGGCGGGCAGCGTCTCCCGGGCCAATTGCTGCAGATGGTCCACCACCTTGCCCAGGGACACGTCCGGCTGGATGTCGAAGAAAATGGTGGCGGAGGGGAAATTGTTGCTGTGGTTCACGGTCAGGGGCCCCACCGCCTTGCGCAGCTGCAGGACCGTTGCCGGGTCCACCAGGGCGCCATCCTGGTTGGAAAAGCGCAGCTGGCCTAGGTTTTCCATGCCCTCGCGGAATGGCTCCGCCACGGACAGGATGACCTGGTACTGCTGGGTGGGCGTCTTGATGCGGTAGATGTAGTTTTCCGCGTAGGCGCTCTGGACCTGGGAAATCAGCTGGGCCACGCCGACGCCGCGCAGGGATGCCTGGTCCCGGTCCACGGCCAGCCGCACCTCCGGATTGCGCAGGTAGAGGTCGGAGGAAACGGAGCTGAGGGCAGGATAGGCGCGCAGGGCCTGGAGCAGGCGCTGGGCCGCGGCGTAGACCTGTTGCGGCTCGATGCCGGAAAGGGTGTAGGAGTACTTGCCCTGGCCCGAACCCATCGCGCCGGTCTGGATGTGCAGGGCGGGGGCGGGGCGCAGGACGACCATGGCGCCGGGAATGCGGCACAGTTCCCCCATGAGCTGGCGGTTGACGGCGGCGATCCCATCCCGGCCGGCGCGGGGCTTGAGGAACGCCATCACCAGGCCCTGGTTGGAGGGAAACCAGGGAAAGCCGCTCAGGGTCGCGGCGGTCTGCACGGCGGGATGGCGGCGCACAATGGCGTCGATCTGGCTCTGGTAGAGGCGCATGTGCCGGGGAGACGTCCCCTCCTGGGCAATGAACATCCCCTGCAGGGCCCCGCTGTCGCCGATGGGAAGGAAACTCTTCGGCAGCCGGGAAAAAACCAAAACGGTGCCGGCGAGGCAGAGGACCCAGACCAGTGCGGAAATCCACCGGCGGCCGAGGAAAAAGTCCAAAATGCGGCCGTAGAAGCGAAGAAATCTCTCCTCCAGGCGCAGGGCAATGGCCTCGACGCGGCCATGGCGGTCCTGGCCACGGCCCTTGAGCATGGTGGCGCACATGAGCGGCGTGACGGTCAGGGAAACCACTCCCGACGCCACGGTGGCGATGATGATGACGAGGGCAAATTCGTGGAAAACCCGGCCGATCTGCCCGCCGAGGAAGAGCAGGGGAATGAAGATGCAGGCAAGGGAAAGGGTCATGGACACGATGGTGGAGCTGATCTCGCTGGCCCCGCCGATGGATGCCTGCTCCGGGCTCTCCCCAAGCCGCTGCATGCGGCGCACCATGTTCTCCAGGAAGACGATGGCGTCGTCCACGAGAAAGCCGACGGAGAGGGTCATGGCCATGAGGGACAGGTTATCCAGGCTGAAGCCCAAAAAGTGCATGGCGATGAACAGGATCAGCAGGGAAAGGGGCAGGGCAACCAGCGGAATGACCGTGTCCCGCACCCGGCCCAGGAAGAGAAAGATGACCAGGGCAACCAGGGCAAAGGCGATGAGCACCGTCTCCTCCACGTCCCGGATCGAGGCAACGATGCCATCGGAACGGTCGTAGATCGGGGTCAGAAAGACGGAATCGGGAATTTGGCTGCGAATTTCCGGCACAAGGGCCTGCAGGCGCCTGGCAACGGCCACGGTGTTGGCACCGGCCGCCCGGCTCACGGCCAGCATGACCACGTTGGACAGCTCGCCCCGGTCCCGCATCCAGAAAGAATTGTGAAAGTGGGGCGCCTCCAGGCCATCGCTGCAGCTGGCAACGTCGCGCAGGTAGATGGGAAGGCCGTCCCAGTGGCCCAGGATGAGGGAGGCATAGTCCTCCGCCTGGGAAAGTTGGCCATCCGGGCAGACCACCCAGGCGCGGTCCTCGCCGCGCAGAACCCCGCCGCCGGCAGTGGTGGTGGCACCGCGGATGCGCTGGGCCACGTCGGCCAGGGTAAGTCCCCGGGCGGTGAGCAGCTCCGGGTCCACCTCGATGCGCACCGCCCGCCGGATGCCGTAGACGTCGGTCTTGGAAACCCCGGCGATGACGTTGAAGCGCTGGGCAATGTGGTTGGAGGCGTAGTCGTAGAGCTGGCCCCGGGAAAGGGTGGCGCTGTCCAGGGCCATGTAGAAGATGGGATGGCTGTTGGGATCGGATTTTTCGTAGGTCGGCGGCGCCGGCAGGTCCGAGGGAAGGCTGCCCAGGGCCCGCTGGATGGCCGCCTGCACGTCCATGGCCGCCGCTTCCCCATCCCGCTCCAGGGCAAATTGCAGGGTAATGCGCGTCTGGCCGGTCCAGTTCTGGGATGTGGCCAGCTCCAGCCCTTGAATTTTCAAAAATTCCTTTTCCAGCGGCGTGGCCACGTTGGCCGCCATGGATTCCGGGTCCATGCCGGGAAAGCCAGCCATCACCTGGATGACCGGATAGTCCACGCTGGGCAGGTCGCTGACCGGCAGGCCCACGTAGGCGATGAGGCCGAAAACGACGACGGTGACGGCCAAAAGCGTGGTCATCACCGGGCGGCGAATGAACGGTTCGGAGATGCTATCCATGGCCGCCCCCTATTCCTTTGCCGGGGCTCCGCCGGCCAACGCCACCCGCGTCCCCGGTGCCAGCAGAAACTGACCCTCCGTCACCACCCGGTCGCCGGGGCGAAGCCCCTGCAGGATGGCCACGTCCCGGCCATGGCCCTGGCCCACAACGACCGGCCGCACCTCGGCACGGCCATCGGGCGAAACCACGAAAACATAGCATCCCCGGTCCCCCGTGCCCACGGCCGTCTCCGGGATCGGAATGGCCCCGTCCAGCTGGGTCAGCACGACCCGCACCCGCACCGCAGCGCCGGGCCAGAACAGCCCATCGCCGTTGGCCATGGTGGCGCGCAGGTGGACGGCACCGGACCGCCGGTCCACGCAGTTATCCACCACGTCGAGCCGCGCCGGCGCCAGCAGGGACGCGTCGCCCATGGCCGTCACCGTGCAGTCCAATCCACCGCCCTCGCGAAAATGCCGCTGCAGCTGGGGAAGCACGTTCTCGGAGACGGAAAAATCCACAAAAATGGGATCCAACCTGCGGATGTTGACCAGGGGCTGCCCGCCGGCACCGGCGCTCACCACGGCGCCCAGGTCGGTCTGGCTGTAGCCGGCCTGGCCGGAGATGGGGGCGCGGATGGAGCAGAAATCCAGCTGGATCTCCGCCTGCTGCAGGGCTCCCCGGGCCGATTCCACGCGGGCGATGTCCTGCTCCACGTCCGCCTGGAGCGCGTCATAGTCCTGCTGGGAGATGTGGCCGCAGGGAACAAGCGGCTGGGAACGCTCCAGCCGCAGCCGGTCGACGGTGAGCCGCGCCTCCGCATCGCGCAGCTGGCCGCGGGCCTGCATCAGCTGGGCCTCGTAGGGGCGGGGGTCAATGGAAAATAGCAGCTGGCCCTTGCAAACCGGAGCACCGGACTGGACGTGCTCGGCCACGATCTGTCCCCCCACCTGGGGCAGGATGTCCACGGAGCCGGAGGCGGAGCAAATCCCAACGGCGTCCACGTAGATGGGAATCCGGCGGCTTTCGGCCAGCAGAATTTGCACAGGCACGACGCGCTCCGGCGCAGGCGGCTCCACCCTTCGGCACCCGCCGGCGGCCAGCCCCAGCAGGGCGGCGCAGACACAGGGGAAAAATCGTTCCATGATCGTCCAATGAAATTAGTGGCCCACGCAGTGCAGGTCCCCGCCCGCATGGGCGAGCGCAGCCAGGGAAAGGGAAAAACGGCACTCCGCGGCAACCAGACCCTCCCGGGCCCCGGCAAAGCGATTCTGCACGGCGAGCAGCTCGTGGAAGGAGCACAGCCCGGCCCGGTAGGCAATTTCGCAGGCGTGGAAGGCCTCGTCCGCGGCGGCCAGCAGGCCCCGGGCCGATTCCAGCTGGCGCAGCGCAGCCCGGTGGTCCTGGTAGGCGGACCAAATTTCCCCCACCGCCCGCAGCTCCGCTCCGCGCAGGCTTTCCAGGGCCATCGCCGCCTCCTCGCGCCGCTCCATGCGCCGGGCCGTGCGCTCAAAGCCGGTAAACAGGTCCCAGCTCAGGCCAAGGCTCGCAACGGCATCCCGCTCCGTGCCACCGCCGCCGGTGCGCAGCCGATCGGCGGACACGCTGGCAACGAGCCGCGGCAGCGACGCCCCCCGCGCAGCCCGCTCGCCGGCCCGGACAGCATCCAGCTGGGCCTGCAAGGACAGCAAATCCGGACGGCAGCGCAGGGCGCGGGCCACAATGGCCTCCACGTCCTCCTCCACGGCGGCGCCTTCCGGCAGCTGGCTGCGGCGAATGCGGAACTGCGAGGAAACGCGCACGCCAACCACCTCGGCCAGGGCAGCCCGCCGCTGCTCCACCAGGGCACGGGACTCCTCCCAGCCGTGGCGCGCCTGCAGCATCGCCGCCCGCGCCTGGAGGTAGTTCTGGCGATTTTCCAGGCCCGCCTGGAAGCGGCTCTCCGCCAGGGCCAACAGCTCCTCCGCCTCCCGCAGGGCGGCGGCCCGCGCCTCCACCGTCGCCTCGGCGGCGTTGAGGGAAAAGTAGGCGCTCTGCACCCGGAAGAGCAGGGTCTGCAGGGAACGGCCATGGATGAGGTTGGCCGCCTGAAGGTTGCAGCGGGCAGCCCGGGCGCTGGCAAGGTCCGAGCCAAAGGAAAAAAGCCGCCAGGTGAGGGAAAGGGACGGGACGGCTCCCACCGTGCTCCGGCCATGGGAACCATTCCCCTCCTGCCATTCCCGGGCAACGGCACCGCCGGCGACAATTTGGGGAAACAGGGGCGAAAGGGCTGTCCCACTGCGGGCGGCCGCCGCCCGCGCCCCATGCCACAGGCGGCGGGTCTCGGGGCTATTTTCAAAGGCCATGTCCACAAGCAGCGCCAGGTCCAGGTCCACCTGGCCAACGAGCGAGGCCGAGCCGGAGGCGCATGGCAGGTCCACCGCGGCAAGGCAGGAACCATCCCAGGGAACCTGCGGACCCGGCGACGCCCCGACCGGCCCGGAACGGCCAATGGAACCGCAGGGACCGATGGAGCCGCAGCCAGCCAGGGCAGCAAATATCACGAAATACACCGGCCGCATGGCAATGGCACCCAACTTTCACCTAGCTAGAACCGGCACCGGAGAAAAGGCAAGGCCAATGGAAAATAAATTTTTATGCGCTGGGAGAAAAGATCTTAGAAGGAAAAATTCGCAAAATTTTTTTCCGCACCGGCCGTCGCCGCCAGCCTCCAGGGGAATGGGACCCATAAATCCAGGGCTCTCCGGGCCGTCACCGGTCGGAACAGGTCGGCGGAATCCGACCCCAGGTCAGGACCCGTAAACCCACACTCCACCTCCATCTGGAAAGATGACCGATATGGACCTGTTGTGCAGGAGCTTGACTTCTTGAGGGAAGGGGCGTTCACGGGCGCTGCCCGGCGAAGCGGGCAGTGCCGCGGGCCGGCCCTGATGGCAAAAGAGCCACGCGGGGCGACCTGCGCGCTGCCCATGGCATCTGCCATGGCAGAAGCATCGCCCAGCACCTCATTCTATCATCTCCTGGGGTTGGGCCGGCCCGCCAGCCTTGGATGGAACCGTCCCT
>JAITSI010000004.1 GCA_031287845.1 Puniceicoccales bacterium
ATTATCGATGCTACGGCACTCCGTGGGCGGGGGATTGGCAAAGGGGCGCGGCAGCCCCCTTTGCGACCTCCCGGCCCGGTTGGGGGCGCTGTCCCCAGCTCCGCCTTCTCCGGGCATCGATGCAGCGACACTCCGTGGAGGGGGGCTGGGGGCGCAGCCCCACCGTCAACCGGCGAACCGGGTTTACGGGTCCTGACCCTAGCGGAATGCCACTCCCCGGGATACCACTCCCCGGAATGCTCCTCCCCAGAGTGATCCTCCGGAATAATCTTCTCCGGGATGTGTTTTCCCGGAATCGCTAAAATACGCCCTTGCGGAGCGGAGATTATTTCCGTTCCATGGGGGCACCATGCGGGCCACGGACCAATTGCCCTTTCCAGTGATGGACGCCGCCGAGGCGGCCGAGCGCATCCAAAGCGGACAAACCATAGCCGTCGGGGGATTTACCCCGGCCGGATCGCCCAAGGTGGTGACGCCGGCCCTGGCGGAGCGGGCCAAACGGCTGCGCGAAGCCGGCCAGCCCTTCTCCATCAGGCTCTTGGCCAGCGCCTCCACCGACGCCGCCGTGGACGATGCCCTCGCCGCCGCGGACGCCATCTCCTACCGCACCCCCTACCAGTCCTGCCCCATCCTGCGCCGGCAGATCAATGGCCAGCGGGTGGAGTACGTGGACCTGCACCTGTCCCACCTGGTGCCGCTGCTGAAGGGAAAGGTCTGGGGCACCATCGACCACGCCATCCTGGAGGCGGCTGCGATCTTTCCCGACGGCCGCATCCTGCTCACCAGCGCCGTGGGCGCGGCGCCCACCTTTGCCCGGCTGGCCCGCTCGCTGACCATCGAGCTCAACGGCTACCACCCGGACACGCTGGAGGGCCTCCACGACATCTACGAGCTCGCCCCGGCTCCCCACACCCGGGAAATTCCCATCTACCGCTGCTCCGACCGCATCGGCGCCACCATGGTGCAGGTGGATCCGGCCAAGATCCATGCCGTCGTCCGCAGCCACATTCCGGACAGCTCCGCCCCCTTTGCCCCCGTCGACGGCCTGTCCCAGCGCATCGGGGAAAACGTCGCCGAATTTCTCCTCGCGGAGAAGAAAGCGGGCCGCATTCCCAAAAATTTTCTACCGCTGCAGGCGGGGGTTGGCAACGTCTCCAACGCGGTCATGGCGGCCCTGGGCACCGACCCGTCCCTGCCGCCCTTCGACATGTTTTCGGAAATTCTCCAGGATACGGTCTTCGACGGCATCGAATCGGGCCGCATCCGCTTCGCCAGCAGCTCCGGACTGGCCGTTTCGCCGCCCGTGCTGCGCCGCATCTACGACAATCTCTCCACCTACCGGCGCCGGCTCGTCCTCCGGCCCCAGGAAATTACCAACCACCCGGAGGTGATCCGCAGGCTGGGGCTCATCGGCATCAACACGGCCCTGGAGGTGGACCTCTGGGGCAACGTCAACAGCACCCACCTGCGCGGCACCCACCTGGTCAACGGCATCGGCGGCTCCGGCGACTTTGCCCGCAACTGCGCCATCACCATCTTCGCCACGCCGTCCGTCGCGAAGGGGGGCACCATCAGCTGCATCGTCCCCCTCTGCTCCCACGTGGACCACACGGAACACGACACGCAAATCTTTGCCACGGAGCAGGGAATCGCCGACCTGCGCGGCCGCGGGCCCATGGAGCGGGCCCGGCTCATCATCGAGCGCTGCGCCCACCCCGACTTTCGCTCCCTCCTGCGCGAGGCCATCGGCCGGGACAGCGGCGGCCGCATCAACCTGGACCTGGCCCAGGTTTTTGCGTTTCCCCCGGCCGGCGCCGGAATCGGCCAATCGAATTGATTTTCCTTGCCCTTGGCCGGCACACATGGAAGGATGGCCCATGCTCCGCTCCCTGCGCAACGCGTTCCTGTCCGGGCTGCTCGTCACCCTGCCCCTGGGCATCACGCTCTTCGTCCTGCTCTTCCTGGTGGACCACCTGGGCTCTCCCCTGAGCCGCCTGCTCTTTGGCCAGTACGCCATGGCCCGGCACATTCCGGCCGCGCTCTCCTTTGCCATGGACCTCCTGTCCACCGTCATCATCGTCGCGGCGTTGACCGGCGTTGGCTACATTTCCCGCTACGTGGTGGGCCGCTTCTTCATCCGGGGAACGGAGCGGATCATCGACCGGCTGCCCTTTATCCGCATGCTCTACGGCACGTCCAAGCAGATCATTGGAACATTTTCCGACGGCCGCCGGGCCATTTTCCAAAAGGCAGTGCTCGTGGAATTTCCCCGCAATGGCCTCTACGCCATCGGCTTTCTCACGGGGGGCTGCCCGGACGGTTTGCAGGGCCCCGGCAGGGAGTCGCTGGTGAGCGTTTTCGTCCCCACCACCCCCAATCCCACCTCCGGCTTCCTGCTCTACGTTCCAGCGGAGGTACTGATTCCTCTGGCCATGTCCATCGGCGACGCCATGAAGGCCATCATCTCCGGAGGAACCTTTTCGCCCTCATCCAATGGGGCGCAGGGTGGGGTAGAGGATGGTGTCCCGGATGTTGCCGGCGCCGGTCAGTAGGACCACCAGCCGATCGACGCCGATGCCCATGCCCCCGGCGGGCGGCATGGCGTATTCCAGCGCGGTGAGGAATTCCGTGTCCAGGGCCTGCTGGTCATCGCCCAGCTGCATCTCGAACAGCTGCCGCTGGAGCAGGGGATCGTTCTGCTCGGAGTAGGCCGGCGCCACCTCCTGGCCGTTGATGCAGAGCTCAAAGACGTCCAAGAAGCGCGGGTCCTGGCGATTCAATTTGGCCAGGGGGCAGAGCTCCCGGGGCAGCTGCAGCACAAAGGTCGGCTGGATGAGGTTCGGCTCCACGAGCTTGCCGTAGACGGCGTTGTCGATGGCAAAATCTTCCTTTTCCGGGTCCAGCGCCAGGCCAGCGCGGCCACAGTAGGCCAATTTTTCCTCCCTTGGCAGCTCGAACCACGCTTCTATTCCCGTGTGCTCGCGGACCAGGTCCCGGTAGTTGGCCTCCCGCCACTCGCCGCCCAGGTGGAGGACCGTGCCATCCGGCTGGGCGATGTCCCTGGTGCCGATGACCCGGTCGCAGAGGTGCAGGATCAGGTCCCGGATGAGCGCCATCATGCCCCGGTGGTCGGAGTAGGCCTGGTAGAGCTCGACCATGGTGAATTCTGGGTTATGCTTGCGGGAAAGGCCCTCGTTGCGGAATACCCGGCCCAGCTCGAAGACCCGGTCAAAGCCGGCCACCAGCATGCGCTTCAGGTACAGCTCCAGGGAAATGCGCAGGAAAAATTCCTGGTCCAGGGCGTTCATGCGCGTGGTGAAGGGGCGGGCGGCGGCACCGCCGGCCACGTTCTGCAAAAATGGCGTTTCCACCTCGACGAAATCCCTGGCCCAGAGAAATTGGCGAATTTCCCTCACGATGGCGATGCGCTGCAAGGCCCGCCGCCGGGATTCGCCGTTGGCGATGAGGTCCAGGTGCCGCTCCCGGTAGATCTGCTCCTCGTCGGTGAGCCCGTGAAATTTGTCCGGCAGGGGGCGCAGGGACTTGGCCACGATCTGCATGCGCGCCACCCGCACCGTTGGCTCGCCGGTCTTTGTGCGGAATAGGGTCCCCGCCACCCCGACGATGTCCCCGATGTCGTAGTCCCGGAAGCGGTCGTAGTCACTGTCCCCGATGGCCTCCCGGCGCACGTAGCACTGGATCGTGCCGGACCGGTCCTGGAGGGAGAGGAATGCAGCCCGGCCCATGAGGCGAAATGCCAGGATGCGGCCGGCAAGGGAGACCGTTTCGTCGCACTCCTCCCCATCGCCCAGCAGCCGCCGGGCTTCTCCGGCCGTGTGGCTCTGGTCCCAGTTTTGCCCGTAGGGGTCCAGGCCCTCCGCCCGGAGGGCTTTTAACTTTTCCCGGCGCACGCGCAGCACGTCGCCGCCATTTTCCCTTTCCCTTTCCATGGCATTTTTTTCAATCATCCCCGGCTTTCCCGTTCCTAGGCTAAAATACGGTCCCGAAGGTAAAATTAAACTGCAGGTTGTGCGCGTGGAAGGCGTCGCCGTGGAGCGGGTAGGCGAAGATGAGCCGCAGCGGAGAGCCCATGACGAAGAGTCGCAGCTCCATGCCCGCATCCGCGTAGAGGGGATTGTCCAGGTTCATCCAGCGGCGGCCCGCGTAGCCGGCGTCGCCGAAGAACACGAGCCGCAGCGGCTCCGCGAGCTTGATGGAATACTCCGCGGCCCCGTAGCAGTAGGTCAGGGCGCCGAAGGCCTCCCCGCGCATGTCCCGCGGACCGATGCCGCGGAAGTCAAAGCCGCGCATGTCATTCACACCGCCGAGGAACTTGCGGTCGAAGTAGGGGACCCACTCCCGCCGGTAGGCCCGCATTGTGCCGATCTTGCCCAGGAAGGAGATGGTCTGGCTGCGGTAGCGGAAAACGGGGAACCACTGGCCCGCCTGCAGATCCAGGTTGAAGTAGTGCACGTCGCCGCCCAGCCCGGCGTAGTCCATGGCGACCACCAGCTTATTGCCGCGGACCGGGTAGAGCAGGCTATCCCGGCTGTCCCGCTGCAGCTGCAGCCCGGCCTTGGAAATCCACCGCTGGCCCATGAACTCCTCGATGTGGAGCCCGAATGGGGCATCCGGGCCCACGTCGCAGATCCGGGTCCGGTCCAGCCGGTAGTAGGCGCGGCCCTCCAAAAGTCCCGCGATGCGCTTGCGCAGGTAGAACTCGCAGCCGCGGTGCCGCTCGCCGTAGGAGGGCCCGTCGTAGTTGTGGTCATCCTTCCGGTAGGAGCTCTTGGAGGAAAAGAACTCGGAGCCGACGGCCAACTCCCGCTGGAACAGCCAGGGCTCCTCGAAGGACAGCTGGACCTGCCGGGACCGCGTACCGGTCTCGAAGCGGGCGCGCAGCTTTTGCCCACCGCCCTGGAAGTGGTTCTTGCGACTTAGCAGGTCAAAGTTGGACTGGGAAAACTCCACGAAGCCGACGAGGCTGTCCAGGGAATTGGCTGCCCCGCCCATCAGGCACTTGCCCGTCTGCGCCTCCTCCACGGTCACGCGCACGTCGCGCAGGTCCGGCTCCCCCGCCGCCTCCGCCGTTAGGGTCACCTGGCTGAAGTAGCGCGTTTCCCGCAGGCGATTTTCGCTGTTCCGCAGCTTGATGAGGTCGAAGCGCTCGCCGGGGAACAGGGAAAGCTCCCGCAGAATTACCCGGTTGCGGGTTTTCCCGTTGCCCTGGATGTGCACCGTGCCCACCCGGCAGGGCGGCGATTCCTGGATCTCGAAGGTCAGGTCCATGGAGTTGTCCAGGACGTTGGCCCGGCGCCGGGCGACGGCATAGCTCTCCACGTGGCCCTTCTGGCCGTAGAAGTTGCGGATGGCATCCTCCGCCGCGTCCACCGCGTCCGGGGAAAATGCCTCCCCCGGGCACAGCCGCAGCAGCCCCGCCAGCTGCTCCGCCGGGTAGAGCTGATTGCCGGCGAAGGAAATTTTTCCCAACAGAAAGCGCTGTCCCTCCACCAGCGGAATTGTGACCGTGAGCCGCTCCTGGCCCTGGACCGCCACCGCGTCCGCGGAAATTTGCACGTCCAAAAAACCCTGGTTGCGGTAGAAGGAGCGCAGCTGGTCCAGGTCCGTCTCCAGCAGCTCCGGCTTCAGGTAGCCGGAACCCTTCAGGAAGGAGAGGGGCCCGCGGGGCCGGATGGACATCTGGCGCAACAGCGTTTTTTGGGAAAACGTGCCATTTCCCACAAATTTTACCCGCGCGATTGTCTTCCTCGGACCTTCCTCCACGGCAAATTGCAGGTTCGGATTGCCATTTTCCACCGCTTGCAGGTCCGCCGTGACCTGCACATCCGCATGGCCCCGGCCCCGGTATTTCCCCCGCAGGGTTTCGATGTCCCGGCGGACGAGGGCCCAGTCCAGCGGCGAGCCGTCCTTGGTCTGGATCAACGAGCGCAGCTTCTTGGCCGAAAAGCGGCGGTTCCCCGTGAACTCCACCCGGCCGACGCGCCGCTTGGCGTAGAGGACGTAGCAGATGTCCAGGGTTCCATCCTCCGCCTGGCCCGTTGTCAAAACCTCCACATGCTCAAAGAGATTGGTCGCATGGAGGGCGCGGATGGAATCGTCGTTGAGCTCCGGGCGGAACACTTCCCCCTCCCGCAGGCGGATGCGGGCCAGGACGGCCTCCCGGTTGATGGCCGACTCCCCCAGCAGCTGCACCTCCAGCTTGCCCACGCGAAGCTCTTCGCCGGCCAGCGGCAGGCCGACCAGGCACAGAATGGCGACAAGGCGCCTAGCCAATGGCTTCATTTCTTTGTCCTCCATAGTTTTGAAACAGGGTCAGCGTCCGATCGAAAGCCAGGGTAACCAGCCCGGTTGGCCCATTGCGCTGCTTGGCCAAGATCAATTCCCGCAGAATGACCTCGCCCTCCGACGCCAGCTCCTCGTCCTGGTCCCGCATGCGGGACAGCAGCAGCACCACGTCCGCATCCTGCTCGATGGCCCCCGATTCCCGCAGGTCCGACAGCCTGGGCCGCCGATTTTCCTTCTCCGAATCCCGATTTAGCTGGCTCAGCACCAGCACTGGCAGCTGCAATTCCTTGGCCATTCCCTTGATTCCCCGGGAAATTTCCGCGATCTGCTGCTCCCGCTGCACCCGGTTGTCCATGCCGGCTATGAGCTGCAGGTAGTCCACCACGATCAGCCCCAGCCGCTGCTTGCCGTGGATGCGCCGGGCCCGGGCCCGCAGTTCCAGTATGTTCAGGTTGGAGGACTCGTCGATCCAGAGGGGCACGTCGCGCAGCTCGTCGGCGGACTGGGTCAGCCGTTTTTGGCCCTCCCGCGTCACGTAGCCGGCGCGGACGCTGCCCAGCCCGACGCCGGCCCGGGCGCAGAGCAGGCGCATGGCCAACTGCTCCGCACCCATCTCTAGACTAAAGAATAGGGTAGGGACGGCCTTTTTTCCGGCCGGCGGCAGGATGTTGTGGGAGGCGACATTGAGGGCGATGCTGGTCTTTCCCATGGAGGGCCTGGCGGCGATCACCACCATTTCCCCGCTCTGAAAGCCGGATGTGAGCCGGTCCAGGTCGGTAAAGCCGCTGCCCACGCCGATCAGCTCCCCCCGGTGGTTGAGCAGGAACTGCACGTTCTGCACGGCCTGCTTAAGGGGCACGCTGAATGGCTGCGCCGTCTCCTGCAGCACGTCCCGGCTCACCGCAAAAATTTTTTCCTCCGCCTGGCCCAGGAACGGGGACACGTCGTTCAGGTGCGATGGCGCCTCCGCGGCGAGGCCGAAGGCGACCGCCATGATGCGGCGGATGAGCCCGTAGTCCCGCACGCGGTCGACAAAGTACTCAATGTGGGCATAGGTGTCGACGCGGCTGCAGATCTGGGCCAGGTACTCCGCGCCGCCCGCATCGGCCAGGACTCCCTTCGCCTCCAGCGAGTCCCGCAAAATGATCTCGTCGATGGGCTTTCCCTGGCGGTAGAGGGCTAAAATTTCCCCAAAGACTACTCGATTCCAGGGCAGGTAGAACGATTCGGCGCCCACGTTCCGCTGGATGCAGAGCGGCACGCTCTCCTGCCCCCCCTCCAAAATACAGCACCCGAGCAGGGCCTGCTCCAGCTCGACGCTGTGGGGCTGCTTCGGCTTTTGCACTGCCGTTGGTTGCCTTGCCATGGCGGAAGCGCTCCGGCTAGGCCACGACCGGATTTTCCGAAACAATTTCGACGGCAAGGTCGGCGCGCACATCCCGGTGCAGGCGCAGCTCCACCCTATGCTGGCCGAGGGTTTTCAGCGGATGCTCCAAGAGCAGCTGTTCCCGGGGAATGGAAAAACCGGCCCCGGCCAGTTCCTCCAGCAGGTTTGGTCCCGTCACCGAGCCGAAAAGCTTGCCCTGTTCCCCGGTCCGCACGCGGACCACGATGCGCAGGTCCCGCAGCTTGGCCGCGATCTCCTCCGCCCGCTCCCGCTCCTGCCGTTCCCGCTCCTCGCGGCGGCGGACAAGGGCATCGATCTGCCGCTGGTTTGCGGCGGTGAAGGCAAGGGCCTTTTTTCCCGGGACCAGGTAATTGCGCGCAAACCCGGCCCGGACCCGGACCCGGTCGCCCTCCCCGCCCAGCTTGTCAACGGGCTGCAACAGCAAAATTTCTCGCATGGCCATGGTCGTTTCTCACCTCCATCCGCACCGGACGCCGGCTGGTCTGATCAGAAGGGAATTTCCCCGTCTGGCCCTTCCTCCTCCTCCTGGCGCTCCTCCTGGCGCTGGAAGCGGCCGCGGCCCTGTCCTCCGCGCTGGCCGGGGCCATTGCCCCCATCCCTGCCGTCCTCGCCGCGCTGGGAGGAAACGAACTGGAATGAGTCGGTTACCACCATGAGCCGGCTCCGCTTTTCCCCGCTCTGGGTTTCCCACTGGTCCAGCCGCAGCCGTCCTTCGATCAGAATGGGCCTGCCCTTGGCCATGTAGCGGGCGATCGTCTCCGCCGACTTGCCAAAGCTGTCCACCTCGACGAAGACCACCTCTTCGCGCGTGGAGCCGTCGCTGTTGCGCATCTGGCGGTTGACGGCCACGGTAAAGCGGCAGACCGGCGTGCCACTGGTCGTGGTGCGCAGCTCCGGGTCGCGGGTCAAATTTCCCAGTAAAAATACCTTATTCAGCGAGGCCATGGCTCAAATACACTCCACTAGGGTTCGATTGACGGTTTTATCCAGGCGCAGCCGGCCGGTAAGTTCCCCGCAGAAGGCGGGAGGGGCGGACACGGTGTAGCCGGCGTAGGACCCGGAGCTGATCCGGCGATTGGCGCAGCGGGCAAAATTGCGCGGACCCAGATCCACCGCCTCCTCCACCGTGGCGCCGAGGGACTCCATCAACTGTCCCAGCCGTAGGCGCATGGCATCGGGGGACTCCCGCTGCTCCCGCGTGTCAAAAACCACAGTTACCCGATAGCGCCTTGCCATGCCCGATTCACCCCTGCTGCGATTCATGGGGAGAGGAATTTTCTTTGTCAAGCGAGAGTTTTGCCCGACAGGCAAATTTCCTGCAGGCCCTCCAAAATGGTGGGCATGGCGTAGAAAAGGGCCGCCTGCTCCTCGTCGGAGAACCTGTCCAGCACGTAGTCCTTCAGGTCCATTTCCGGATCCCGCTTGGGGCCGATGCCGATGCGGAAGCGCGTGCACTCGCCCAGCTTTTCGCTCACGTCGGCCATGCCCAGGTGGCCGCCGGACCCCACCCGGTGGGTAACCTTATAGCTGCCCAGGGGCAGGTTGAGGTCGTCGTAGACGATTACGGCGTTCTCCGCCGCGATGTGGAAATAGTGGACAATGCGCAGCACCGGATAGCCCGACGCGTTCATGAAGGCGAGCGGCCGGGCCAAAAGAAAGTCACCGCCGTCGCAATGGCCCCGGGCCAGGTCCGCGTTGAGCCGCCTGTTGTTGACCCACTTCAAATTCAGGTGCCGGGCCAGCACATCCAGGACGAACTGGCCCACGTTGTGCCGGGAGTGCACGTGCACGGCGCCGGGATTTCCCAGCCCCACCAGCAGGACGCAATCCTTTTGCCCCGTTCCCATAGCCCGCTCCGCCTAGGGTGTCTTCGAACCTTCCTTTGCCGCCGCCGGGGTGGCCGGGGCCTCCGATTCCTTTTCCTCCCGCGGAGCCGTGCAGGAAACGAGCACCAGTTCCCCGTGGCTGACAAATTCCACGCCCGCCAGCGGTGGCAGGTCGCCCACGGTGATCTTTTGCCCCACCCGCAGCCCGGAGACGTCCACGGCGCAGGTCGACGGCAGATCCCGGGGGAGGCAGCGCACCTCCACCGCGTGGGTCACGACCTCAAATATTCCATTTTCCTGCCTTACGCCGATGCACTCGTCCACGCCCAGCGGATGCACCGGGACGCGGGCGTACATTTTCTTCTTCAAAGAAACCTCGTGGAAGTCCACGTGCAGGAGGCTATCCCGGGTGGGATGGCGCTGGAAGTCCGCCACCACGGCAGGGCGCAGCTCCTTTCCCTCCAGATCCAGGGTGACAACGGCGGCCCGGCCCACCACCTGCCGCAGGATCGCCCGCAGCTCCCGTCCGTCGAAGAGCAGGGGCAGGGGACCCGACTCCCCGTAGACAACGCCGGGGATGGCACCCCGCCGCCGCTCCCGTCCCGAACAGCTCTTTCCTCTTCCTACGCGCCGCTGCGCGGCCAGCTTTAATTCTTCCATGGGACTCCGACTCCCCCGCACCCCGGAGGCACGGCAACCGCGTCTACAGGGACCGGCGGTGGCCTGTCAAGCGAATCCGCCAAAAATTTTACCCCCCATTCCACCGGACCGCACCCGATTGGCCGCCCCGCTCGGCCAGGGCCAGGCTTCATGGCCAGAGGTCGCAAAGGGGGCTGCCGCGCCCTCTGACACCCCCCCCGCCCACGGAGTGCCACCGCCATGGCACCGATGGCTTGGGGAGAAGCGAAGCGGGGGACAGCGCCCCCCAACCGGGCCGGGAAGTCGCAAAGGGGGCTGCCGCGCCCCTTTGCCAATCCCCCGCCCACGGAGTGCCGTAGCATCGATAATCGGGGGACGCGAAGCGGGGGGCAACGCCCCCAAAAGGGCCTGGCCGGCCCTCGAGGCCCCTCGCTTCACTCGGGACGCCGGCCGGCCGGGCGCTAGGGACGGTTCCATCCAAAGCTGGCGGGCCAGCCTTCGAATAACCGACATCTGGGGGAGGCGCAGCGTAGCGGAGCTGGGGGCAGGGCCCCCAAATGGGCCCGGCCGGCCCTCGAGGCCGCGATGCTTCTGCTATCGCAGCGCGCAGGTCGCCCCGCGTAGCCTTTTCTCCATCCGGGCCGGCCCGCGGCACTGCCCGCTCCGCCGGGCAGCGCCCGTGAGCGGCCTTTCCCTCAAGAAGTCAAGCTCCTGCACAGCAGGACCGTATCGGCCATCTTTCCAGATGGAGATGAAATGTGGGTTTACGGGTCCAAACACCTAGGGCCGCAATCCCGACCGCCACCACTGCCTTGGCCGTCGACCTCGGACAGGGCGCAAGGACGGCGCCCTCGACAGGGGGATGCTCGCCCGGGAAACCTTCTCACCGTTGGAGTCGTTCCGCGGCGCAGTCCGCTTCGCACGGGTAGCGTCCAAAGGCCGCTTCCGGAAGACGGGTTGCGGGCACTGAAAAAGATTTTCCTTTTACAATACCCAGAAAATGCCACGGCGCCAATGCCTTGGACAATGGCAATGCACATGGTCAACGCGTTCGACCGGCCTCGCGGATCCAAAATGCTCAACCGCGTCCCTTTGCAGCCCCAACCGCTGGACTGAAACTAATGGTTTTGGCTCTGCGGGGCATTTGATTTGAGAAATGAAAAATCAGGCTTGAATGGTTTTTCCGTTGGCGTGGACGAATTTGGCCCATCTTCCAGCACCTCACATGACATTTCACGGTCATATTCTCTCGAATAACCATTTACTTCCAAAAATTTAGCAAGCGTAGAACGACTTTTTTTCAGCGCACTCCCAGGGAAAACTGGCGAGGTTCC
>JAITSI010000060.1 GCA_031287845.1 Puniceicoccales bacterium
AAATGCCGGCCACCACCCGCGACAGAGTCGGAGAAAAAGAAATTGGAATGCCCACCCGTGCGCGGAAGGTGTGACATATGAGGAAAAAAGCAAGCCCTTTGGCGGGGGAAATTCTGGGCCGAAGAAATCTGACCTAAACATCCAAGATCGGACCCATCAAATCCACTTCGCCTGGCGGGGATCTTTCGCCCTTGGCAATCATTCATCCATCCATGGAATTCGGCAACCTCAATATTCGATTGGAACCGGCTTCCCATCCGGAATCGTTTTTGAGAAATTTCCATGCGCATGGTACACCTTCTCCGTTGCACAGGAAATTCTCGTTATTGATGATAAAATCGCCACGAAACCTAAGTTTAATGTCCTGTTTTCTGTCCCAATCAACTTTCATGTTCTCCGCCCAGCTTAAACCACAAAAATTACCTCGTATGTAAAGGGTGTCACCGGGTTGAAGCGTTGAGAGAAATGCATCCTCTGCGGTGAGTGTAAGTTCAAATTCTGAATAAGTAGCTTTATCATCATAGTTAAAAAGGTTTTTGTAAGGCGAGATGATCACATTGTCATCCTGCACACAATTCACTACTTGAAGAGGAACTTGGTCATTCTCTTGTTGACCTATTATAATCTCCAAAGCAGGAGTTTTTGGCGCCACGTTTTGATTGTTCAAGGAATTTGATTCTTTCGAATTATCGAGTTCCGTGATGTTATTTTTTTCGCTTCCGTAATGCATTCCCGTGCCTTCATTTTCCTTAGCAAGGGCTTTCCGGGGCCAAGCCAGAAAACCGGCAATTGCCAAAACGACCAGGCCGATGGCGGCGACGCAAGCACAGCCAATCAGCAGCGGCCACAGGACGGCGAAAGAAGCTGTAAAGATCAGCACCGCAGCCGTAACCACGCCGGCCAGGGCCAGGACCGTAGTCCCGGCAGAAATGCCGGCCACCACCCGCGGCAGAGTCGGAGAAAAAGAAATTGGAACGCCCATCGGTACACGAAAGGTGTGGCATATGGGGAAAAAAGCAAGCCTTTTGAAAGGGAAAAAATCCCGGCCCCCGGGCCCGGCCTAGCGGATCATTTCCCGAATGGTTTCCACGGCATTGCGCACGGAGGCATCCTGCTCCATGGCCCCCTCCACGGTTTTGCAGGCATGGATAACCGTTCCGTGCTCCCGGCCGCCGAATTCGCTCCCGATGCGCTGCAAAGAGTAGGTGGTCAGCAGCCGGCAGAGGTACATGGCCACCTGGCGGGGAAAGGCAATGCCGGCGGGCCGTTTTTTCCCCAAAAGGTCGGCCAGCGTGACCTTGTAGAACTCCGCCACCTGCCGCTGGATCTGGTCGATGTGCACCATCTTGGCCGCCTCTTCGCGGAAGATGTCCTGGAGCAGGCGACGGGTCTCCTCGCAGTTAATTTGCCGTCCCGAAAAGGCCACATAGCCCGCCACGCGGTTGAGGGCCCCCTCCAGCCGGCGCACGTTGGTCGAGACCCCCTCCGCTAGCAGCTGCAGCACCTCTTCGGGCAGCGCCAGGCGCATGGCCAGCGCCTTTTTCCGCAAAATGGCGATGCGCGTTTCCAGGTCCGGAACCTGGATGTCCGCGACGAAGCCCCACTGGAAGCGGGATACCAAACGGCTCTCCAGCCGGGAAATTTCCGCCGCCGGCCGGTCGCTGCAGAGGCAAATCTGCCGCTGGGACTCGAAAAGCTCATTGAATGTATAAAAAAACTCCTCTTGGATGCGCTCCTTGCCGGAAAGGAAATGGATGTCGTCGATGAGCAGCATGTCGACGCGGCGGTAAATTTCCCGAAATTTGCCCAGGGCATTTTCCTGCACGGCGCGGATGAACTCGTTGGTGAATTTTTCCGTGGAGGTGTAGACAATTTTGATCCGGGTCCGCTTGCCCAGGGCACCGTGGGCGACCGCCTGCAGCAGGTGGGTCTTGCCCAGCCCCGTCGCCCCGTAGAGGAACAGCGGATTGTAGGCCCGGCCGGGATCATTGGCCACGGCGACGCAGGCGGCCTGGGCGAGCTGGTTGCCTGGGCCGATGACGAAGTTGGCGAAGGTGTTGCGGGGATTGATCAGGTCGGCCTCGTCGAACTTGCGGATGGCGGCGGACCTCCGCTGGGCCGTGCGGGACTGGGGAGGCGCGTCCTCGGGCTCCGGCTCCGGCGGGGCCTCCAGCTCCACGGCCATGGTCCGCCCGGTGAGGTGGGCAATGCGCTTTTCCAAAAGCCCCCGGTAGTTATCGCAGAGCCAGATGGCGGCAAATTCGTTGGGAGCTTGCAGCACAAGCTTTTCTCCGTCCTCGCGCAGCGGCCGCAGGTCATCGAACCAGACCCGGAACACGTCCTCGGCGAGCAGGGTGCGCAGGTCCTCGCGCAGGGAGGGCCACAGCCCAGGATTCGCCTTTTCCTCCCGGTTATTCACAATCATTCCATCCCCGCACACCGCTCCAACCGATGCCCTTTTTCCGCTTCCAATGGGACGGCCGCACTGGCCGCGTCTGCCTCTCACGTGGCTTTCCATGGGACCTCATCCCAATAAGGTCCGATCCGGATGCCCGTGGCGGGGGAGACTACAGGCGATCTTGCCCCGAAGGCAATCCCCACTTATCCCCATTTTATTGACAGCCCATTGTCAATAACCCTGCGCCGTCCCGGCGGAATCGGCGCAATCCGGTCCCTTTCCCGGCCAATTCTCCACGCGCAGCAGGGCAGACCAGAGCAGATCCCTGGCCTCCGCATCGTCTGGCCTCTTCTCCAGCAGCAGCTTGGCCAGCGCAGCCGCCTCGGCGGAGTTCCCATCCCGGAGCAGCATGCGGCAGAGAAGGAGCTGTTCCCGGGCCCGGAGTCCTTCCGGCCCAAGAGCTTCGGCGGCGGCCCGGTAGAGACTATCCCAGAAAGTTTTTCCCCGGCACAGGCGCAGCAGGGAGCGAAGGGCGAGCCGGGAGCGCGGGGCAAGGCAGAGCCAGAGAAGAATTTGCCGCAGCAGGCCACCCCGGTCCCGGCGCAGCCAGCGGCCAAGGCAGCGGAGGACAATGAGGAGCCGAAGGCCCAGCTGGAACGGCGGCGGCTCCAGGGAGCGGAGGGCCTGGAAAAAGAGCTCCACCCGCTCCCGCGAGGGATCGGCGGCGAGGCCATCGGCCAGCACGTGGGCCACGTAGCGGAAGCCACCCCTGGCCATTCCCCGGCGCAGATCATCCATGGCCGAATCTTTTCACCGCCTGTCCGGTTCGGAGCTGGCCAATTCCCCTTCCCCGGGCAGGGGGAAAATTCGATCGCGCCAGCGGGGATCCCGGTCCGTGATTAGCCGGCCCTGGACATGGTCGTATTCGTGCTGCAGGCACCGGGCCGGCCAGCCATCGGCATCCAGGACGTGCCATGCCCCAGCCAGGTCCTGGTAGCTAAGCGTGGCGTCCGAGGGACGCCACAGCTTCACCTCCAGGCTCTTACCGGGATCGGTAGGGGAAGGAATGGACAGACATCCCTCCTCGGCGCGGACCTCCCTGCCCCCGCAGCGCATGGTCGGATTGAAAAACAGCGCAACGCCGGGGGAAGCACCGCGGAGCAGGCTGCGGCCGTCCAGGGTCAGTTTTTTGCAGACGGAGTCGCCGCCGCGCCTACGGCCAATCTCCACGCACGCACCAAGGTCGACGGCGAAGACGGCGACGTTGATTCCCACCTGGCAGGCGGTGAGACCAATGCCATGCAGCTCCTCGATGGCCCGCACCATTCCCTCCGCCAGCGCGGGCAGGTTGGGGTCGGAAAAATCTTCCACCCGCGCATTGGGAGCGCGCAGGGCGGGGGAACCCATTCCCGGCACATGGGCAATTTTTTGGATCGCCTTTGCCAGGGGCTGGGCTAGAAACGCCTGAACCTCCGGCGAGGCCAAGACGGCGAAGGCGGTCTTTCCATTCCCGGTTGCCCGCGGGATCGCGTACTCCAGTGGTGGGGGCTGGACGATCATCGCGGTGCCGGCCATTCCATCCTCCCATGTCGACGATTCACAAAAAACTTTCTCCGCAGGACCTGGCCTCCCTACCGCTCTGGCAGTACGCGGGCAAGATTATTCTGATCCGGGACGGCAAAGAGGCGGAGCGGGCGGTGGAACTCCTTCTGGGGGAAGAATGCCTTGGCTTTGACACGGAGACCCGGCCCACGTTCCAGCGCGGCCAGTACCACGATCCGGCCCTGGTCCAGGTGGCGCTGGAGGACGTGGTTTACCTTTTCCAGCTCGTTCCCTGCGGCGGCCTGCAGCCGCTGCTTCCCCTGTTCACGGCGGCGGTGCCGGCAAAGATTTGCCTCGGCGTGGAGGAGGACCTGCGCCGGCTGCGGACGGTGAAGAAATTTACCGGCCGCGGCTTCGTCGAGCTCCTGGACTGCGTGCGGCCCCTGGGCATCCTGGACGGGGGACTGCGCAAGCTGTGCGCCAACCTGCTGGGCGTGCGCATTTCCAAGCGGGAGCAGACCTCCAACTGGGCAAGGCAGGACCTGACCGAGCGCCAGCTGCGCTACGCCGCCACCGATGCCTGGGTAAGCCGTAAAATTTTCCTGGTGGCCAGGGAACTCCGCGCCAGGGGAACGGTGGCGTCCGACTAGGGTCAGGACTCGCAAAACCACACTCCACCTCCATCTGGAAAAGTGACCGCTACGGTCCTGTGGCACAGGAACTTGACTTCTTGGGGGAAAGGCCGCTCACGGGCGCTGCCCGGCGAAGCGGGCAGTGCCGCGAGCCGGCCCTGATGGAGGCCTCGAGGGCCGGCCGGGCCCTATTGGGGGCGCTGCCCCAGCTTCGCTGTGCTCCGCTTTCCCCAAGCCATCGGTGCCGTGGCGGCAGCATTTCGCGGGGGGAGTGCCGGATGGGGCGCAGCCCCACCGTCAACCGCCGGACCGGATCCGCGGAATCGGACCCTAGGCCTTCCCCAGGCGCAGGAGGAAGCTCCGGTCCAGGCCCGCGAGCTGTTCTTCGCTGGCCCTCCAGGCCCAGTTTCCATCCACCGTTCCCGGCCGGTTGGTGCGGGTGGAGGCGCCGCCGTGGAGAAGGTCCTGCAGGGGAAACAGGACCCAGCGCGCCGGGGAATCGGCGAGCCAGGCCAGCGTGCCATTCTCACGGCCGAGCCGGTGGTAGGCCGGCGGCAGGAGCGATGCCAGCAGCTGGCGCCGCTGGGAGGAAACTTCCCCCTCCTCGAAGAGGGCCCCGTGCAGGGTGTCATTGTCGTGGGTACCCGTGTAGGCCACGCAATTTTCGCAAAAATTGGTCGGCAAAAAGGGAGAGTTCGGGTGCATGTCGTCCAGGGCGAAGAGAAAAATGCGCAGGCCGGGCAGCCCAAGCCGGTCCCGCAGCTCCCACACGGCCGGATCCAGCAGGCCCAGATCCTCGGCGACGAGGGGCAGTGGGCCCAAATCTTTTTCCACGGCGCGGAAGAAATCCTCCCCCGGGCCCGCAACCCAGCGGCCGTGGACCGCCGTCGGCTCGCTTTCCGGAATTTCCCAGTGCGCCGCAAAGCCGCGGAAGTGGTCCAGGCGGATGGCGTCGTGCAGTGCCGTTGCCCGTTCCAGCCGTCGCCGCCACCAGGCGTAGCCCGTTTCCCCGTGCCGTTGCCAGAGGTAGAGGGGATTGCCCCAGCGCTGGCCCGTGGCGCTGAAGTAGTCCGGAGGAACGCCGGCAATTACCCGCGGGGATCCGTCGGGAAGCAGATCGAAGAGCGTCCTTTCGGCCCAGACGTCGGCGCTGTGCAGGGCCAGAAAAATGGGCATGTCCCCAAAGATTTTTATGTCCCGCTCCGCGGCCCGGCGGTGCATTTCCTTCCACTGGCGCTGGAAAAAATACTGCTCCACCCGGCGCAGGGCGATCTCCGCGGCAAATTTTTCCCGCACCGCGGCCAGCGCCTCCGGGTGCCGGTCGCGCAGGGGAGGTGGCCAGCCCGTCCAGGCACCTTCCGCATGGAGCTCCCCCAGCAGGTCGAAGAGGGCATAGTCCTCGAGCCAGTGGCCCTCCGCTTTGCAGAAGTCCGCAAATTCCGCATCGCCGCCGGCATCTAGAAACCGCCGGGCTGCCCGGCGCACCAGCTCCCGGCGCAGGGGAAGTGCGGTGCAGTGGTCCACGCGGTCGACCGGCGTCGGGGGAAAATTTGCGCATTCCTCCCGGAGCAGGAGCCCGTCGGCCAGCAGGCCCTCCAGCCCGACCAGCAGCGGGTCGCCGGCCAGGGCGGAGCGGGCCTGGTAGGGGGAATGGCCCGGTCCGGGCGGGTGCATGGGAAGAATCTGCCAGAGGCCCTGGCCCCGGTCGGCGAGAAAGTCCAGCCAGCGGTGGGAGCAGGGACCGAGTTCCCCCATGCCGAAGCTGCCGGGGAGGGAAAAAATCGGCAGGAGCACGCCCCGCCGGCGGGAGAGGAACTGCGGAATGCCGGACACGGCTCCATTAAAGGGCCAGGAGATCGGCCGGTCAAGGGAGAAGAGGGTCGTAGCTGGGCGGGGCCTTTCCCAGGATGCAGTCAACGGTCAGGGTGACCCGGCGGACGGACGGCTGGTCCGGCAGCGCGAAGAGAATGTCCTCCATTGCCCGCTCCAGGATTGTGCGGAGCGCCCTGGCCCCCGTCTTCATCTGGACCGCCTCGGCGGCGATGGCCCGCACCACGCCGTCGCCGTCGTAGTTCAGCTCAACCCCCTCCATGGCACAGAGCCTGGCATATTGCTTGAGCAGCGCATTCTTTGGCCCGGTCAGTATGCGTTCGAGGGCCTCCCCGTCCAACTCGTCCAGCGCCGCCGTGACGGGAAGGCGGCCGACGAACTCGGGAATCAGCCCATACTGGATCAGGTCCTCGGGCTGCACCCGCTTCAGGGCCGCGGCGCCGTTCTGCGAGGCGTGGCCCGTGCGCTCGCCCGTCGGGTCGAAGCCGAGAATTTTTACGCCGATGCGGTTAAAGATAATTTTTTCCAGGCCGTCGAAGGCGCCGCCACAGATGAACAGGATGTGTTCGGTGTTGATGCGCACGTACTCCTGCTCCGGATGCTTGCGGCCCCCCTTGGGCGGCACGTTGCACACCGTGCCCTCGAGAATTTTCAAAAGCCCCTGCTGCACCCCCTCGCCGGAGACGTCCCGGGAGATGGACACGTTCTCCGTCTTCCGCGCGATTTTGTCGATCTCGTCCACGTAGATGATGCCGCACTCGGCCCGGGCCACGTCGTAGTCGGCGGCCTGGAGCAGGCGCAGGACGATGGTTTCCACGTCCTCGCCCACGTAGCCGGCCTCGGTGATCGTGGTGGCGTCGGCGATGGCGAATGGGACGGAGAGCGACCGGGCCAGTGTCTTCGCCAGCAGAGTTTTTCCCGATCCGGTCGGGCCCAGCAGGAGCACATTGCTCTTCTCCAGCTCCACGGAGGCCAGCTCCTTCCGGCGCAGGGGGGCCCGGCCCGGCTCCTCCCAGGCCACCAGACCGGCCGCCGCCAGCCGCTTGTAGTGGCCGTGCACCGCCACGGCCAGGGTCTTTTTCACCGCCGCCTGGCCCACCACGTACTCGTCCAGGGCCCGTACCAGCTTTCCGGGGCTGGTCTGGGGCAGACGCAGGGGAGTTGCCTTCGCCGCCTTTGCCCTGCGCCTGGGCTTTTCTCCCTCCTCCGCTTCCGCTTCCGCGCCCTCGCCGCCGCCGTCGCCGTCGCCGTCGAGCATGTCCTGGCAAATTTGCACGCAGCGGTCGCAGATAAAGAGGCCGTTCGGCCCCGCAACGAGCTGGCCCACCTCAAGATAGCTCTTTCCGCAGAAGGAGCAGCAAGGTTTTTTTCGCACCATCGGCTCACTCCGTCCGCGGCTTTTTCTCGATTACCTCGTCCACGAGGCCGTAGGCCAGGGCGTCCTGGGCGGAGAGGTAGAAGTCCCGGTCCGAATCCCGGGCGATGCGCTCCACGCTCTGGCCGGTGAGCTGGGACAGGATCTCGTTGATGCGCTTTCTCCAGCGGAGGATTTCTTTGGCGGCGATGGTGATGTCCGCGCTCTGCCCGCCGGCCCCACCGGACGGCTGGTGCAGCATGACCCGGCTGTTGGGCAGGGCAAAGCGCTTGCCCTTCGTGCCCGCGGCGAGGAGCAGGGTGGCGAGGCTGGCCGCCTGGCCGACGCAGTAGGTCACCACGTCGCAGTGCATGAAATTCATCGTGTCCAGGATGGCCATGCCGGCGGTGATGCTGCCGCCGGGGGAATTGATGTAAAGGTGGATGTCCTTTTTGGGGTCGTCCATCTGCAGGAAGAGCAGCTGGGCCACCACCGCGTTGGCCACCCCGTCGTCGATGGGCGTGCCGATGAAGATGATCCTGTCCTTCAACAGCCTGCTGTAGATGTCCCAGGAGCGCTCCGTGCGGCCATCCCGCTCGTAGACGTAGGGAAGGGGTAGGTAATGTTCGCCCACGATTCGATTTCCTTGCCGTGCCACGCCGTGCCTTCTAGTTCGCCGCCGACGGTGCCAGATCTTCCGGCCCGGCGCAACTGGGAATTTCCACCCATTCGATGATTCGGTCCAATATCTTGTCCCTTAGGAGGTCCCGTGTCAATTGCTGCAGTTTGTTGGGATTTTTTTGCAGGTCCTTCCAAACGGCCTCGGGGGATTCTTCCCGGTTGATCGCGCAGCGGAGAACGCCCTTTTCCAGGTCCTCGCTTTTCAGGACAATGGACTCCCGCCGTGCCACCTCGTCGAGGATGAACTCCCGGCGCAGCCCCTGCTCCGCCGACCGTTTCATCTGGTTGGCCATGGATTTCCGCAGCACCACGGGTTCTCCCCCTATCCGCTCCATGAATGCCTGAAAATTGGCCACGGCCTCTTCCGCCCGCTTCGCCCGCATTGCCTCCGGAATGGGAACCGGGCAGCGGCCTAGAAAGAAGGACACCGCCTCCCGGCGCCGCTCCTGCGCATCTTCCAGGCGCTCCCGTTCCAGGGTCTTGCGGAGCTGTTCCCGCAGTTCGTCGGCGCCGGCCAGCCCCAGCCGTTTCCACAGGGCACCGTTGACCTGAAACTCCCGCACCTCCCACACCTCGCAGTCGTAGGTAACTTCCTGGCCGGCCAGCTCGGGCCGAAAATGGTCCGGTGGGAATTGCACGCGGACGCTTTTGCGCTCTCCCGGGACCACGCCCACCAGGGCATTTAAAATCGCCACCTGGGCCAGATCCAGCTCCCCTTCCTCCTCCTCTTCAAACGTGAGCGCGTCCTCGTCCCATTCCTCCTCTTCCTCTTCCTCCTCCTCCGGGTCATTCTCCTTTCCGCCGTCTCCGTTCACCGCACCGGCGTCCGGTGCCGTGGCCGTCCCGTCCTCCTCCATCTCCCCCATTTCGCACTTCTCTCCCTCCGGCCAGCCGTCCTCCACGTCCCCGGCCACCAGCCAGATGTGGTCCCGCTTGCCCGGCGAATGCAGAAAAAAGAAGCGCTTTGCCAGGGGGACGCCGTCCGCGAAGTAGCCAACGAAGGAGATGCACACGCTGTCCCCCACCCGCGCCGGCCGATCCACGGCCACCTGTTCCGCATCCCGGCGCACGGCCCGCCGGAATGCCCGGTCCAGGGCCACTTCACCCACGGGCCCCTGCGGCAGTGGAGGCAGCGCGATGTTCTTCCAGTCGGGGAGGACAATTGTGGGGAAAAGCTCCAGAACCACGCACATTGCCCCACTCTCCACGGGGTACACGGCCAGCAGCCGGCTCACCGGCTGTCCGACGGCCTCCACCGCTGCTTTTTTGGCCCAGGCCCGCAGCCCCTCGGCCATGGCATCGCCGATCTCCCCGGCCAGGCGCTGGCACAGCACGGACTCCGGCACCTTCCCGGGCCGAAAGCCGGGAATCTGCGCCTGGGCTCCGACCCGCCGGATCGCAGCCTGGCGCAGCTTTTCCCACTCTGCGGCGGTCGGCGTCACCTCCACGGTCCTGCGCAGGCCATCCTCCTCTAAAATTTTTCCCTGCACGGCACTTTCCATTTTTTTCCCTCCCGCTCCAAACCGGCGACTCCCGTTAATTCTTGGTTGCGCTTTCTCTCCGCCTGGCAAGGGTAAAAGTATGGACTCTCTTCCGATTTTCGCCCTCGACTTCGAGGGAAGCGCCCGGGCCGGCGTCCGGGAGGTGGGCGTGGTGTGCCTGCGCGGCGAGGAGCTGGATGCGCCCTGGGAGGCCATCTGCCGGCAAAATTTGCCCTCCCTTTCCCCGCCGTGGTCCGGCCGCGGGCCCGCCGGCAATCCCGCCCCGCCCTTTTCCGTGCACTTTTCCCGGCTGCGCCGGCTGCGGGAACTGGGCATCTTCGCCTGCCACGGCTCCTCCACGGAGGCCTTTCTCCTGCGCCAGCGCTGGCCCAGCCCCGGCTTCGTCCCCGACTGGCTGGAGCCGGAGGGCGCGACGATTTCCTGGGGCCCCCTGCTGGACAGCCGGCGCCTGGGCCAGTTCCTCTTCCCCTCCCTCCGGGGCCGGGGCCTGCGGGACCTGATCCGGGCCGCCTCCCTCGAGGCCGACTGGTCCCGCTGGGGGGAAAAATTTTGTTTGCCGGAGCGCCGCCGGCCCCACCGGGCCCTCTACGACGCCATCGGCTGTGCCCTGCTGGTGCGAGAATTTCATCGCCGCACTGGCGAAAATGCGCAATCCATGCTGCGGCGCTGCCTGCCCGGGCACCTGCGGCTGCACCTGCGCCAACCGAACCTATTTCCACCCGCACCATGAGCCAGAAACTTTTCCAGAGGCCGGCATTCCACCTGTCCCAGCGCCAGCGGATCGACCTGCACATCCTGTCCCTTTCCCACTCCGAGCTGCTGTCCCTGCTTGCCGGATTGCCATGCGGCGGCCCCCTGCCCCCGCAGCTGGCGGAGAGCCCGTCCCCCCGCGGCGACCTTCTCCACCGGCTGCTTTTGGAGGGAGGTGCCGACCGATCCGCACTGGAAGTTCTCGTGGGGAACCTGGGTCCCGACGGCTACCTGGAGGAATCTCCCGATGCCCTGGCCCAGCGCTTTGCCATCCCCCTTTTCCACCTGGAGAAGGCGCGGGCCGTTTTTCGCGAATGGGAGGGCCGGGGCCTGGCCTGTTTGAATTTTCGCGAATTTTTTCTCCGGTGGATACGGCAGCGGCCGGCCAAGGGACTCCTGCGCCAGGCGCAGATTCTAATGGAGCGGAAAGTTGCCTGCCTGCATTTCCTTCCCGTCCTGCGGCTGCTGCGGAGAAGCATGGCCCGGGAAGATTTTTTACAAATTCTCCAGGCCTTTGCCGACGGCCGCTGGCCGAGCCACCCCAATGCGGGAGGGCTGGACCTGGCCGGGGAGGATGGCCGGCCGGGAGCTGTGCCGGAGCTGCGCCTGGTCCCCGGAAGGGATGAAGGGGGCTGGCGGGTTCTCATCCCCGGCTCCGTCCGGAACCGGGAATCGCTTCCCCGGCGCCTGGCAGCGGCCCTGGACCGGCGCGACACCCTGCTCCGCCGCCTGGGCGAATGGCTCGCCGGGCACCAGGAAAAATTTCTGCTCCTGGGTCCGGAATTTCTCCTCCCCCAGACCCGGCGCCGGCTGGCCGAGGAGCTGGCGCTGGCGCCGTCGACGCTTTCCCGGGCCCTGCGCCATAAATTTGTGCAAACTCCCTGCGGCACCTGGCCGCTGGCGGAGCTCTTCTCCCGGAACGGGGAACCGCCGTCGACCCTGCTGCGCTCCCTGCTGGCCAATCTGCTGCGGGAAGAGCCGGAGGCCCTGCTCTGGTCCGACCGGCGCAGCGCGGAAACTCTATGCCGGCGCCACGGGTTTTGCCTGCCCCGAAAGCGCCTGGCCCCCCTGCGCCGAAAAAAACCCGCCCGATCCAGCCCGGGTAAAACCCCATAGCAAGGTGTGGGGGAGCCCACCTGGCCCCCTCACGGGCAATTTGGCTTGACAATGCCGGCCCGATCCTGTCCTCATCCGTGCACCTTGCATCATTTTCTTTTGATAGCTTCTTCCGGCAGGATGGATGCCATCGATTCCCATTCTGCGAATGTCAATTCCCCAACCGATTGTACGCTGATCAGATCTCGCACGCCCTCTTCCTTTGTTTGCCGTCTTCATATTCTTGTAAACGCGGGGCACTGCCCCAATCTGGTTGTCGCATTTTTCGTCTGGATATTTGCCCGCGTGAGTGGCAACGGCATTACAATTGAATTTCCCACGGAGACCCTCCGCGAAAAAGCATTCTTTTTCGCGAACACGGGAACGGAGGACGAGGAAGAGGCAACGGACGGATGGGCAGAGGAGGCGAAGAACTGGTGGACAGGGGAGACGGAACCGGAGGACGAGGCGACGGTAACGATAGGGACGGAAGAGGTGGAGACGGGAGAGGCGGAGACGGAGGAGGAAGCGGAGTGGACCGCAATCAAGATCTTTCATAGAGATTTGGCGAATTATGTGTGCAAGAAATACCTACCCTGTCCCGTCGGAATGAACAGGAAGCTGTGGAATGGGCGCTTCCGCGAAGCGATTATCCATCTAGCCAAAGTCGAAGGTGCTTCGTCCCGTACTCTGCCGGCGGAACACTGGAAGCGCGTGTGCCAGTTCATAGAGGACTACCGGACGCTGGCCTGCCAGGTGTCACAGGAATTGAAAAAAAATTTGGCAAATCCGCAGGAGCGGGCGCGATTGTGCAGGATTGCGGATGGGATTGTGGTCTGTTTGGAAACGCTCAGCGACCATCTTTCCACCTGCGAAGATGCGGCGGCGACCGGTCTGGCGGAGGTTACCGTGCGGATGAAGATTCAGAAAATCCTTCTCAGCAGGGAAAAGGGCCCAACGCCACAAGAGCGGGTGGAACTACTTCTCGAAGCGTACCTGGTCTCTTCCGCTGCGGATGTGATTCGTCAACTGGCACGGGTGATTGAGTCCAGCAAGCAGGAGATGCCGGCGGAAATAATCGAGGTGGAATTGCTTGTGATGAACCTGCTGGCCAGCCTGAACCTTCCCTGCAAAATGGAGCCGCTTCCCATGCGCTACGGCCAATGCGCCGTAGGTGCCCTGAACGTGCTGCATGAAAGAATTCATGACCCGAAGACGGCCAATGGCACCGTGCCGCTGCCTCCGTGGATGAAAGAGGATCTATTTAATGCCGAGACGGATGGAGTTGGGGAAGACTTTGAGAAAAGGATGTGGGAGGTGTGTGCCGATCTGGGCCTCTCAAACCTCTCCGATGGCGCGAAAGGCATGCTGCGAGGCATTCTCCGCGGGGCTCTGTACCGGCTCGGTGCGGATAAGATTGCAACAACCCTGGCTTCCCAGGATGGCAGTGCCCCGATTCTTTTCCGCTGCGGGGAAAAAATTTGGAAAGCTTGCACCCTCGACAACGTGGCCACCGGTGTCCCGCCCCGGACAGTCCCGGTCTCCATTCCCAAAATTTTTTCCAAGCCCACCCCGGTCCTCACCGACACCGTTCTCGCGACGATCTATGATAACCACCGAACCCTCGCCGCTGGCCAATCCCCGGGAGCGGCGGTGACGGTGCAATCCCTGCGCAAATCCCACGGGAATAAAAAGTTGGGCGAAATTTTGGCCGACCTTTGTGCCAAGGGTGATTCGACGGATAACACGCTGGCGCTGCTGGGTTCGCCATCCGCCAGGCGGTCCATCACCGTCCATGCCGTGGCGCAGATGCTGGAAAAGGCTGCACTTCCCCAAATGCCCCATCCTTTGCTATGGAAAAATGTGGTACAGGTAGTGCATGCGATACACAACGAGGATTTGAATATCTTTCCGGAAATCACGGCCACCTCATCGGCGGGTGAGGTGGCTGC
>JAITSI010000016.1 GCA_031287845.1 Puniceicoccales bacterium
AAATCCCAGGTTGAGGGCCACAATCCCGACCGCCACCACTGCCTTGGCCGTTGACCAGAGGCGGAACCGCGAAAAATCTTCGCCGACTTTTTCTTTCAGCCGTCGATAAATTCCAAAACCGGGAGTTTTTCCATCGGAGTGTAAAAACGGCTGCAAAGGAAAAAATTTTCCGGATCGGCCGTCCGACCCCGGCTAGCATGGCGGCCGTGGGGAGCCGCGGGCCGGGACGTTTGATTGTGCTGGAGGGGCTCCCCGGTGCGGGAAAGACCACCTGCTTCCACCGCGCCATTGCCCGCCACGGGGCCGCCGGCGTGCTCTTCATCGGCGAGTCCAACCCACCTCCCTGGATCCACTGCCCATCCCTCCAGGGCGGGCGGGGCAGCCGCTATTTCCACCTGCTCTGGGAGGGTCGGCTGGCGACCTTGGGCCAGCTCCTCGCCGCTGGCCACTGCCTCGTCCTGGACCGCAGCTTTCTCTCCAACCTGGCCTATCTCCACGCCGTGGGCAGTCCCGCCTATGCCCCCACCCTGGACCACTACCGGCGCCTGGGCTGCCTGGACCGGCCACCGGACCTGCTCTTCCTATTTGACCTTCCCACCGGCCAGTCCATCGCGCGCAAGCGCCGCCTGGAGGGGAAAGCATTTTCTCCTCCCTGGTGCCGGCCGGAGTTCATCGACCGCCTGCGCCGCTTCTACTTCGACGTCCTTCCCCCGCTTCTGCCCGGTCCGCCGTTTCCCATCCCCGGGACCCTTTCCCCGCGCGCCGTTCTGGGACTGGTGCAGACCCTGGCGGATGCCATCCTGCCCCGGACTTCCCTGGCCTGCCCCGTTCCCGGAGCCATGCGCCGGGCACTGGCGTCGGCGGCGCGGCGCTGGCAATTGGGGACAAGTCCTTCGCCCGCGCTGTGGCAGCTGGGCCGGCCTGCCCGCTTCTACCGGCAACACGGCATCTGGTGGAGCGCGGAGCGTGGGGTGGAGCGCATCCCCTGGCATCGGCCGGGCCTCATCAAATAAGGGTAAAATCCAAATCCGGCGTGGCAAATGCTTTTTCATTTCCTGCGGCGATCCTAGGGTCGGCCAGTGCTGTGCCAAGCTGTTCGTGGACTTCCCCGGGAGCCGGAGGAAATTGGTCCTTCGCCCGCGGTGCGGATGCCCAACCCCTTCCGGGCGGTGTCCCAGCAGCGGGAACTCATCCTGCGCTGGGTACGGCTGGAGCCGCGCAAGCCGTTTTTGGGAAAGAGCTTTATCTGTGCTTCGCTGACCCGCTACTGCAGCGTGGGCTGTCGTTTTTGCTTCTTCAAGTCTCCCCGCGCCTTTCGAAAAAAAGTTCCCGACGATGCCTTCAGCGCCGATGGCGTGGAGCGGTTGCTGCGCTTCATCGCCGACGCCAACGTGGGCTATCTGCTCATCTCCGGCGGCGGTGACCCGCTGGACGAGCGGCGCCATGCCCTGCGGCTCATCGGCGAGGCCCGGGCGGACAGCATCGTCATCGTGACCAGCGGCAACTGGGCCCGCTCCCTTCCGGCCGCCGCCCGCTACCTGGACGCAATTTACCGCAGCTTCCGCTCCCGCAGCACGCCCGCGCACCTGACCATCCGCCTTTCCCTGGACGAATTCCACGGCGAGGCGCTGGGCCTGGCACCGGCCCAGAACCTGCTGCAGCTCTTCCGGGAACGGCACCGGGACGACGCCGACTTCCGCTTCAAGATCCACACCCTGCTGAATGATCCCCTCGCGGAACAGTTTTTGCGCAATGGAGGCTTCCAGCGGCTGGGAGCTGCCCAGATCGCCGGCGCCGGCGACGAATGCCGCTCCTCCATTAAGATTTCCCCGCGCCAGGAGTACTATGCCGACGGCGACGGATTCCGCCTCTGCGTCAACTATGCCAAGCTGTTCCTCTCCGACGAGTACGTGGACCTCTACGACCGGGACTCCCTGGACCGGCGGCTGCGGGTCTTCCAGCGGGACCTGGACGAGAGCGAGCACGGCAATCCGGCCCGGGTGCACAACCTGGACAATTCCCTGGGCCTGGACTTCTGGATCAGCTACAACGGCGCCGTGACCACCTGGGGCAACCAGATGCCGGACAACCGCTTCAGCGTCTACCGGGACAGCTACGGCGACGTGGTGCGGAAAACCTTCTGCGACCCGGCCAGCCTGGCATTCCTAGAGTGGGGCGTCGCCTACCGCGACTCCGTCCTCGGCGAGGTCAACCCGCGGGCCGTGCTGCTGGCCCGGGCGGTGAACATCCGGGATTTCGTGGGGGACATTCTCTTCGAGGATGCGCGGGACCGGCTCTATTTTTCCATCCGCGCCCTTCAAGACTTTCTCCGCGAGGGCTATGTTTCCCCATCCGCGCTGGCCGGCTGGCCCGTGGAGCTGCGCCGGCTCGTGGAACTGGACCGGAAGGAGCTGTGCCGGCTCTACCGGACTTCGCGCAGCGACATCGTGCGCCAGGCCCTGGCCGACGGCGTCGGCCGGGATGGCCTGCAGCGGCTGCGGCGGCGCATTGGGCTGGGCCACTTTCGCGTGGCCACCGGGAGCATGCTGCTCCTGGACAGGGCTTTGGAGCCGTGAGGGTCCCCCATGGCGTTCGTTCCCGAGCGCATCGCCCTGGTGGGTGGGGGAAACATGGGCCTGCGCCATGGCAACTTTTGCCAAAAGCTCTGGCCCGGCGCCCCGGTCGCCGTCCTTTCCCGCCATTGCCGGCCGGCGGCCTTTCCCGCGCTGGCATCGCCGGATGCGCTGCTTCACTGGAATCCGTCCCTGGCGATCGTGGCCAACGCGGCCATTGACCACTGCTCCTCGGCCCTGCCCCTGCTCCGGGCCGGCATTCCCACGCTGATCGAAAAGCCGCTCAGCCACAGCGCCGCCGTGGCCGCGCAATTTCTGCGGGCGCTGGGCGACACCCTTCCCGCCCCCGCCAGCGTCGGCTTCCACCTGATCCACCGGCGGGGCTTCGCAAGGCTTGGCCGCTGGCTGCAGGAGGGAATTTTGGGGAAAATTTTTTCCGTGCGCACCTTCCAGGGCCATGCCCTGGCGGACTGGCGTCCCGGCGATCCGACCCGGAGCGTCAGCGCCCGGGAACGGCTGGGGGGAGGAATTTTGCGGGAGCAGTGCCACGACCTTGCCCTGCTGTCCTTGCTCTTCGGCCTGCCGCGGAGCGTCCTCTGCCGCAGCTGGCGGGTGGGATCATTGTCCCTGGCCGTGGCGGACAGCGCCCAGCTGATTTTGGACCTGGGCGGCTTTC
Organism: Puniceicoccales bacterium; assembly: GCA_031287845.1. Classification (GTDB taxonomy): domain Bacteria; phylum Verrucomicrobiota; class Verrucomicrobiia; order Opitutales; family JAIRLM01; genus JAISOW01. The sequence goes on from JAITSI010000016.1 coordinate 3,250, forward strand.
CCGGCGAGGTCCACCTGGACATGGTGGCCCTGCGGCCGCGGCGCGTTTGGGAAATTCAGGGCGAGCGGGGAGAAATTCGCTGGGACCTGCGGGCCGACGCGCTGGATTTTTTTGGCCGGTGGGAGCGGCGCAGCTTTGTGGGCCGCTGGGATGGCTGTCCATCGGCCTACGAGTTGCAGCTGCTGGACTTTGCGGAAAAAATTGACCGCCGGGACCGGACGGCCGATGCCCTGCGCCGCGCCGGCGCGCTTTGCCGGCTGGTGGATGCGGCGGAGCTCTCGGACCGGGAGGGGCGGTCCATTTCCCTGGAGGATGCGCCGTGAGCCGGACCGGACAGATCATCCTCGCCGCCACGCTCTACGCCTTCGACGAGGACCGCCATGCCCTGCTCATTCGCCACCCGCGCATGGGAATTTGGTGTCCTCCCGGCGGAAAGATTGCCCCCCACGAGCTGCCCCACGAAGCCGCCCTGCGGGAGTGCTGGGAGGAGACCGGCTACCGGGTGCAGCTGCTGCCGGCCCTGGGACGGCCGGTGGGGGAACGCTGGGGCCCGCCTCCTCCCCTGGCCGTCGATGCGGGTCCTGCCAATGGCAACCACCTGGTGCAGCTGGTGTACTGCGGCGTCTGCGACCACTGGGAGGGTCCGGGCGAGGAGGGCATTGCCATCCGCTGGGTGTCGCTGGCGGATCTGGCCCGCATTTCCCTGCCCATCAACGTGCGGGAGCGCTATTGGCAGTTCCGGGACCTGCCGGACGGCAGCCGGGGCAGCCTAGCTGCCATTCTCGGAGATTGAGCCCGTGGAACCGGATCGGCGCTGGCGGGTGGGCTTTGCCGCGGCTCTCGCCGTTGGCTGTTGTTTCTGCGGCACTGGACTCCGCGGCGTTTGCGATGCCCCCTGGATTGACCTGCCCCAGGGCCAGCTGGCGGCCATCGGCGAGTGGAATGCGCCGGTTTTGGCCCCGCTGGATTCCCTTTTTGCGGACTACCATGCCATTCCGAAGACCGATCCCGCCCGGGCGGAGGAGCGCATCGCCCGGTTGGAGCACATCGCCGCGGCCCTGGATCGGACGGCGGACGGCTGCGGCAACGGCCACGGGTGCTATTTTCTAAAAAGCCTTCGGGACACGGCCCGGCACAAGGCGGAGTACCTGCGCGCCCTTCTGCGGATTCCCGGAGGAGATTGCACCGGCGCAGCCGGGGAAGCCGACGGCGAATGGGACATTTTGCCCCTGTGCAGCCGCCGCCGCTTTGACCCGGGCACCGGGCAATTTTTTGGGGAATATTGGCTGGAATTGCTGGATCCCTGCCACCGCTCCCTGGGAAATTTCTACGACCTCTGGCGGGACGGCGGCGGGCGGGGCCGGCCGGTGGATTTTTTCTTTTGGCTGGAGGATAAAAATTTGCCCAACTGGGTGCCCCACTGGCGCTTGCTGGCGGATGGGGAACTGGCCCGCTGCCGCGTCACCGTGGGCGGCGATGGCCTGCTCCGCGACGGCGATGGCCAGCCGCTGCGGGGGGGAGGCAACCCCGGCGATGAGCTCATCTTCATCGTCGACCGGGATGGCCAGCTCCTCGTGGCCCGCGGAGACCGGCTAGTCCACCACGTTTCCCTGAGCGGCGGCCGCGCCGTGCTGGCGTCGGGAAGCCTTCTGGCGGTCGACGGAACCATCCGGCAGATTGCCCTGGAGAGTGGCCACTACCTGCCGCCCAGGGAAAATGGCCGCCAGCTGGTTCATCTGTTCCGCAGATTGGGGATTCCCCTGCGCGGCGACGAAATTTTCCGCTGCTACGACCACATCGGAGTGGCGCGGGATAGCACGCTGGCCGCCGCATTTCCCGGGCTATTTCCCTCAGCGGTAGGTGAGGACCAGGCCCTCGATGAGCTTGGACCAGCCATCGACGAGGACGAAGAGCATCAACTTGAAGGGCAGGGAGATGGTCATTGGCGACATCATCATCATTCCCAGCGCCATGAGCACGTTGGAGACGACGATGTCCACGGCGATGAAGGGAAGGAACAGGAGCACGCCGATCTGGAAGGCCGTGGTCAGCTCACTGACCGTGAAGGCCGGGACGAGGACTAGAAAATCCGTTCCCCGCAGCTTTTCCGTTTCCGCCGTGGGCCAGATCCGTGCCGCCGCCTTGAGAAAGAACACCCGATTGCGCGGCGAGGTGTGGCGGTAGAGGAAGCGGCGCAGCGGCTCGCCGGTCGTTGTCAAAAATTCGGGCAGCTCCTGGATTTTATGGGCAGAAAAGCTCTGCTCCGCGGCGATGATCGCGGTCTGCTTGGCGACCGGCGCCATGATGTACATGGAGATGATCAGGGCCAGGCCGTTGAGGACCAGATTGGGCGGGACCTGCTGCGTGCCCAGCGCATTGCGCACCAGGCCCAGGACGATCACGATCTTCACGAAGGACGTGACCATCAGCAGGAAGAACGGGGCAACGCCCAGCACGGTCAGGAGCAGGATGACCGAGATGGGGTCGTAGGTGAAAAAGGAGGATGCTATGTTTTCCATGGCCTTTAGGAGTTGAGCTCGTCGATTTGAATTCCCAGGTGACCGTCCACGGAGACCAGGCAGCCCCGGCCTATGGGCTGCCCGTTGGCGCGGATTGTGACGAACTCGCCGCTGGACTCGCCCAGGGTGAAGGTGTAGCCCTCGCGCAGGCTTTCCAGGGTCTCCAGGCTGAGCCGGGCCGTGCCCAGGTCAAAGGTAAGCGACACCTCGACCGTGGCCAGGTCGATGCCCGCCGCCTTTTTCCGCACCGTTTCCGCAAATTTTACCTCCTTCACCGTGGCCGCCACCTTCTCGTGGAGGGGCCATTCCTCCTCCGCCTTTTCCGCGACCTCCCTGGCAATCGCCGCGGCCTCCGCTGCCACCAGCGCCTCCGGCACCAGCTCCGGCTCGCCGTCCACCCCCTCCGCGTTCGCCGGGGCGCCTTCGCCTTCCCCGGCCGCTTCGGAGTCCTCTGCCGCTTCGGGGTCGCCGCCCGCCATGGCATCCGCCGCAGCCAGCTTCTCACCTCCGGCGGCCGCCGCGGCGGCCGCTCCATCCCCAGCGCCTCCGGCTGCCTTCTTTCCGGCACCTGGCGCCACCGCCCCGGCGGCGGGATCCTCCGCCCCGCCCTGCTCCGCCGCCGCCGTCTTGCTCTCCTTCGCTTTTTCCGCGTCCATGGTCGTCACTTTCAAAGGGTTCGAATGGCCTTCACCGTCATTTTATTTCCATCCTGCGCACAGTCAATGGCATAGGGACCGATGCCCTGCAAAACCCGCTCCGCCCCATCCCCCCCGGCGAGGAAAATCACGTCCCCGGCTGCCAGCGAAGCCAGCTCCTCCAGGGCCATGGCCATGGAGGCCAGCACCAGGGAGCAGCGGGGCACGGCAGCGGCATAGGTCCGGTAGCGGGCCGGAGGAACTTTTTTTATTTTTTCCAGCAGCAGGGCGGCCAGCTTTTTGTCCATGGCGGCGGATCCGGTCAGCAGCCGCGGAACCGCCTCTCCGGCGTGGGGATTGGCGGCGTAGATGGCGAAGTGGACGGCGAAGGGCGGCAATTTTTGCGGAACCCGCGTGGCAATTTCCACCTTTTCCAGCGCAACCGGCTCTCCCAGGCCCTGGCCCAGCGCTGCCAGCAGTGGCTCCACCAGCGCCTCCACGAGCAATTTTTGCAGGCTCTCCTCGTATACTTCCAGGACCAGGGCCGGCAGGCGCTGATCCAGCAGGACCAGCTCCGACAGCTGGCCGATGCCCACGCGCAGGGAATGGGACCCGACGCCCAGGTGCAGGCAGGCCTCCTCCCGCTCGCCATTCGCATCCGGCGCACGCAGCGCCAGCCACAGGGTTCGCCCGCCGCAGGGAACGGAAAGGGCCCGGGCCCGGTAGAGGACCTCATTGGCAAAGGCAAGTGCCTCGCCGTCCCGTTCCGCGCGGGCCAGATCTTTCCAGCAGAAGGCGCTGTGCTTCTTTACCGTCCGCGTCCTTCGCTCAGCCATGGCCAATCCTTTCCCCATTCGCCCGCATTACTCACTGCCCATCGCCCTCTTCCGCCGCCCGCTGCTCCTCGTAGGCATCGCGCTGGCCCCGGGACCTGCCCTGGCCGTGCTCCCCTTCGCCGCCCTGGGTGCGAATTTGCACATCCGACAGCTGGAATTTCTCGTCCAGCAGGGTATTGCGCAGCACCTCCTGGTTCTGGCGGATGAGCTCGGCCGTCTGTCCGTTGGCCGTGTGGAACACCACGCTCAGCGTGTCCCCGTCGCGAATAATCTGCACCTGGGTCCCGGCGAAGATCGAATCCTTTAGCTGCATGTGGATCTCCGCCTTGGAGTTGAATGCAGCATCGTTGACGAGAATTTCCCGGATCATGTCCTTTGCCAGCTGGACCATGTCCTTCGCCGCCTGGGGAGGGGCAACCGGCGCCGGGGCCTCCACGTGGTAGGGCACGAACACCGACCGGCCGGCCACGGCCGCCGCCGCCTCCTCGGCGGATCGGGTACTTTCCCCCTTTTTCCTGTCCACGCCCAGCCGCATTCCTTCCCGGGCCTGGCCCTCCAGCCGCGCCCGCTCCAGCGGGGAAAGAATTTCCTCACCCGCTCCCCAGGCCGGCTGCTGCCGCGCATCGCTGGAACCGGCGGAAACCATCCAGTCCGCCAGGACCTCCTGGGACTTTTCCGGCCGGCGTCCTCCCTCCGGCCGGCCGCCGGAGATTTCCCCCTGCCCCTGGCCCTGGCCCTGCCCCTGCCGCGGCGCCGACGGCTCCGGCCGCACCTGGCCATCGACCCGCACCTGCCTGCCTGCCTGGCCCAGCGCCGGCCGCAATTCCCGCTGGCCCGTTCCCGGCTCCCCCTGGCCCGGAATGGCTCCCTGGCCCGGAATGGCTCCCTGGCCCTCGCCGTCCTCCGCCTCAAATTCCTCCGGAAGTTTTTCGCCACTCTTCCCGGCCGCTTCCGTGGCCGTCCTCGCCGGCCGCTCGCCTCCGGCAGTCGGCTGCCTGCCCTCCGCCCTTGCCAGTCCCAGGCCCATCGGCACCGCCCTGGCGCCCTCCGCCTTTCCCGGCACCGCTCGTCCTGGCCGCTGGGTTCCGCCCCTGCCGTGGCCCTGCAGCGCGGAAAGAAAACTTCCCACGTCCTTGGGCGCCGCCTCCGCCTGCTTCGCCGACAGTCCTTCGATGGGATCTTCCCTGGCAGCCGCTGGAAATTCTTCCATCTTCCCCGTGCCGCCGCCGCTTATTTCCTTTGCCATGGCCTACTCCTCTCCCATGCCGCCCTTTTTGGCCGACGGGTCCTCCTGTCCCCGCTGCCGGACGGCTTCCTCCAGTTCCTTGTCACTGTTAAATTCTTCCAGCTTGAATTGCTCCACGAGCCATTCCTCCCTGTGTGCCAGCAATTTTTCCAGGTCCCGGTTTGCCTGTTCCACCTCCTCGTGCTTCTTCCTCAGATCCTCCTTCGCCTTGCGCACGTCCTCCTTCGCATCCTGCACCCGCTTCACGTAGTCCGGGATCCGCTCCCGCATGGCGCGAATGTTTGCGGCGAGGTCATCGACCGCTCCCTTGCGCACCGGTTTGCGGAGGAGTTCACCGTACTGGCGATCGATTTCGCCGTCAACCCATTTTTCGTAGTCGGCCAGTTCCTTTTCCCGAACCGGCACCAGCCGCTCCGCCTCCGCCAGCCGCTCCTTTGCCTGGAGCAGCTCCCGCTCCACCCGATCCTTGCGCAGGTTCCTCACCCGCACCAGGTCCGCCAGAACGTACTTCGCCACCGGCCCAGGCTAGCCCATGGGACGGGGCTAGGCAAATCCTTTCCCTCCCGGAAGAATCTTCCCCGGCTTCTCCGCTCAGGGAAGCGGCCAAATTTTCCGGATCGCCCCCTGCAGCTCCAAAAACCGGTCCACCCGCTCGCCGAGCGTGTGCAGGGGAAGCTGGCAGTCCCGGTCGCAGAGAGCCCGGTCCGGGTCCGGGTGGGTTTCTATGAAAAATCCGTCAATGCCGGCGCCGATGGCCGCCCGCGCCAGCGTATCGGCAAATTCCCTCGCCCCGCCCGTGCTGGCATTGCCCATGGCCGGAAGCTGCAGGCTGTGGGTCAGGTCATAGACCACGGGGCAGCCGTTCTGGCGCATCACCTGGAAGCTGCGCATGTCCACCACCAGCTGGCCGTAGCCAAAGGTGGCACCCCGCTCCATCTGGTAGATGGTTTTTGCCCCGAAGAAGCGCAATTTTTCCACCACGCCGGCCATGTCCCAGGGGGAAAGAAATTGTCCCTTTTTTACCGAAACCTCCCGTCCCGTCCGCGCCGCCGCCGCCAGCATGTCGGTCTGCCGGCAGAGGAAGGCGGGAACCTGCACCACGTCGCAGACGGCGGCGACCCGCTCCGCCTGGGCCGGCTCGTGGAAGTCGGTGGTGATGGGCAGGGAAAAGCGCTCCCGGACGGCGTCCAGGATCTCCAGGCCCCGGTCCAAGCCAACGCCCCGGGCACTGTGCACGGAGGAACGGTTCGCCTTGTCCACCGACGCCTTAAAAATCACCCGCAGATCCCCGTGCCGGGACTGGATCTGCGCCAACTCCTCCGCCACCTCCATGGCCAGGCCCTCGCTTTCCAAAAGACAGGGCCCCGCGATGAGCAAAAATTTTTCCATCCGCCACCTCCAGTGAATTGTCCATTCCTAGGCCCGCCGCGCCATTTTACAACGGCAAGGGAGAAAAATTTTCAAAAATCCATCCCGCGCCCATCCACGGCGCTAGGTGTTAGGTCCCCGAATCTTCTGGAGGGGATCTGCGGAAAAACGCGAAGAATCCTTCACGAATTCCTCGCAAACTACAGCGTGTGGCGTGCGATGTCGCAAGCTTTTTAATTTTTTTT
>JAITSI010000076.1 GCA_031287845.1 Puniceicoccales bacterium
TACGGCACTCCGTGGGCGGGGGATTGGCAAAGGGGCGCGGCAGCCCCCTTTGCGACCTCCCGGCCCGGTTGGGGGCGCTGTCCCCAGCTCCGCCTTCTCTGGGCATCGATGCAGCGACACTCCGTGGAGGGGGGCTGGGGGGCGTAGCCCCACCGTCAACCGGCGGACCTGGTTTACGGGTCCTGGCCCTAGACCCCGCAGGCCCGCCAAGGGTAAAGCGCAAGGGCGGATAGGGCGAAGAGGGCGGAGAGAAGCCAGAGGCGGGTGGTCACGCGGGTTTCCGGCCAGCCTCCCAGCTCGAGGTGATGGTGCAGGGGAGCCATGCGAAAGATGCGGCGGCCGCCGGTCCACTTGAAGTAGTACACCTGGAGCAGGACGGACAGGGTCTCCAGGACGAAAATTCCACCGGCGATGGCGAGGAAAAATGGCTGGCGGAGCAGGAGGGCGGCGGTGCCGAGCAGGCCGCCGATGGCGAGGGAGCCCGTATCGCCCATGAAAATCTGGGCCGGGTTGGCGTTGTACCAGAGAAAGGCGAGCAGCGAACCGGCGAGGGCGACGAGGGGGATGGCGATGCCCAGGGAATTTTCAAAAAAAGCGATGGCAGCCAGCGCCGCGGCGGTGAGCAGGGAGCAGCCGGCAGCCAGCCCATCGAGGCCATCGGTCAGGTTGACGCCATTGGCCGAGCCGGCCAGGACCAGGAAGGAGAATGCAAGCGCCACGGCACCGGGCAGGTGAAGGGGGATGGAGGCGAAGGGAAGGGGAAGCAGGGGCTCGTGGAGGGCCCGGTAGCCATCCGCTGCGGCCAGGCGCAGGAAAAAAAACAGGGCCAGCACGGCCATGCCCTGGAGGAGAAGCCGCCGCCGCCCCGCCATGCCCCGGCTGCTGCGGGAAAAAACCTTGGCCGCGTCGTCGCAGAGGCCGATGGCGCCAAATGCGGTAAAAATAGCCAGCACGGCGATGCCGTCGCCGCGGAGAGGGGACCAGAGCAGCGTGGCCAGCGCCGCGCCAAGCCAGATGGCCAGCCCTCCCATGGTGGGGGTGTGCGCCTTGGAGGCGTGCAGGTCGGCAAGGTCGCGGACCTCCTCCTTTCCCCGAAAAACCTGCTGCCATTTCCTTCGGCGCAGGAAGGGGATGAGGACGCGAATGGCGGCAAAGGAAAGCACCAGGGCCGTGGCGAAGGCTCCGGCGGCGCGGACAATGGGCAACACGGGGCGATGCTGTCCCCGGAAAATGCTTCCGCAAGGGAAGAAGCGGAGAAGGGGGAAAATTTCTGAGCCCGGCGATGGGCTGCGCTCCGCCGCACCCCACCCCCCAAAGCGTCCCGGCACGGCACTCCTTCGGACGGGAAATTGCCACGGGAGACAAGGATCCCAATCCATGGCCACCCATCGCCGAAGTCCAGCCGGGCCCGTCCGGCGACCGGGCCCCGGCCACGGCGCACCCATTCCTCCAATTGCCTGGACCACGGAACTTTGCGAAAAAAGCATTGGCCACGGAAGACGGACCCATTTTTCCCAAAACCCCTGCACCGGGATGATGTCCCCGGGGGAAAAAAATTTGCCCATCGGAGCTTGACGGAAACGGACCCATTGCCCAAGGATTAGAGGCCGTTGCGAGCGTAGCTCAGTTGGTAGAGCGCCACCTTGCCAAGGTGGATGCCGAGGGTTCGAGTCCCTTCGCTCGCACCAGGTTCTGGCCGGACCCCGCAGATTTACCATTCCCACGGATTTACCATTCCCACGGATTTACCGCTCCCGCGGGTTTACCGTTTCCACAAATTTACCACTCCCGCAGGACCTACCGCTTCCGCAGATTTATCGTTCCTGCAGATTTACCACTCCTGTTCATTCGCCGTTCCCGCAGAATTGATCTCCTGCGGGTTTGCCGTTTCCGTGCATGCGCCGCGGCGCCGGGGGCGCGGATTTGCCTTGCCCTGCGCCGGGAATTTTGCCAGTTTTATTCCGGTGGGGACGCGAAGGGCTTTTCTCTGCTGGATGGCGCTGGCCGTGCTGGCTCTCGTCCTCTGGCACTTGCTGCCCGTGGCAACCGACGCGGTGGATCGCTCTGCGCACGTGCTCTTTACCCTGCCATTGCACATCCCCGTCACCAATGCCATGGTGACCAACTGGGTCCTGTCGCTGGCGGTAATCATCGCCGTGCGCCGGATAGTGGGCAGGCATCCCACCCCAGTTCCCAGCCGCGGCCAGGCACTGCTGGAACTTTTTGTGGAAAAGCTGCGGGCCCTATTCGAGCCCATCGTGGGCCAAAGTGCGCTGCCCCACGTCCTTCCCCTGCTGCTGACCTTCTTTCTCTACATTCTGATCCAGAATTGGAGCGGGCTGCTGCCCGGCGTGGGGGCCTTTGGCCTGCTCGACGCCACCGGCCAGCTGCACTACTTTTTTCGTCCCACCAACGCCGACCTCAACGCCACGCTGGGCCTCGCCCTGGCCGCCACCGCCGGCTGGGGCTACATTGTCCTGCGCCACGCCGGCCTGAAGGTCTTTCTCCACGACACCTTTGGCAACAGGGCCAACCGCGGCGAGCTGCCATTTCCCCTCTACCTGCTCATGGGGCTCGTGTTCATCGGCGTCGGACTGGTGGACCTGGTTTCCATGCTCTTCCGGGTGGTTTCCCTTTCCTTTCGCCTCTACGGCAACACCTTCGGCGGAGAAAGCCTCATTAGCCGCATGCTGGGCCTCTTCGGCTACCTGGTGCCCATTCCCTTTTACTTCCTGGAGCTGCTCATCGGCCTCATCCAGGCGCTGGTCTTTACCCTGCTGACAGCGGTCTACGTTGGCCTGCTCACCAACCAGCACGGCGGGGAGGTGCGGTGAGGGAGCTGGGCCTCATCTACCACGGCGGCAAAAAGGGATGTCCGCAGCTGGCGGAGGAACTGGCGAATTTTCTCCACCGGGAGGGCTACGCGCTGCGCATGGCGGAATCCCATGGCCGGGAAGGGTATTCCCTGGATGGCCTCGACCTGTGCATTACCCTGGGCGGCGACGGAACGCTGCTGGGCATGGCGGAGAAGGCGGCGCTGGCCGGCGTCCCCCTACTGGGAATCAACTGCGGCCGGCTGGGCTTTTTGACCGCCCTGGACCGGGACAGCTGGCGGACGGAACTGGTCAAAATGCTAGGCGGGGAGCGGCTGGAACTGCGGGGAAATCTGCTCCGCTGCACCGGCGATGGCCGCACCTTCCATGCGCTCAACGACGTGGTCATTAAAAATTGGAACAGCGGCCGCCTCTTCGACATGGCCGTGTGGGTGGACGGAACCCTGCTCAGCCACTACCGGGCCGACGGACTCATCTTTTCCACGCCGCTCGGCTCCACGGCCTACGGACTCTCCGCCGGTGGGGCCATCCTTTCGCCGTCCGTCCAAGCCCTGGCCATCACGCCCATCTGCCCCCACACCCTGTCCAACCGGGGCCTGGTGCTGCCAGCCCAGGCGCGCTGCACCGTGGAAGTTGGAGATGGAACGGCCCGCTGCCACCTCTACGTCGACGGACAAAACGTGCAGGACCTGGAACCGGGCCCCCTGCAAATTACAACGGCCGACCTGACCGCCACCCTGTTCCAGCGAAGGGACTATTCCTACTTCTCCGTTCTCCGGGAAAAGCTTGCCTGGCACTAGGGCCAGGACCAGTAAACCCGGTCCGCCGGTTGACGGTGGGGCTGCGCCCCCCAGCCCCCCCACGGAGTGCCGTCGCCATGGCACCGGTGGCCTGAGGGAAGCAGAGCACAGCGGAGCCGGGGGCAAAGCCCCCAATTGGCTTGGCCGGCCTAGAGGCCGGGAGGTTCCAAAGGGGGCTGCCGCCCCCCTTTGCCAATCCCCCGCCCACGGAGTGCCGCTGCATCGATAGTTGGGGGAAGCGAAGCCGGGGGCAAAGCCCCCAAATGGGCCCGGCCGGCCCTCGAGGCCCCCTCGCTTCGCTCGGGACGCCGGCCGGACGGGCGTTGCGGACGGTTCCATCCAAGGCTGGCGGGCCGGCCCAACCCCAGGAGATGATGGAATAAGGTGCTGGGCGATGCTTCTGCTACCGCAGCGCGCAGGTCGCCCCACGTAACTTTTTCTCCATCAGGGCCGGCCCGCGGCACTGCCCGCTCCGCTGGGCAGCGCCCGTAAGCGCCCCTTCCCTCAAAGAAGTCAGTTCCTGCGCCACAGGTCCGTATCGATCACTTTTCCAGGTGGAGGTGGAATGTGGTTTTGCGGGTCCTAACCGTAGGCCAGGCTTCATAGCCAGATCCGGTCCGCCGGTTGACAGTGGGGCTGCGCCCCCGGCCCCCCGCGCGGCGTGCTGCCGCCATGGCACCGACGGCTTGGAGAAGCGGAGCTGGGGACAGCGCCCCCAACCGGGCCGGGAGGTCGCAAAGGGGGCTGCCGCGCCCCTTTGCCAATCCCCCGCCCACGGAGTGCCGCTGCATCGATAGTTGGGGGAAGCGAAGCTGGGGGCAAAGCCCCCAAATGGGCCCGGCCGGCCCTCGAGGCCCCCTCGCTTCGCTCGGGACGCCGGCCGGCCGGGCGCTACGGACGGTTCCATCCAAAGCTGGCGGGCCGGCCTTTGAATAACCGACATTTGGGGGAAGCGCAGCGTAGCGGTGCTGGGGGCGTAGCCCCCAATAGGGCCCGGCCGGCCCTCGAGGCCGCGATGCTTCTGCTATCGCAGCGCGCAGGTCGCCCCGCGTAGCTCTTTCCCCATCCGGGCCGGCCCGCGGCACTGCCCGCTCCACCGGGCAGCGCCCGTGAGCGCCCCTTCCCTCAAGAAGTCAAGCTCCTGCACAACAGGTCCGTATCGGTCATCTTTCCAGATGGAGGTGGAATGTGGTTTTACGGGTCCTGACCCTAGGCATTTTCAAGATTCATTTTGCTCCGCAACCGGCTGTCCAAGCCATATCCAAGCTTGCCCCGCATTCCCCGGCCGCCGGCTCCGCTTTTTTTGCTAATCGGTGCCGTGGCAATCCATGGAAAGGAGAAATAGGCCAATGGTTCTCCTGCCCAATGCCCCTCTCTAATCGGTGAGTTAGTTGAGCTCGGCGGGCTTTGGACCCGCATGGCGAAGCAGTTTGTTCCACGCCTGCCTAACGGCCTCATTTTCACTTGCCCGGGCCGCAATTTTCTTATATAGTTCCCCGTGGGAATTCATTAATTGTCTCTCCCAAAGGATTTTAGAGGGCAACCGTTTTCGAAATAGTTTCAGCACTCTAACCAGAACGTCGCCATACTTGCAGTATTGAAACAGGGGAAGAACAGGGTTATTTTCAGCACCGCTTAAACATGCTTCAAAATCATCCCTTGGCAGTATTTCCAATGCGTCCGCAATGCGTTTCCATTTGTTTTGACTTGTGTTCTCATCGCATTGCGACAAACATTGCAACAAAATGTTAAGTAATTGGCACATTTCTTGATTCCATTTATAAGGATGATTATCGATGGCAACAATCCTTTTATGTACTCTCATTTTTATCCGTAGTGGCATGTCAGCAAAAGTTTCCCACCAGTCCCCGTGGCGGGCGATTCCATAGGCAATCAGGCCAATGAGAGCCACGCAGCCGCAGGCAATGGCCATGGGCCAGAGGAATGTGAGTGGAACGAGGGCAGTTGCAAAAAAAAGAATCACCGTCACCACCGCTGCAGCTAGCGCCAGGGTCGTAGTTAGAATTCCAACGAATTGTGCAATTTTTCGCCCGGTTGGAATGCACAACTT
>JAITSI010000012.1 GCA_031287845.1 Puniceicoccales bacterium
TCGAAGTGCGCCCGGGCAGCCGTGGCAAAGATTCCCGCAAAGGCGTCGCCATTAGACTGCGCCGTAGCAACAAAGCTATTGCGGCGGCCAATGGCAGCAACAGTCCAGCGATCAAAAAAACTATACCCAGACAGCTTAGCATAGGTCAAAAGCCCAAAAACGGAAGCGAGCGATGGGTAGCCCTTCGAATCGGAAGTATGGGTGGTGGCAATAAGACGATTTTCCTCGCCAATTGGTCCCAGGGTCCAGCCACGAAAAGCCGTAATCAAACCTTGGTTAGTATCTGCCGCCATTATGCTATGTCCAAAGACGGAAGCACTACGCTGGCCATGGGCTTCTATGATAGATCGATTGCCAAGGCCGGCAAAGGTCCAATCGCAGCAAAAAAAGATGGGAAGCGTACAGTTGCTCGCCATTCCAAAAATACCAGCGGTTTCCGCCGTGCTTTGAAGCGTAATGCGATCGCCAAATGGGCCAAATTTCCAGCCGTTTAGCACCTTGGACTCTGCGGAAGGATTATTGCCAATTGGATTACAATTGAACATTCCCCCAAAAACGTTCGCACGGCTCGATGCCGTGGCGATGAGGCAAACGTCGCTGCCAAAGCCGTCAAAGGTCCACTTTTCGAAAATTCCATTTTTCGCACATAAAGTGCTATTTGTGTAAAGGGCAAAAATTCCAGCATGATTAGGCAAATAGGCCCCCGGCGGTGGTAAGGTTCCCGGACCAGGTCCTTCCTTGGGAAAATGCGCAAAAATTGTCCCGGCATGGTCCCGTACGTGACGCACATAGTCGTCGCTGGCAGTGAAAAAGGCGCAGCCGGAACCAATGGGGCCAATACGCCAGCCGTTGCCAATCGCGGGAGATTCGTTTTCATTGCCGTCCCTGGTACCGGCCCTGGCATAGAGACCAAAAATAGCCGCCGCCCCACCTTGCTTGAACGCACCAAAAATATTATCACTACCAAAACCTGCCAGGGTCCAACGATTGAGGATGGAAACGGTAGCACCGCTTTGACTAGAGCTTTGATTCGTCCAAATCCCGCCAATGGCACACCCAGCAGAGCCACTGTTCCCCCATGCCAAAAAGCAATTGCCTATTCCAATGGGTCCAATGTACCAATCTTCCAGTGCGGATACGGAAGCATAGCTAATGGTACACACCAGGCCAAAGGCGGATGCGCCACCACCACCACTACTACTTTTTCCCTCAAAAAGATTGAAATTGCCGATGCCCTCCAGCTTCCAATCATTCAATATCCGATCATCGCCATAAAATTCAGTTTCTGTCACCAATCCAAATATTCCCACCGCGGTAGTTGCGGAGCTCAGAAAGCGATTATCATTGCCAATGTAACCAATCCTCCAGTCGTTCAGGGCAGATGAGCAATTTCCTCCAACTTCTTTAATGCAACCAAAGATGGAATAGCCACCCGCAAATTCATTGCCGTTGCCAATACCCGCCAACCTCCAACCGTTCAGTGAGCTGGTACCATTTGAGCAAAGGGTAATTAGGCCAAAAATGCTTCCAGATGCGGCAAATCGATTGCCATTGCCGATGGGACCAATTTTCCAGTCATTTAGGATAGCGACACCGTGCCCTCCAATGTCATTAACATTAGTACATTCAATACGCCCAAAAATGGAACTCCCCCCCACAAACTCATTGTCATTGCCAATACTTGCCAATTGCCAGTCATTTAGGCCACGCATAAAATTTGTGCCATAGAAATTTTCCGAACATCCAATTTGATAAATACTGCCAAAAACAGAGCCACTACCCTGAAAATGCATTTCATGGCCTATTGGAGCAAAGCGCCACCCATCGAGCAAAGCCAACAATCCGTCGAGGACTCCCTTACAATTAATGAATCCAAAAATACTACCATAATTACTACCAAAATAGCTGCTACTTGACGATGTAAATGTACTTCCATTGGCGAAAGAACCAACGGTCCAGTCGCATAGAGCATTACATTTTTTAATGCCTCTGTGCGTCGTTCCCCCAAAACAGCAACAGTCGGCCGTCCAATTAACCCTTGCGCCAGCCGGATCAAAGACAATCGAAGAGGCAACGCTCACATAGTCCGAGGAAGGATCATCGTAAAAGCCAAGACCAAATACAGAGCCCTTCACCCCAAACGTCCTTCCATCGGATGCAAGGCGGATAGTGAACGAATGTTGTCCAGGCCAAGCGCTATTAGCATTGGGAAGTGATTGTGAAAAAAGCGGTTTTAAATCAATGCCAATTGCGCCAGTAATAACATTTTCCGCAGAGCTCAAATTTCTCAAAACCAACACTTTACCCTGGTAGGCCAGTCCATCCGCAAAACCAATCCCCCCGGCCAGGGTTCCACTATCCGTAAAGACGATCTCCGCCTCCCCGTTGGTAAAATCTCCCTCCGTCAGGACAAGCTCTCCGGTCCGGGGCGAATCGATGGAAATCGTCCCCCCGGCCAGCGGCGCCATTGCCCCCAGGCTAAAAATCAACGCGCAAAGAAAGCCTCTGACTCCCTGACTCCCTGACTCCCTATATTGTCATACATTTGGACAGTCTGACGACATTCGGACGGGATGGCAAACTTTTTTTACCGTTTTTGCGGAAAAATTTCACGCCACATCGGAGCGCATCCGCCGGCAAAACGGCCGGGGGCCAGCGGTGGAATTTCCCGGCGCCCATCGGGATCGGCCGGGCCGCGGAGTGCATCCGGATCCCATTCGACGGAGCGGAAAAAAATGCTTGCGGTTTCCACCGGTGCGGCCATCATGGGAAAGTCATGGTTACCTTAAGCGCTGCTTTGCTGGGTCTTGCCTCCATCCTTCAACTTCCTCCGCCGGCCGGGGCCACGGAGCCTTCTCCCTTTGTCGCGCCGCTGCCGTCCTGCGTCCTCCAGCGCTACGACTGGGCCCGGCACGTGGTCATACCGCCCAACGCCAGCAAGCGTTCCCTGGATCCGGCGGGCCCCCGCGGGTCCCAGGTGCACAAATTTGGCACCCACAACCGGCACTACTCCGAGATTCCTGCCAGCGCCGCCTTCGTGGACACGTTTTTGTCCGATGCCATCCCGCTCACCACCGACGCCCACATCATGATCTTCGGGGCACTTCTCGCCCTGGAAGCCTTTCCCGACGGCATCGCCATCGACCTGGGCTCCGGCGTTGGCAAGTCGAGCAACCTGCTGGGCGCCGTTTTTTCGCGGAGCACGGTCTATGCCCTTGATACCTACACCGGCCTGCCCTACGTCTGGAAGCGCGGGGACCTGGGAGACATGCCCATCGGCACCTTTGCCCCGAAGTCGGCCTCCGACACGGGCCGGCAGCCGCCCTTTCCCCTGCTCGACAACGTGGTCGCGGTCAAGGGCCTCTTTTCCGAAACCCTGCCCCAGCTGCTGCCCGCCATTGGCCCCGCTCCGCTCGCCCTGGTGCACATCGACAGTGACCTCTACGCCAGCGCCGTCGAGGGGCTGACCCCGCTCCTACCCTTGCTGCGGGTGGGGACGGTGCTGATATTTGACGAATTTTACAACTACCCAGGCGCGGAGGAGGACGAGTTCCGGGCCTTCCGCGAGCTGATCCAGGGGCGGGGATTTGGCTTCCGGGCCGTGGCATATAATGCTTACCATCAGCAGGTTATTATCCAAATCACGCAACTCCCCTAACTTTTCTTGACAAGCCCCATCCCCCCACCAAGGGTTGCGCCGCCCATGGTTGGGATCGGCGTTGAACACGTGTCAAAGTGCTTCGGCACGGCGATGGCGCTCCAGGACATCCACCTCTCCGTCCAAGGGGGGGAGCTGTTTTTTCTCCTCGGCCCCAGCGGCTGCGGCAAGACCACGCTCCTCCGCATCCTGGCCGGCTTCTGTGCCCCGGATGCCGGACAATTGTTTTTCGGCAGCCGGGACGTGACCCGCCTTCCGGCCCACCTGCGCCAGACCGGCATGGTATTTCAAAGCTATGCCCTCTGGCCCCACATGACCGTCGCCGACAACGTGGCCTTCGGCCTGCGGCAGAAAAAATTGCCCCGCTCTGTCATCCAGGAACGGCTGGAGGAGACCCTGGTCAGCGTCCGCATGGAGCAGTATGCCCAGCGCAAGCCCAACGAGCTATCCGGTGGCCAGCAGCAGCGGGTGGCCCTGGCCCGGGCCCTGGCCATCCGGCCGCGCTGCCTGCTCCTGGACGAGCCGCTGTCCAACCTGGATGCCCAGCTGCGCAATGAGATGCGCCTGGAAATCCGCCGGCTCTGCAAGGCCCACCGGCTTACCACGGTCTACGTCACCCACGACCAGAAGGAGGCCCTGTCCGTCGCCGACCGCATCGCCGTATTTTCCCGGGGCCGGGTGGAGCAGGTCGGAACCCCGCTCAAGGTCTACAAGACCCCGAAAAATCGCTTCGTGGCGCAGTTCGTGGGGGAGAGCAACTTCGTCGAGGGCCGGGTGCTGGGCCGGGAGGGGGAGCGGTGCACGGTGGAGACCGCGCTGGGCCAGTTGCTGGGGACGGCCGGTGACCCGGCCATCGCCCTCGGAGACCACGTCTACCTGTCTCTGCGACCCGAAGCCATCCGCCTGCGCGGGGAACGCATCGACTGCAACTGCCTGGAGGGAAAGCTTGTGGACGTGACCTACTTCGGCGAGGTGGCCCACTACGACTTTTTGCGCTGCGGCATCCGCCTCAAGGTGTCGGAGCTCAATCCGCGCCATTTGCAGCACAGCTCGGAGGAAATCATCTACGCCAACATGCGGCCGGAGGACGTGCTCCTGCTCCGGTCCTGATCTCTTTGCCATGCTCCGCAAATCCCTGCTCGGTCTCTCCCTCGCCGCGGTGCTGAGCCTGCCCTTCCTTGTCCGCGACTCCCGGTCGGCCATCGACGCGGCCGCCGATGACACCGTGGTCATCCTCACCGGCCACAACGAAAATCTGCGCTACGAGCTGGGCCGGGGCTTTCGGGAGTGGTACCGGCGGCGCACGGGCCGGACGGTCTACGTGGACTGGCGCTTTCTGGGCGGCGTGAGCGAGGTGATCCGCTACCTGGACAGCGTCTACACCGGCGCCTTCCGCTACCACTGGGAACACGACCTGCACCGGCCCTGGACCGATGAGGTGCAGCGCATATTTGTCCACAGGACCGCGGACCGGAGCCGCTGGAAGACCCAGCTGGAGCGGGAGGTTTGCGGGAGCTTCTACGACTCCTCCATCTCCTCGGGCGTGGACCTGTTCTTTGGCGGCGGCGCCTCGGAGTTCGTCATCCAGGCGGACCTGGGGACCCTGGTGGACTGCGGCCTGCGGGAGGAGCATCCGGAGTGGTTCTGCGATGAGGCCATCCCCCACCACTTTGCCGGGGAAGAACTCTGGGACGGGCAGGGCCGCTGGTTCGGCCAGGTATTTTCCACCTTTGGCATCCTGATCAACCGCGATGCGCTGGCGGCCCGTGGCGTGGACGGCGACGGAATTGTCCAGTGGGAACAGCTGGCGGATCCCCGGCTCGTGGGCATGGTGGCGCTGGCGGACCCGTCAAAGAGCAGCGCCCTTCTCAAGGCCTGCGAATCCATCATCCAGCAGCAGATGCTGTTCTGCCTGCGCGAAATGCCAAGGGAGGAGGGCATGGCTCCGGAGGAGCGGGAGCGGCGGGGCGTGGCGGAGGGATGGATGCGGGGACTGCGCCTGCTGCAGCGCATTTCGGCCAACGCGCGCTACTACGCCGATGCCCCGTCCAAGATGATCTTGGACGTCTCCAGCGGCAACAGCGCCGTCGGCATCATCGTGGACTTCATGGGCCAGTCCCAGGTCGACGAGGATAGAAGGCGCTGCGGCCACGGGCGGCTGCGCTTCGTGCTCCCGGCAAACGGCTCCGCCATCAGCGCGGACCCCATCGCCATGCTGCGGGGTGCTCCCAATGCAAATGTGGCCAAGTTGTTCATGGAATACGTTTTGGGCCTGGACGGCCAGAAGGTGGTTTCCTTTGCCGTCGGGACACCGGGCGGGCCCGTGCGCAGTGGCCTGTTCCGTCCCGCCATGCGCCGGGAAATCTACTCCGCCGAATTTGACCCCTACCGGCTGGTTTCCGGCAATCCCTACGTGGACCTGGCCGACTTTGACTACCACCGCGAGCGCACCATCGCCGTCTACGCCGCCCTCAAGTGGGCTGTCAAATATTCCTGCATCGTGCCCCACGGGGAACTGGTGGAGGCGTGGCGCGCCATCCTTGAGGCGCGGGAGGAGGGCAGGTGGGAGGCGGCGGAGAATGCCCTGCGCGTTTTGGAAGACTTTTCCGGCTTTGCCATCGGGGAAATTTCCCAGACCCTGGAGCCCATCCTGCACCAGGCCAGCCCGGCAAAGTCACTCGCCCTGCAGCGGAAAATTACGCGCCGCTTCCAGGAGCAGTATGCCCGGGCCCGGCGCATGGCAGAGGCGAAGGAGGACCCGACGATTTCTTTGGCCCGGTAGGGCCAATGACAGTTCAAAGGGGACTGTGCCCCCCTGGCCCCCCGCGAAGTGCCGTCGCCATGGCACCGATGGCCTGGGGGAAGCGAAGCACAGCGAAGCTGGGGACAGCGCCCCCAACCGGGCCCGGAGGTCGCAAAGGGGGCTGCCGCGCCCCTTTGCCAATTCCCCGCCCACGGAGTGCCGTAGCATCGATAATTGGGGGAAGCGAAGCTGGGGGCAAAGCCCCCAAATGGGCCCGGCCGGCCCTCGAGGCCTCCATCAGGGCCGTCCCGCGGCACTGCCCGCTCCGCCGGGCAGCGCCCGTAGGAGGCCTTTCCCTCAAGAAGTCAAGCTCCTGTGCCACAGGTCCGTATCGGGCACTTTTTCAGGTGAAGGTGGAATGTGGGTTTACAGGTCCTGAGCCTAGGATTTTTCCCGCCCTCCACCGTCCAGGGGAGCCGGGCAATTCGCAGGGGGGGCACGGGCTCCCCCTGGGTCTTCGGCCGGTGGATCGGATCAGTGCAGGCCGATTTCCGGCGGTTGCGCCGTCCAGGTGAAGTCCGCTTCGCCATCCATGCGCAGGCCGAAGGGCTTCCCCTCTGGGCCGGGCCGGTCGGCGTCGGGCAGATTGGAATAGACGTAGGCCAGGAGCGCCGTCGCCGGGATTCCGGTTCCCTCTCCCGCTGCGCCGTGGATGGCGAGCAGGTTGTGGACCTGTGCTTCCATTTCCTTCCCTATCAGCCGCACCTTTTCCATGTGCGCCAGCCCTTCCCGCTTGGCATTTTTGAGAACCGGCAGATCCAGCTGTGCCGCAAAAATTAGATTTCCGCTCCGCAGGTACAGGGCCGTGCAGGCCCGGTCCCTGCCGCAGGAGTCGTTGCCGCAGATTAGAAAGGGCTCCTTCTCCCCGTGCTGTGCCAGGTAGTCGAAGTTTTTCCGCAGATTGACCAGCTCCCACTTCGCGCCGTTGCCGGTGCAAACGCGGTAGTTGCGGCTCCACGGCCCTAGTTTCATGCTCTGCCGCAGCTCAGGCCAGCTGCCCAGCACGGGCAAAAGCTTCTCTTTGACCGGCGGTGTAATGATCATCTCCTCCGGAATCATGGCGGCCTTTTCGAAGTACTCGTCCATCTTTGCCAGGTATTCCAGCGCGCTCTGCCTATCCGTGACTCCCCTAGCCGTGATGCCTCCCCTATCCATGATACCTCCCCTAGGGCCCAGTGAAAGACAGGACAAAATTGTCCGCAAGCTATTTTGACGCATCGCCCGGCCGGAATCCCGTGGGCCGTGCCCTGCGGCTCCGTGTCCGCGAAGGGTAAGGCCGCATTCTTACCCGCACGATTCCGATGGGCCGCAGGATGGTGGATCAATGGGAAATGTCACTTTGCCCCTTGCCGATAGAGCGCGCCGAGCACGCCAAATTTTTGGACATTTTCCGATGGATTGGGGTTATGGTTATAGATGAATACGGTTTCAATGAAATAGGCTGCAAGGGAATTGCTCCGCTGTTGACCGTCTATCACGGAGGGATCATTCAAAGGGGGCTGCGCCCCCTCTGGCACTCCCCCCGCGAAATGTCGTCGCTACGGCACCGATGGCTTTGGGGAAGCGGAGCTGGGGGCAACGCCCCCAACCGGGCCCGGCCGGCCCTCGAGGCCTGGGGGAAGCGAAGCTGGGGGCGGCGCCCCCAAATGGGCTTGCCGGCCCTGGAGGCCTCAGGGGGAAGTGCCGGGGAGCACGGGCAGGCACCGGCCCAGGTCAATGAGCGACTCCAGGGCGTAGCAGCGGCTGCCCTTGAAAAAAATTGTTCCACGGAACGTGGCCAAGGCCTGTTGCAATTCTTCCTTCGCCTCGAAGAGGATGGCGTCCTTTTCCGGAACGGAGCGGGAGAGCAGGGCGGCGCGCAGGGGGTGGGTCTCCCGGCCCAGGAGAAAAAATCGATCGCCGGGAAGGAACGGCAGCGCCATGCCGGCCTCCCGGTGGAGGGTGTCGCTGCGGGTGCCGAGCTCGGACATGCCGCCGATCACGAACAGCCGAGGACTTTTGGGAAACAGCCGGGCAAAGGTGCGGCCCGCGTCGACCAGGGATGGCAAATCGGAGTTGTAGCAGTCCACGTAGTAGACACAGCTCCGGACCGGATCGTAAAAAATTTGACCCCGCAGGTCGGGCCAGCGCCAGCGGGTCAGTCGATCGGCCATGGCGCCATCGGAAACCCCCAGCTTCCAGGCCATGGCATGGCAGAGGGCAAAATTTTGCGCAAAGCCATCGGACGGCCGCGGCAGGGAAAAGCGGCGCGGCGTAGACTCGCCGGGATAATGGATGGCGACGGAGCAACCGTCGCGGAAAAAGGAAAGGCAGGGAACATTGGTCGGAGCGGGGATGGGATTTGCCCGGTCATCGACGCAGACCATGCGGTGGCGCAGGTGGTCCAGGGCGGGATCGGAGGCAAGGGCAGTGGTGGTGACAAATGTGCCCTCCCATCCGTCCACAAACTCCGCAATGCGCAGCTTTTCCTCTAGAAGATGCCGCTGGGATGGGAAAAATTCTCCGTGCTTGTGGGACAGCGCGGTAAAAATTACGTGGCTGGGCCGGAGTGTGCTGGCAAGGGCGCCCATCTCCCCGGGCTTGCTAATTCCCACCTCCAGGACCGCGTGGCGGTGGACGTTGGCCCGGAAGCCGAGCAGTGTCAGCGGCATCCCGCGGCAATTGTTCCAATTTCCCTCCGTCGCATGGCACGTTTCCCGGCCGAGCAGTGTGGCCAGCAGATCTTTGACCGTGGTCTTGCCGTAGCTTCCGGCGACGGCGACGATGGGGCAGGAAATCGTGGCCCGGTAGGCGGCCGCGATGGACAGCAGGGCCAGCTCCGTGTCGTCGACGCACAGCTGGGCCAGGGGAATCCTTGGCCGCGGCTCCTGGACCAGTGCCGCGGCGGCACCGGCCCGGAGGGCCTCCTCCAGGTAGCGGTGGCCGTCGTCCCGGTCGGAGCGGATTGCGACGAACAGCTGGCCGGGAAGTAGCAGCCGGCTGTCGATGGCAGCCCCGCGGATGGGCCCCGCCGGTGGTCCGGCCAGCCAGTGGCCCCCCGTAACCTCCTCCAGCCCCAGCGGGAGCAAATCTTGGAAATCCCTAGCCATGCGCTCCCCCATCCTCTAGGCAGCGCCGGTCCTGGAAAGGGAAAATTTTTCCTCCCATCTCCATGCCATGCTCGTGGCCCTTGCCGGCGACGAGCAGGATGCCGTCCCTGCCCAGGCGCCGGGCCAGGCGGATTCCCAGGGCGATGGCAGCCCTCCGGTCCAGGACGGTGCGGTGGAAATTTTTGCAAAATCCCGAGCAAATTTCAGCGGCAATGGCGTCCGGGGATTCGCCGCGGGGATTGTCATTGGTCACGATGGAAAAATCGGAAAATTCCTCCGCCACGGCGGCCATGGCGGGCCGCTTCTGCCTATCCCGTTCCCCTCCGCAGCCAAAGACCAAAATAATCCTTCCCCGGGGAAAGTGGCGGCGCAGGCATTCCAGCGCGGCCCGGAGCGCGTCCGGCGTGTGGGCGTAGTCGATGAGGGCAAGGGCACCGCCGGGAAGGCACAGGCGCTCCATGCGGCCCGGGGGAGGAGAAAAGGACCGCAGGCGTTCGCAGAGCTGGTCCAACGGCCTATGGCGGGCGGCGATGGCCAGGGCGGCCAGCAAATTGAGCGCATTCCACTCCCCCAGCAGGGACAGCCGCAGCGCGCGGATCTCCCCTCCGGCCCGCAGGCACAGGTCCATGCCGTCCCCGTCCGGTTTCCATTGGAGCAGCTGCCAGTCGCAGCCATCGTCCGTCCCAAAGCTCTGCACGGGAATTTTCTTCGCCAGGAGCAGTTCCCGCAGCCGCCGGCCCTGGGGAGTTGTCCCGCCCACGGAGCAAATTTCCGGCACGGGCCCGCCGCGGCCGTCGAAGAGCCGGCACTTGGCATCGAAGTACTCCTCCACCGTGCCGTGATAGTCCAGGTGGTCATGGCCCAGGTTGGTGAAGGTGGCACTGGCCAGGCGCAGCCCCCAGAGGCGCTTCTGGTCCAGCGCGTGGGAGGAAATCTCCAGGGCGAAGTGGTCCTTTCCGGCTGCGACGGCTGCGGCAAGCGCACCGTGGACGGCGGGGGCGGACGGCGTGGTGGGAGGGACGGGGCCAGCGCCGAAGGGATCTTCGCAGGGGTCAACGGTGGACAGGCGGCCGCAGGATTCCGGCCCCAGCAGGTGCTGGAGAGCCCAGACGAAGGTGGTTTTGCCGTTTGTCCCCGTCACCGCGTGGACGGCCAAGCGCCCATCGGGGTTCCCGTGCCAGCGGCTCCAGACCAGGGACCAGAACTCCCGCACATCGGCGACGCGCAGCGTGGGGACAGCGGCGGAGCCGGGCCAGTCCGCATCCACAACCAGGGCATCCACCCCCCGGGCCAGGGCCGATGGAATGTGCCGGTGGCCATCGTCGCCCACCCCCCGCCGGGCAAAAAAGACGCGCAGGCCGATCCCATCCCGCGGTCCCAGGCGGCGGTCGTCGTCCACCGGTGCGGCGACGGGCGTGGAAAAGGGGAAATGGCCGGGAAAGTCGAAAAAAATTTCTCCCCAGGGGCGGACGGGGCCAGGGCCGCTCACCGGGACCGCCTCCGGAAAAAATGGGAAAAAAATGTGGAAAAGAGGGAAACTTCGTCGAAATGGACCCGGCGCAGGAGAAAAAAATAGCCGGCGAAGCCCAGCGGCAGGGAAAGGGAAAGCTGCAGCAGGGCGGCGGGCCGGGGAGGAATGGCGAAGGGAATCCAGCGGCCGATGGCCAGCAGTAGAAATGCCAAAAATCCGTTAGCCAGCAGCAATTTGGAAAAGGTCATCCAGAACCGGGATGGGACAAGGGGTCCGAGGAAGGCCCGCGCCCGCCATTCCAGCAGGACCCACTGGATCAGGGAGCTGGCCACGCCGGCCAGGGCGATGCCGGTCGCGGCGCAGCGGCGGGCCAGGACGACGGTGAGGATGAGGTTGGCCACCACGCTCACCAGGGCGATGCGCAGGGGGGTGGCCATGTCCTGGCGGGCGTGGAAGGCGCGGACGGCAAGGGCGGAGAGGGCGTAGGAGGGAATGCCGAGGGCGGAGGCGCAGAGGACGGGAATGGTCTGCTCCAGCTCGGAGGCGCCGTAGTGGCCCCAGCGGAAGAACAGGGTGAGGATGGGCCGGCCCAGCAGAAACAGGCCGAGCATGGCGGGGACCGTGACCATGGCAATGGAGCGGCAGGCGCTGCGGTAGCGCTCGCCAAAGGCGGCGCGGTCACCGGAGGCGGCCAGGCGGGCCAGGTCGGTGAAGGCAACGGTGGCGATGGAGATGCTAAAAACGCCGAGGGGAAGTTCCACCAGCCTGCTGGCGAGGTAGAGGGTGGAAATGCCGTTCCCGGTCAGGGAGAAGGCGAGCAGGCGGGAGATGGCGGCGTTGACCTGGACGACGGCCGCGCCGAGCAGGGCCGGCAGAAATAGGTGCCACAGGCGGAGCAGCAAAGTACTCGACGGCCAGATCCAGCGAAATTTCCAAAGCCGGCGCCGCAGCAAAATCCAGGGAAAGGCCAATTGGACGCAGCCGCCGGCGAGCACGCCGGCGCAGAGGAGGAGGGTGGCGCCGGCGGCGTCGCCGGGGACGAGCCAAAGCCCCAGCGCGGCGGCCAGGAGCAGGGAGCAGTTGAGCCAGAGGGAGGTCAGCGCCGGCCAGCCGAAGGAGCCAAGGCCGTTGAGCGCCCCGCAGAGCATGGCGCACAGGCAGGTCAGCGGCAGGTAGGGGGAGAGCAGGACGGTGAAGCGCAGGGCCAATTCCCAGTGCGGGTCCAGGAATTGGCGCAGCGAAAGGAAGGCAAGGGCGGCGACAAGGAGCAGGAGGCCAAGGGCAACGGCGAGGCGCGTTAAAATTTGATTAAGAAAGGCAAAGGCCCGCTCCCGGGAGTCCCGGACCAGGGTTTCGGAAAAAAGCGGCAGCATGGCCGATGCCAGCGCGCCCTCTCCCAGCAAGCGCCGGAACAGGTTAGGGACGGTGAAGGCGAAGACAAAGATTCCATTCCAGGGGGAAAGGCCAAGCAGGGCAAAGAGCAACATGTCCCTCACCAGGCCAAAGATGCGGGATGCGCCCGTTGCCAAGGCAATCGCCGCAACGGACCGCTCTTCCGCCCTCCCCACGGCCGGGAACCTCTAGGAGCGGCCAGGGCTTGGCAACCGATTTTCTTCAAAAATTTTTCCCAGCTCGGCCAGGGCGCGGACGGGATCATCCTGGCCCAGGATGGCGCTCCCGGCGATGGGAATGTCCATGCCGGCCGCCGCCAGCGGACCCAGCGTTTGCCGGTTTACTCCGCCATCCACGGCGAGGGAAAAGTTCAAATTCCTCTCCCGGCGCAGTTCCGCTGCCCGTTCCACCCGTTCCACGAGGCCGCCCACGGCGGGCTGGCCGCCAAATCCGGGGGAGACGCCGAGGAGTAGCAGCTCATCCAATAGGGGACCGCAGGCCAGTGCCAGCTCCAGGGGAGATTCCGGCCGCAGGGCCATTGCGCAGTGCAGGCCAAGCGCCCGCAGCTCCCTTGCCAGCGCCAGAGGATCCGGACAGCACTCCCCGTGGAAGGAAATGCCGTCGGCACCGGCCTCCCAGAAGATGGGCCAAACCTTTTCCGGATGCTGCACCATCAGGTGCACGTCGAAGCGGGGCCGGGGCAGCTGGCAGAGGCGAATGTGGGAGTCCAAATCCCGCAGCAGCTGGGGAGAAAAGCCAAAATTAGGGACAAAGTGGCCGTCCATGGCGTCGAAGTGGAGCCGGTGGACGCGGCGGGAGCGGAGCAGCGGCTCCAGGCTATCCCAGACGGCGCCGTGGTCGCAGGCAAGCAGCGATGGCACGGGGAAGGCCATCAGCGGAGCCCCAGGATGAGATTGTGGATGCGCAGGGCCAGCTCCCGGACCAGCTCGGGGAGGGCATCCCGGCGGTTGGCGATGGAGCGGGGGCCGGCGGGGCAGGACACGGTGGCGGCAACGGTCTGGCCCTGGCAGTATTCCCGGCCGCTGCGCCGGTCCCGGAGGGTGCAGCGGGCCTCCAGGCGCAAATTATAGGAGGTGGCGCGGCGGGAATCGCCGGGCGCGGTGCTGGCAGCGCCCTGGGAAAAGTCAACGGGGACAATTTCCAAAATGGCGTCGGCATCGTCGGCGCAATCGGCCAGGCGCAGGGATGGGCAGCCGGCGATTTCCCTGGCCAGCTCCCGGCGAAGCAGGTCCTGGGTGAGGTGGGTCCAGGCCGGGCTCGCGATTGGGGCAATGGCGATGCTGCGGAAGGGAAGCGGGGCGGGATCGCGCAGGGAGTAGTGCAGGCAGCCGGAGCACAGGGCGCAGAGGAGGAGGACGCGGGAAAGATGTCCCGGAACGCCGGGGAGCGGTCTCATGGCGGAGAAAATTTTTGAAAGACCAGCGCCGCATTGTGGCCGCCGAAGCCCAGGTTGTCGCTGACCGCCACCCGCACCTCCCGGCGAATGGCCACGTTGGGCACGTAGTTCAGGTCGCAGGCCGGGTCCGGCCGCTCGTAGTTGAGGGTGGGGGGGATGATGCCCGTGACGATTGTCCGGGCGCAGACGGCGGCCTCGAAGGCGCCGGCGGCCCCCAGCATGTGGCCCGTTGCCCCCTTCACCGAGCTGATTGGGATCCGGTAGGCCTCCTCGCCGAAGGCCAATTTGTAGGCGTTGCTCTCGCAGAGGTCGTTGTAGGGCGTGGAAGTGCCGTGGGCGTTCACGTAGTCCACGTCCCCGGGCTCCAGGGCGCTCTCCCGCAGCGCGTCGCCGATCGTCTGGGCCAGCACCTCGCCGCCGAGCACGGGCGCGGTCACGTGGTGGGCGTCACAGCTGGCCGCATAGCCGGTCACCTCGCAGTAGATGCGGGCTCCGCGGGCCAGGGCGTGGTCCAGCGTTTCCAGGACCAGCACGCAGGCCCCCTCCCCGACGACGAAGCCGTCCCGATCGGCGTCGAAGGGCCGGCTGGCGCGGGCAGGATCGTCGTTGAAGGCCGTGCTGACGGCCCGCATGGCGCAGAAGCCGGCGATGGAAAAGGCATTCACGCTCCCCTCCGTGCCACCGGCAAAGATGGCATCCGCCTTGCCCAGGCGCAGAAAATGGTAGGCTTCCCCGATGGAGTGGGCGCCGCTGGAGCAGGCGGTCAGGGCGGCAAAGTTGGGACCTCGGGCACCGAGGCCGATGGCGGCGACGCCGCTGGCCATGTCGGCGATGAGGGCGGGAATCATGAAGGGGGAAACGCGGCGGGGGCCCTGGCTGTGCAAAATGCGCGACTGGACGTCAATGGTCCGCAGGCCGCCGATGCCGGAGCCGATGATCACCCCAACCCGCTGGGGGTCGGTGTAGCGGTGCAGGGCGGCGTCATCCCGGGCCATGTGGGCCGCGGCGACGGCGTAGTGGGTGAAGGGGTCGTGGCGCCGCACCTCCTTCCCGTCGAGGAAGCGGCCGGCGTCGAAGTCCTGCACCTCGGCGGCCACGCGGCAGGGAAATAGGCTGGCGTCGATCTTGGTCAGCGGTCCAACCCCCGTCCTTCCGGCGACGAGGCCATCCCAGGAGCTGGTAAAGTCAGGGCCGAGCGGGGTAACGGCGCCCAGGCCAGTTACCACCACGCGGCGCAGGGAGTTACGGGACAGGTCAACCATGGCGGCGGGCGGCGTCAGGCCTTGGCAAGGATGTAGTCCACCACGTCCTTTACCGTGCGCAGCTGCTCCGCGTCGGCCTCGGGAATTTCCCCGGCGATTTCCGCGCTGAACTCGGACTCGAAGGCCATCACCAGCTCCACCAGATCCAGGGAATCCGCTCCCAGATCGTCGAGAAAGGAACTCTCCGCCTTCACCTGCTCCGCGTTGACGTTGAGCTGCTTGACAATGATCTCCCGCACCCGGGACTCCACATTTTCTCTATCCATAGCCACAGGGACCGAGGAGATTTCCTTTCCCAAGAGGAGTCAACCACTTTTTTACCGCCCCAATTCTCCGTCGGCGAAGGTCTGCATCACCCACTCCATCCAGCGCCAGCTGGTCCGGTCCGTCACCTTTCCGTTGAGCGGATGGCCGGAAACCGTCCGCAGCCGGGCCTGGGGGTGGAGCCGCTGCACCAGCTCGAACTCGCTCGTCGGCAGCCAGTGGCCGATGGCCGGGTCCTCCAGGCAGTCCCGGAGGAGGCCGTGGCGGAAGCCCTGGGGCGTCTGCAGCGCCAGGACCCGGTTCCGGTCCAGGGGGCAGAGGCTGGGCAGCTCGACGAGTGCGTCGGTGACGGGAAGTCCCGGGGCAACGGCATCGCAGCGGACGAGGGCGGAGCAGACCTCGTCGATCAAGGGCCGGGGAAGGAAGGGCCGGGCCGCGTCGTGGACCAGGATCCACTCCTCGTCCCCGGCGTCCATCTCCATGAGCGCGTTGGCCGTGGAGAGGTGGCGCAGCTTGCCCCCGGCGACGGGCCGGACAATCTTGGGATGGCGGGGCAGGGCAAAGGGAAGAAAGTCTTCCGGCAGAACCACGTACACGGAATCTATCAGCCGATGCGTTGCCAGCGCCAGCAGGGCGTGGTGCAGCAGCGGCCGGCCGGCCATGGGAAGAAACTGCTTGGGAATGTCCGCCCCCAGCCGAGTCCCGCAGCCGGCGGCGAGAAGAATTGCCCGAATTCTAGGAAACGATGCCATAGCCCCAAATTCCCATGCGACGCCTGTCGGCCTCGCGGAGAAAGTTTTCCCTGTCCAGCAAAATGGTGCGCTCCGCCTCCACGGCCAGGGCCCGGATCCCACCCGCGGCCAGGGCATCCAGCGTGCGCAGGCCCAGCACCGGCACGTCGAAGCGCAGGTCCTGGTCCGGCTTGGAGGTCTTGATGAACCACTTGTGATCCGTGGCAAAGTCGGCACAGCGCAGCAGCATGCGATCCGTGCCGTCGAATCCCTCCACCGCCAGCACCGTCCCGCGGTGCAGTACGATTCCCTGGCCAATGTTCAGGGCCGCCACGGCCCGGGCCACGGCGATGCCGTGGGCCAGCTGGTCCAGCCGCGGCCTGGTCTTCGTCATGTAGCCCTCCCGCGCCAGGTCCTGCTCCATGAAGCAGCGCGCGTCCAGCAGCCGCACCCCCCGGCGGCCCACCTCCCGGGCCAGGGCACCGAAGATGGTTTCCGCGTTGCGGCGGCGCAGCCCTGCAAGGAGTCGAATGGCCGTGCCGTCGAGGCGAAGCCCGTGGAAAAGCCGCTTGGGGGCGACCTGGCCGGCCATGAGGGCGTGGGTGGAGCCATATTCCCCGAGCCGGCGCAGCAACTTCCCGATCTGCCCCGCGTTGTAGCGGGCCCGCCGCTCCTCCGGCAGCAGCTCCATCAGCTCCTCCTCCGCGTCCTCGGAGGCGATGAGGCAGAGCCGTACCCCGGCGGCCAGGATGCGCCGGGCGCAGAGGAGGGGGTACAGTCCACGGCCGGCCAGCAGGGTGACCGTGGCCCGGGCCGGGTCAAAGTCGGCGGGCAGAAACGGCGAGGCCAGAGCCGCGGCGGTCCCGCATCTCCGGGAGGTGGGGGGAGGGGATGGCCGCCGCCTAGCGCAGAACGAAGTTAACCACCTTGCCAGAAACATAGACTTCTTTGACAATTTCCCGCTCCATGAGGTGGGGCTCCACCCGGGGGTGAAGCCGGGCCAGCCGCAGCACCTCCCCGGCGGGCAGGTCCACCGGCACGGTCAGGTCGCCGCGGAGCCGACCATTGATCTGCAGCAAAATTTTTGCCGTTTCGCAATGCAGTTTTACCGGGTCGGGGACGGGAAATGGCGCCCGGGCAATGGAGGGCGACTCCCCGGCCCGCTGCCACAGCTCCTCGCAGATGTGGGGGGCGAAGGGGGCCAGCAGCTGGAGGAAGGCCAGCGCCGTTGCCCGCTCCACCCGCTCCAGCCGCTGCAGGTGGTTCAGCAGGATCATCAGCTGGGAAATGGCCGTGTTAAAGTGCAGGGCCTCGATGTCCCGGCGCACGGTGGCAATGGTCTCGTGGAGCAGGCGCTGGGTCCGGGAGCCGTCGCAGGGGTCGGCGGAAAATTTTTGGGAAAATTGCCCGCCCTCGTCCAGGCACCAGCGCCAAATTTTTTTCAAAAAGCGGTCAATGCCGCCGATGGCCCGCGTGTCCCAGGGCTTGACCGCGTCCAGGGGGCCCAGGAACATCTCGAAGAGCCGCAGCGCGTCGGCGCCGTAGCGGCCGATGACCTCGTCCGGGTTCACCACATTGCCCCGGCTCTTGGACATCTTGTTGCCGTCCTCGCCGAGGATGAGTCCCTGGTGGAAGAGGCGCGGGTAGGGCTCGGCGGTCCCCACCGCGCCGATGGTGTGGAGAAAGCGGTGCCAGAAGCGGGCGTAGAGCAGGTGGAGCACGGCGTGTTCCGCGCCGCCGATGTAGAAGTTGGGCACCCGCCAGTAGGCCTCCGCGGCGGGATCCACGAGCCGTTCCGAGCAGTGCGGGGACAGGTAGCGCAGGTGGTACCAGCAGGAGCCGGCCCACTGGGGCATGGTGTTGGTTTCCCTTCGGCCGCGGATCCAGCCGGCCGGCGGCCCTTCCCCCCCTGCCGGCCGCAGCTCGCCGCTCTCCGGGTTCAGGTCCACGCCGACCCAGTCCTGGGCCCGGGCCAGCGGGCTTTCCCCGTCGTCCGATGGCAGGTAGCTCTCCACGGCGGGGAGGAGAAGGGGCAGCTGGCCGGCCGGCAGCGGCACGGCAAAAATTTCCCTTCCCTCCCGCAGGGCGCGGACGGGCTTTTCGGGTAAAAATTCCGCAAATGGCGAGGCCGGGTTGGCGGCGATGGCGGAAAAATCGGCGCCGTCCACCCAGACGATGGGCACCGGCTCCCCCCAGTAGCGCTGCCGGGAGAATACCCAATCCCGCAGCCTGTGGTTCACGGCGGCGCGGCCCAGGCCCAGCTCCTCCAGGCGCCGCACGATGGCTGCCCTTCCCTCCTCCGAGGACAGGCCGCTGAATTCTTCCGATGCGAAGAGGACGCCGGGGCCGCAGTAGGGCAGGCCGCCGTCGCCGTCGCCGTCCTTGGGCCACACCACGGGAAGGACGGGCAGGCCATGGCGCTGGGCGAAGAAAAAGTCGCGGCCGTCGTGGGCGGGAACGGCCATCACCGCCCCCGTGCCGTAGGCGCCCAGCACATAGTCGGCGACCCAGATGGGGATGGGCTCCCCCGTGAGCGGGTGGCGGGCCTGGGCACCGGTCGGGACCCCCGACTTCTCCTTGGCCAGGTCCGTGCGCTCCAGATCCCCCTTCCTCGCCGCCTGGCGCCGGTAGTCCTCGACCGCCGCCAGCTGCCCCGGTGCCACGATGCGTTCCAGGGCCGGGTGCTCCGGTGCCAGGACCAGGTAGGTGACGCCGAATAGCGTGTCCGCCCGGGTGGTGTAGATCCGGATCGGATCCTCCAGCCCCGCCAGGGGAAAGTCGATCTCCGCCCCCTCGGATCGGCCAATCCAGGCGATCTGCTGCCGCTTCGTGGAGTCCGGCCAGTCCAGCCCCTCCAATCCCTGGAGCAGCTGCTCCGCGTAGGCCGTGATGCGCAGGATCCACTGGCGCATGGGGCGCCGCTCCACGGGAAAATTTCCCCGCTCCGAGCGGCCATCGACGATTTCCTCGTTGGCCAGGACGGTTTTGAGCTGGGGACACCACCAGACGGGCCGCTCGTCCACGTAGGCCAGTCCATGGCGGAAGAGCTGGAGAAAGATCCACTGGGTCCAGCGGTAGTAGTGGGGATCGGTGGTGTTGATTTCCCGGCTCCAGTCGATGGCGAAGCCCAGGCGGCGGATTTGGCCGCGGAATTTTTCAATGTTCTGGGCCGTGTTGAGCGCCGGATGGGTGCCGGTCTGCACCGCATGCTGCTCCGCCGGAAGGCCAAAGGCATCCCAGCCCATGGGGTGGAGCACGTTGTGGCCCAGGGCCCAGTGGTAGCGGGCCAGGATGTCGGAGGCGGTGTAGCCCTCCGGGTGGCCGATGTGCAGGCCGGTGCCGGAGGGATAGGGAAACATGTCGAGCACGTAGTAGGGAGGGCAATCCCCGCCATTTTCCGCGGCGAAGGTTCCTTCGCGCCGCCAGAATTCCTGCCACTTCGCCTCCACGGCGGAAAAGGAGCGATCGTCTTCCATGGGAGCGACGACCCTTGGGGGAAAGTTTTCCATTCGCAAACTTTTTAATGGAGCCGGCGGCCGGCCGGCGCGGCAAAACGTGCAATTTTGCCCCCGGCCACGCCCGGGGCCTTGACAGGCGATGGCCGGTGCCCTAATCTCTTCCCATGGGTACCGTTCCAACGAGCTATGACCAACTTTGGCAGTACAGCGTCTATCGTCAGATTCTCGATGTCCAGGCGGGAAATCGCAGCGAGCTTCTCCGGGACGCCTACGTCGACGGGGATGAAAATTCCACCGTCGAGGTGGACATCAACGGCAATCTTGCCTACTATGTGGCACTGCCCAGCGGTGGCTTCGGCCGGGCCGAGGGCAACAACGGCGAATTCCTCTGCGTCCGCGTTCCCCTCCACAACGCGGACGGCACGGCCCGGGTGGACGATGCCGGCAACCCCATCATGGGGTCAAAATTTGTCCACTTCTCCCAGGTATTCCAGCCGACGGAAACGGCCCTGTCCCGGATGGATCTGACGATGGTTGTGATGGGGGTCATCTACCAGCACGCCGCCTACACCATGGCAATGATGGACAACATCCTCGACGCCATGGAAGAGCTCAATCAGCGCATGGTCGTCCTCACCAGAATTTTCAGCGAATTTACCACCCGCCAGACGAATCTCGACGACAAGGACGGTGCCGTAAAGGTCTCCTACCAGCTGCTGGAATCCCTCGTCGCCGCCGGCGTCACCCCCCCCCAGGAGTGGGTTACGACGAGCATCTCGCCAGCTCTCTATATAGCAGCCTATAACGACTATGACCTTGGAGACGCCTTTTTTGTTCGCATTAATGCCTTTTACCTGGAAGTGAATGGCAGTGGAGATTTGACTCCAAAATACGTAATAGACAATGGATACTACAATAATATGGGGGGTAGTACCGATAGCTATCCGGTATTTCGGGATAAAATTTTGAAAAATAGCTATAGCACCGGTGACAAACGTGGGGATATTCCCGGTGCCATTAGTGGTCTCCCAAAGCTGACCGATGAGGCGACCATCAGCGCCTATTTCGCCGGCAAAAAATACACCTACACACAAATGGGATCTGGTGTAACGGAAATAGCCAACATAGACGATGCGGGCATACTGCGCTATAAAAATGGAGTATGGGAGGAACTGGTATCCGGAGGGGTGAAATTAAAGGATACAAAAGGGGAAATCTATAGCCAGGAACTGGGCACTGCCTATACCTCCAACACGGAGCCGATCGAGGACATCATCTCCGCAAAAAAATCCTTCTTCGCGAACAATGCCCAACTGCA
The DNA here is from genome assembly GCA_031287845.1 of Puniceicoccales bacterium. Classification (GTDB taxonomy): domain Bacteria; phylum Verrucomicrobiota; class Verrucomicrobiia; order Opitutales; family JAIRLM01; genus JAISOW01. The sequence goes on from JAITSI010000012.1 coordinate 20,864, forward strand.
GAGCTGGGCCGACGTGATCCGCACCGCGTCGGAGAATTTGAGCAGCACCATGCAGACCTACAGCACGGCGCTGAGCCTATCCTCCAATGAAATGCAGCAGGGGTTTTCCATGGGCACCGCCCTCATAGCCAAGTTGGAGGCAGC
>JAITSI010000028.1 GCA_031287845.1 Puniceicoccales bacterium
GATGAGCGGCTTACGGCTGAGATCCGCAGGGTGGACGATCGACTCACGTTCGAGATTCGTGGGGTCAGGGACGAACTGCACGGAATCAAGGGTCTGGTGGCCAAGTGGTTGATCGGTACTGTCGTAGCCGTGATTGGGACGATGATTGCGCAAACGACGCTGATCCTTTCCGCCGTGCGTCTGCCTGGGTGAATGGTTTTCCGGTCTTCGGAAAATTGCCTTGCCTGGGGTAGATTCCCCAAAATACTGGCTCCGTGCGTACTGAGCTGGAGGAGCAAAAAAAGATCTTCGCCTGGAAATCCCCTTTGAAACCTCCAGGCCTCCAGGCCGACCAGGCCCTTTTGGGGGCTTTGCCCCCAGCTTCGCCTTCTCCGGTCAAACGCTGCAACGGCACCTCGTAGAGGGGAATTGGCAAAGAGGCATAGTCCCTTTGGATCGTCAACCGGCGGACCGGGTTTACGGGTCCTGACCCTAAATTCCAAAACCGGGAGTTTTTTCCATGCCAAAGAGGTGTCGGCAAATTGCCGGCCGCTCCACCCTCGCCGGTCCTGGTCCCCTGGACCGGAGGAAACATTTGCCCTTGCCGGACCAAAAAATTTCCCTGTCCTCATTCCGTGGAAAAGCAGGAGGATGTCATTGTTCTGGGCGGGGGCTGTGCCGGTCTGACGGCTGCCATCTACCTTGCCCGGGCCGGGCTGTCGCCGCTGGTGCTGGAGGGGGATCAGCCGGGAGGACAGCTCACCACCACGGACACGGTGGAAAATTTTCCCGGATTTCCCGACGGCATCGGCGGCTATGAGCTCATGGATCGGCTGCGGCGCCAGGCGGAACGCTTCGGTGCCCGCTTTGCCGGTGATGCCGCCGAGGAGCTTTCCATCGCCGACGGGGACAAAATTCTCCGCGGTGCCGGCTGCTTCCGCTGCCGGGCCCTCATCGTGGCAACGGGATCATCGCACCGGCCGCTCGGGGTCCCGGGGGAACGGGAATACTTTGGAGGAAAGGGGATCAGCGTCTGCGCCACCTGCGACGGGGCCTTCCACCGGGGCAAGACCGTCGCCGTGGTGGGGGGCGGAGACGGGGCCGTCGAGGAGGCTCTTTTTCTAACTCGCTTTTGCAAAAGCATTTATCTAATCCATCGCCGGGGCACGCTCCGCGCCTCCCGCATCCTGGTCGATCGGCTGCTGGCCACCCCGCAGGTCATTCCCGTCTGGCACAGCCTGGTGGAGGAAATTGTGGGGGATGGGAAACGGGTCACCGCCGTTGCACTGCGCAATTTGGAGAGCGGGGAACGCTCCGTCCTGCCCTGCGGCGGCGTCTTCCTCGCCGTCGGCCGCATTCCCAACACGGATTTTGTCGGAAAACTCCTGCCCTGCGACGGGGACGGCTACCTGCTGGGCCTTCCCGACAATCCGGTTGCCACGGCCATTCCGGGAATTTTCATCGCCGGCGACTGCGCTGACCGCACCTATCGCCAGGCCGTCGTTGCCGCCGGTTCCGGTGCCCAGGCCGCCATCGCAGCCGAACGCTGGCTGGCCACCGCGCTAGGGTCAGGACCCGTAAAACCACACTCCGCCTCCATCTAGAAAAGTGACCGATAGAGCCCCTGTGGTGCAGGAGCTTGACTTCTTAAGGGAAGGGGCGTTCACGGGCGCTGCCCGGCGAAGCGGGCAGTGCCGCGGGCCGGCCCTGATGGAGGCCTCGAGGGCCGGCCGGGCCCATTTGGGGGCACTGCCCCCAGCTTCGCTTCCCCCGATTATCGATGCGACGGCACTCCGTGGGCGGGGGATTGGCAAAGGGGCGCGGCAGTCCCCTTTGCGACCTCCCAGAGGGGCGCAGCCCCATCGTCAATCGGCGGATCGGCTTTACGGGTCCTAACACCTGGTCTGGGAAAAAATCATTGACAAACCGGGTGGCAGCCACCATTGGAACGGCAATGAATCCCGCGAGAAAATGTTGGCCTTGTAGGCATTCCGCAATCCCGACAAGAACCGCAGGCATTTCATCCAGCCTTCCGTCGCCCACGACTACGGCTCCCATTTCCCTCGACGACCGCATCTTTCGCATTTCCATCCTTATTCTTTCCCTTGTGCTTTCCCTCGGCCTCCTGGGGATCCCCCTCCTCTGCTGCGCTGGCCCACGGGCCTGGTTTTTCGCCGCATTTTGTTCGTGCCGAGGAACAAAAAACTCAGCGGAGCATGAAATGGAAATTCTAGAAGACACTTCGCAAAAAACCAAATCTTCACTCCAAGGAAAAATTGAAACTTCGCAGTTTTTTCATTTATTTGAAAACAGAATCATCATCCCTAAATTTTCCGGTCCAGGAGAGACCGCAAAACAGCCATCGGAAATCAAAACAAATTTAAATGAGACCAATGAACAATCCAGCAATGGGGAAGAAAGTAATCATTCCTCCCCATTGCCACCATTTCCTTCCGGAAATGAACGGACAGACGAGGCCCATTCTAATAATTTCGATGCCGATGTATTGTCAAATTCCCACAATGGTCCCCAATTAATCGAAAACAGTGCCAGCGAAATGAATGAAGAGACACCATTTCCTTCCGTATTCTCGCTCATTTTCCCAGATTCTATCCCAGCCACTTTGACTGATCCAGATCCCACAAAAGACATCGTTGTATCCAATTTCGACGCACTTCTTTTTGGCAAGACTGAGCAACTTATAGTACATTGCATCGGCACCCTGGCAGGGCTTGTAACCAAAAATACTCCAATCCATTCAGTATTATGTGCGCTTTCTAGAAGTTTAATTTCAAATGTATTGGCTAATTTGTCCACGTCCACCGAAATGGCTGGCCAACAATTCGAAGCACGGCGCATTCTGACTGCTCTACAAAATGCATTATTTAATAATGGCAGCAACAATCTAAGGCCTACACTAGCAAACTCAGCCGATGTTACCAATGCGAAATATGCATTGAAAAACGAATCCAATGATTTTACCCTATCTTTCAAAGTAAGAACCCTAACCCCCAATATGCTAGGGGAAATATCTAATATTTCACATCATTTCAATTTGTCGGCTTATGACACATATGATTATTCCCTTGCACACGAAAGTAACGTCCCTAAAATAGATTGTGTGTGCTCATCCATTTTGATTGATTTTATTCCATCCGATTTGTCTACTAATCCAGATTCCGCTAAAAACATCATAAATGCTGAATTTCACATACGTATCAAATGCTTAAGTAAGCGAATTGTGCTATATGGCACTGGCACGGTGGAAGAATCCGTACCAGAAAATGCTAATATCGTTTCAATATTAAGCATGTTTTTAAAAAATTTAATTTCAAGTGTTCCAAGTGATTCACAGGCCATGCTGGATGCCTTGTCTAAATTATTTAGCAGTGGCAACCTGGCTTCGCCACTTGATCTAACGCAAATGCCGAATTGCACCTTTGCGAGATGTGCTTTTCAAAATGATTCTATCGAAGGCGATTTAGCTTTTAAAATAGCATATCCTAGCGCATCGCGGGAACCAGTAAATGCTTTACCGCAGCCAGAATGGACAACAATATCAACAACCAACTAACTGAAGCCAATGGCAGCGGAGTGGGTGAAGATCTATCGCCTCTTGAATGGGAAACGATTCACGCTTCTTGGAGGAAGGGCCGCTCACGGGCGCTGCCCGGCGAAGCGGGCAGTGCCGCGGGCCGGCTCTGATGGAGGCCTCAAGGGCCGGCCGGGCCCATTTGGGGGCCTTGCCCCCAGCTTCGCTTCCCCCAACTATCGATGCAGCGGCACTCCGGGGGCGGGGGATTGGCAAAGGGGCGCGGCAGCCCCCTTTGCGACCTCCCGACCTCGAAGGCCGGCCGGGCCCAATTGGGGGCTTTGCCCCCAGCTTCGCCTCCCCCGGACATCGATGCTGCGGCACTCCGCGGAGGGTGGTGTCAGAGGGGGCACAGCCCCCTTTGCGACCTCCCAGAGGGGCGCAGCCCCACCGTCAACCGGTGGATCGGGCTTACGGGTCCTGGCCCTAGGGCCGGGGTGCGGTCGGGGCCGGATGCGGGTAACGGCCGATGAGCCGGTCCAGGGGAGAGCCCTTTCCCGGCTTTCCCGCCGCCATGTCCAGCAGCCGCTCCCGGGCCCGCTCCGCCGCGGGGGAATGGGGAGCCGCCGCGATGGCCAGGGCGTAGTAGGGACGGGCCGCCTCCGGCCGCTGCCGGTCATCGTAGTAAAAGTTTCCCACGCGCAGGTGGCCCCGCGCCAATAGCCCCTTCGCGCGCGCCAGCCCCCGCTCGGCCTCGCCGGCCCTGGGCGAGTCCGGATAGAGCAGTAAAAATTCCTGGTAGGCGTTGGCCGCATCCCGGATTGCCTTTGGGTCATGGTCCGGCCCCCGCACCCGGCTGCGGTGCACCTTCGCCAGCAGCAGCAGCGCGTCCGGCGCCACCGCCGCGTGGCCGTGGCGGTCCAGGATGTCCTCCAGCGCGCCGGCTGCGGTGGCCGGGTCCCCTTCCCGCAGGGCCAGCTGGGCGATATGCACCAGCGCCAGCGGCGCCAGGTCGTCGTAGGGAGCCTGGTCGACGACCCGGCGAAAAATTTCAATGGCGCCGGCCCGATCCCGTGGACCGGGAAACTTTCCCAAAAGGCGGCCCCGCTCGCCCCGCATTAGCCGCTCCGCCACGGAAAATTCCAGCTCCAGCACCTCCCGGTAGCGGGGATAGTCCGGGTAGCGGTCCAGAATGCACTGGAAGCGGCGGAAGGCGGACTGGAAGCGGCGCTGCTCCAGCTGAATGAGGCCCATGCGGTGCAGGGCAGCCGGCGCCTCCGGCCCATCGCGGTGCCGCCGAACCTCCCGGCGCAGCCGGCGCAGCTCTTCCCGCCGGGACGGGGCAATTTCCCGGGCCAGCTCCTCCTCCGAATTTTCCACCGGGCTTTCCACCGGGCTTTCCATCCGGCATTCCATTTGGCATTCCATTTGGCTTTCCATTTGGCTTTCCGCCGAGTTTTCCACTCCATTCTCGCCGGCCAATGCCCCATGCGCCGGGACCGGCCGAATGCAATGGAGCGGACCGGTGGCCTCCAGCGGCGCGGCCAACCCCAGCGCGGACGCAAATAGCACCACCGCTCCGATCCCACGACTCATCCCGCGGAGTGCAAGGGAGGAAGATGGCCGTGGCAACACAATTTACCCGGAAAGGGGGAAAAAAACGGAACCGGGAAAAATTTGCCGGAACCGGCCGGCCCGCTGCGGATTTCCCGGAACCGGCCGGCCCCATGCATAAAAGGGATTGCAAAGGGGAGAAAAAGTGCCATAGGAATCGTAGCGCGAAGGAATTGCCAGCCGGAGACCGAAGCATGCAGAGGGCAATTGAGCACATCCCCGTCCAAGCGGCGCCCCCGGCGGCCGGCCCTGGCCCATTTCCCGGGGCGCGGGGCAGCGCAAGTCCAAAAAAGCCGGTGCCCGGGGAGGGGGTCGAACCCTCACTCCCGCGAGGGAATCGGATTTTGAGTCCGACGCGTCTGCCGATTCCGCCACCCGGGCAGTGCCCGGCATCTAGGCCGGGACGGGGAGCTGGGCAAGGAAAAATGAAAAATTTTGGGACCCGCGGCGCCGTGAAAAAATCGTTGACAGTCCTTGGCGAATGGCGGGGAATTGGCTCACTGTGCGCCGGCGGAGCGAAGTACAATGGATGAAAAGCTAGTGGAATCATTGCTCCGGGAGGATCTGGGCCTGCAGCGGCAGCGGGAGAAGCTGGAAGCCCTGCGCCGGGGGGCATTTTGCTTCCACCGCACCTTCGGCTTCGGCGAGGTGGTTGGCTACGACGGAGAAAAGCGGCGCCTGCTCATTGACTTTGCGGAAAAGCCGGGCCACGCCATCGACCCGGCCTTCGCCGTCCGGCACCTGGAAATTTTGCCCGAGGACCACATTTTGGTGCGCTTCCGCCGCGATGGCGCCGCCATCCGGGCCCTGGTCCAGGACGACCCGGCCGCCGCCCTGCGCCTCATGCTGGCCCACAGCCCGGACCAGCGGGCAACCCAGGGCGAAATCAACGTGCTGCTGGCCCCAATCCTCGGCGAAGGGGCCCTGCGGGCCTGGTGGCTGCGGGCAAAAAAACTGGCGGAATCCGATCCCTGCATTGCCCAGCCGGAGAACAAGACCGGCTACTATGCCCTGCGGGAACAGCCGCTGGAGCAGCTGGACGAGCTCATCGACGGCGTACTGCTCTCCCGCCAGGCGGCGAAAAAAATCCAGTGCGCCGCCAAAATTCTCTCGGCGAAGAAGTCGGAGGGCCAGCGGGAAAAATTGCTGCTCATCCTGGAGGAGCTGGAAAAGCTATTCCACGGCGGCGCGGTTTCCGACGGGGAGCGTCTGCAGCTGCTCTGGCTCTGCGAGGACTTTTCCACGGCCCTCGGCAGCGCCGTGGCGGAAAACCTGACCCTGACCTCCCTGCTCCGGTCCATTTCGGACCTCACCGCCGTCGCCGATGGCCTGTCCGCGGCCCAGCTCAACCGGCTCCTGGGCGGGGTAAAGCGGGCACAGCCGGAGGAATACCGCAGTATCTGTACCCACCTCCTGCGCAACGGCAATGGCCGCACCGTCGGCGCCACCGTGGACTTTCTCCTCGGCCACGGCCACGGGGAGGAGGTCGGCGAGGCCCTGGGCCAGTGGCTGCGGGACAACACGCTGCGGTCCACGCCCCTGGACTGGATCCTGCGCAACCGGCACCAGAAGAAGTACACGGCCCTGCTGGCCCCGCTCGTCACGGTGGGACTCTTCCGCCTGGCGCTGGTTTCCATCGACCAGGAGGCGCTGCGCCGCTCCAGCAACCGGAAAATTGCCCTGGCCGAGACCATCGCCGAGGACAGGCTGCTCATCGAGGAGATAACGCTGAACCAGCCCCAGGAGACGGTGCGGGACCTGGCCCACATGGTGCTCCACAGCCAGGCCTTCGACACGCTCACCAAAAAGTCCATCGTGGCCCGCTTCATCCGGCTCTTTCCGGCCCTGCAGGATCTGCTGGACAGCGAGGGAGGAGGCCGGGAGGAGGCCGTCCTGTGCGTTTCCCAGGCCAGCCTGGACGCGATCCGCGGCGAGTACGAGGCCCTGGTGCAGCAGAAAATTCCCGCCAACAAGCTGGCCGTGGAAGTTGCCCGGGAGCAGGGGGACCTGCGGGAAAATTCCGAGTACCGCATGGCGCGCCAGGACCAGGACATGCTGTTGGCCCGCAAGGCGCAGATAGAAAAGGATTTGGCCCGCGTGCGCGTGCTGGACTTCGACGCGGTCAACACCGACGCCGTCGCCATCGGCTGTGTGGTGACCCTGGTGGACAGCAGGGAGCGGCAGGAAAAATTTGCCATCCTGGGCGCCTGGGACAGCAACCCGGAGCGGCGCATCCTGGCCTATCCGACGCCCTTTGGCCGGGCTCTGCTGGGAAAGAAGGTGGGCGAGTCCGTTGCCATCGAGGGCCAGCCGCCGCGCCGGGTCGTCGCCATCGGGCGCTGGGTGGACCACGCCGCTTCCTGGTAGGAGGTCTCCCATGCTGCGCCGCACCCTGGGGTCCGCCCTCCTGCTATTGCTTACCGCCGCTGCCATTTTCTGGAAGGGGGCCGCCGGGCTCGTTTGGCTGCTCGCCATTCTCGCCCTGGGGGCGCAGGTGGAGCTGGTGCGGCTGGTGCAGCGCCTGTCCCCGCGGGTGGAAATCATCCGCTGGCAGCTCTACGGCTGGACCGTGGCCATCATCTTGGGGGCCTGGTACCTGGGCCCGCTCTACGGTGGAATTTGGCTGAGCCTGCTGGCCCTGCTCGCCAGCGTTTTCCGCGGCGTCGCCACAAGCCATCCCTCGCTGCTGCTCCACCGGCTGCTGCCCACCGTGCTCTGCCTCCTCTACGTCCCCTTTGCCCTCCAGTTTGCCGTGCTCCTCCTCCGCTGCGAGCCCGACACGACCTCCGGCATCTGGCTGCTGGCCTGGGTTGTGTGCGTTTGCAAGTGCAGTGACATCGGCGGCCTGCTGGCCGGCGTCACCTGCGGCCGCCACTCCCTGGCCCGCGAATACAGCCCCAGCAAGACCTGGGAGGGATTTTTCGGCGGCCTGCTGCTCTCGCTCGGCGGCGGCACGGTGCTCTGGTCCCTGGGCCGAAGCCTGGGCCACCTGACCTCGCTTTCCCTGCGCCTGGCCCTGGCCCTGTCCACGACGCTGGCCGTCATCGCCACCGTCTCCGACCTGCTCGAGTCCGCCATCAAGCGCCAGGCCCGGGTCAAAAATTCGGGCTGCTCCATCCCCGGCATCGGCGGCTGCCTGGACCTGTGCGACAGCCTTATCCTTTCCCTGCCAACCGCCTACGCGGTTTTCCAACTGGCCGGCCGATGAGCATTCCCCCGGCCCTCCCCTTCCCGGACAGCGCCGCGGCACCGCGGAGGATCGCCCTGCTCGGCGCCACCGGCTCCGTTGGCCAGAGCACCCTGCGCGTCCTCCGCCGCCAGCGCGGGGACTTTTGCCTCGCCGCCATTTCCGCCCGGCACAACCGGTCCCTTGCGGAGTCCATCGTTCGGGAATTCTCCGTTCCCGTCCTGTCCCTGGCCGGCGACGGCGCCACGCCATCCCCGGAAGAGCTGGCAGCCGGCGACGGCATCGACCTGGTGGTGCTGGCCCTGCCGGGGCTGGCGGCGCTGCGACCCCTCCTGGCGGCAATCGGCGCAGATAAGACCATCGCACTGGCCAGTAAAGAGGTGGTGGTGGCAGCCGGGGCAATCATCGGCCGGGCCCTGCGGCGGAATCCCGCCGCCCGCATCCTGCCGCTGGACAGCGAGCACTGCGGCGTTTTCCAGTGCCTGGGGGCGCCCCGGGAGGGGGCATTCCATCCCAATCCTTCGGTGAAAAAAATCTGGCTTACCGCCTCGGGCGGACCATTTCTCCACCTCGCCGGGGAAAAATTTTCCCAGGTCACCGTGGCCCAGGCCCTGCGCCACCCCACCTGGTCCATGGGGCAAAAGGTTTCCATCGACGCGGCCACCCTGGCGAACAAGGGCCTGGAGGAGATCGAGGCGGCCCACCTGTTCCAGCTGCCCCCGGATCGGATCGGCGTCGTGGTCCAGCCCAGCTCCCGGGTGCACGCGCTGGTGGAACTGCGCGGGGGAATGGCGCTGGCGGCGCTGCATCCCCCATCCATGGAATTTCCCCTGGCCCTCTGCCTCAACCATCCCAACCCGCCCCCCGTGGAATGCGACGGCATCGATTTCACCGTCCCGGACGGCTGGGAATTTTTTCCCCCGGACCGGGAGCGATTTCCCTGCCTTGCCCTGGCCGAGGCGGCCCTGCGGGCCGGCGGGTCCTCTCCCTGCGACTTCGACGCCGCCAACGGCGAGGCCGTCCAGGCATTTCTCGGGGGGAAAATTTCCTTCGACCGCATTCCCCTGGCCATCGCCCGGACCATGGAGGCGCTGGATCCGGAGGAACTGCCGTCGGCGGAGGCCGTGGAGGAGCGCCAGCGCCGCGTGCGCCAGCTCGCACTGCGGCAAATGGCAGGGGGGCTGCCGTGATCCTGTCCCAGCTGGGAGGAATCTTTGCCACGGTCCTCGCCCTGGGCGGCTCCATCCTGGTCCACGAGTTCGGCCACTACTGGGCTGCCCGCCGGCTGGGCCTCTGCGTTTTTCGCTTTTCCATCGGCTTCGGTCCGCGGCTGTTTTCCTGGCAACGGGGCGAGACCGAATTCTGCCTCTCCGCGCTCCCCATCGGCGGCTACGTGGCCCTGCCGCAGATGGAAATTGGACCGCCTCCCCCACCCCTTTGCCCAATCGACCCCTGGAAGCGCTGCGCCACCGCCGCCATGGGCCCGCTGGCCAACCTGGCTCTGGCACTGGCTCTGGCAAGCGGACTTTGGATCCTGGGCCAGCCCCTGGCGCCCGGCGACCGGAACTGTACCGTTGGAGCACTGGCCCCCGCCCTCGGCGAGATCTGGCAGGGAGACCCGGATGCCGTGCCGTGCGAGGGAGACCGCATCCTGGCCGTGGACGGCGTCCCGCTGGACCGGCTGGGCGACCTGTCCCTGCGCGTTGCCCTGGGGACGGCGCTGGACGGAGAAGGCCAGCCCATCGCCCGGCTGCGCGTGGAAAGAAATGGCCAAATTCTAGACCTTGCCGTCCCCGTCCTGCGCCACGGCCACCCCGGCGGCCCGTCCCGTTCCCTGCGCTCCCTGCCCGTTTTCCCGGCCCAGCCAACCGTCGTACGCTCGGTCTTGCCCCGTTCACCGGCGGAGCTGGCTGGCCTGGCGCCCGGCGATGAGATCCTTGCCTGCGGCGGCATCCCGGTCCATTCGCCGACCCAGCTGCAGCAAATTCTGGATCGAATCGAAAAAACCGGTGGACCCGTCGACCTGGAGCTGCGGCGCCAGGGCATCCGGAAAACGCTTCCCATCCTGCCCGCCGCCGGCGTGGAAATTTTTGGCCATCTGCGGGCCCGCCTGGGGCGGAATGTGTCCATCTTTCTCCCCGGGACCGAGCCCGGCACCTGGCTCCCCGCCACCGGAAAAAAAATCCCCCGGACCAGGCAGGAGCTGGAGGCAAAATTCCAGGAGGTGGAGGAAGTTCCCCCGCAGCTCCGCTTCGCCATCGGCGTGGCGCTGGACCAAATTTTTATCCTGGAGCACGGCAACCCGTTCCGCACCGTTGGCCGCTGCATCGGGGAGACGGCGCACACCCTGCGAGCCCTCATTTCCCCCCGCTCCGACGTTCATGTCCGACACCTGATGGGCGTGGCCGGCATGGCCAGGACCCTGCACCGGCTTTCCCTGGACGACATCCGTGGCCTCCTCCACTTCGCCATGGCCATCAACGTGGGGCTTGCCCTGCTCAACCTGCTGCCCATTCCTGCCCTGGACGGGGGCCACATCTGCCTTGCCCTGCTCGGGAAAATTTTCCCCCTCCCCGAGCGCCTGGTCCGCCGGCTCCACGGCTGCTGCCTGCTGCTTCTCCTTGCCCTGCTGGCCCATGTGACCGTTTTGGACCTGTTCCGCTGGCGCGAGGATAGCCGCGCCCGGGCCCTGGGGCGGGAACTGGCCACCCTGCGCCGGACCCCGCAGTTCTAGGGTCAAGGACCCGTAAGATCTCAAAGGGGGCTGCCGCGCCCCTTTGCCAATCCCCCGCCCATGGAGTGCCGCAGCATCGATAATCGGGGGAAGCGAAGCTGGGGGCAAAGCCCCCAAATGGGCCTGGCCGGCCCTCGAGGCCCCCTCGCTTCGCTCGGGACGCCGGCCGGACGGGCGCTACGGACGGTTCCATCCAAAGCTGGCGGGCCGGCCCAGCACCAGGAGATGATAGAATGAGGTGCTGGGCGATGCTTCTGCCATGGCAGATGCCATGGGCAGCGCGCAGGTCGCCCCGCGTAGCTCTTTCTCCATCAGGGCCGGCCCGCGGCACTGCCCGCTTCGCCGGGCAGCGCCCGTGA
>JAITSI010000043.1 GCA_031287845.1 Puniceicoccales bacterium
AATGATTCTTCCGGCGGAAAACCTTCCGATCAAATTTAGGCTGTCAGACGCCCTCGGTCGGAATGTTTGGGATTTTCCATCGGAGTAAAACATTGGCGGAATTGCAGGCCGCATTTGCCCAAGTGGCAATTTCCCCGGGGATCCCATCGCCGGGCGACTGAGCCTTTGTTCCGTGGAGGGGGGTGCCAGAGGGGGTGCAGCCCCATCGTCAACCGGCGGACTCGTAAAACCGCATTCCACCTCCACCTGGAAGAGTGACCGATACGGACCTGTGGCGCAGGAACTTGATTTCTTGAGGGAAGGGCCGTTCACGGGCGCTGCCCGGCGGAGCGGGCGGTGCCGCGGGCCGGGGCCTCGAGGGCCGGCCGGGCCATTTTGGGGGCTTTGCCCCCAGCTGCGCTTCCCCCGATTATCGATGCGGCGGCACTCCGTGGGCGGGGGATTGGCAAAGGGGCGCGGCAGCCCCCTTTGAGACCTCCCGGCCCGGTTGGGGGCGCTGTCCCCAGCTCTGCCATGCTCCGCTTCCCTCAGGCCATCGATGCAGCGACACTCCGCGGAGGGGGGGCCAGGGGGACGCAGCCCCACCGTCAACCGGCGGACCGGTTTTACGGGTCCTGACCCTGGGGCCATTGTCCGGCGGTGGGCGGCGGGTGCCCGGAGCGGACGGGAGGAAGTGGATTGGCGCGGACGTTCCCGCCAGGGCCGCCATTCCCGACGCTTGCTGCGTTCCCGGCCCGGCCGAGATTTTCTGCGAAATTGCGGCGACGGGTCTTGACATCGAAGCGTTCCATCCTAGGTGGGAACGGAGCGGCGCTATGAGCTATCAGATTTTGGCTGCACTGGATTACATGGAGAAGGAGAAGGGCATTCCCCGCGGGGAGATGGTCCGCACCATATCCGACGCCATCGTGTACGCCGCCCAGCGCGGGGTGAACGCGGGCCAGCGCCTGGAAGTCTCCATCAATCCCCGAACGGGGGCATTGACTGCCTGGGCCCTGCTCACGGTCGTGGACTCCGTCGGCGACAGCCAGCGGGAAATTCACATCCAGCTGGCCCAGCAGGAAAATTCCGCCGCCCAGCTCGGCGACACGATCCGCCGGCCGATCGAGCCCGCCCTGCTTGGGAGGATTGCTGCCCAGGCCGCCCGGGAGGCGATTCTGCAGGGCATGCGGGCCCACGAGCGCAACCGGCTCATGGGGCGCTACGAGCGGCAGATTGGCAAGGTGGTCGGCGGGACAATCGTGCGCCGGGAAATTTTCGACAGCCGCATTGCCGGCGGGGCTCCGCTGGTGAACTACATTTTGGACGTCAACGGCGATGAGGGAGTTCTGGCCCAGCGCGATACGATTCCGGGCGAGGAGCTGCACGTGGGAGACAGCGTGCGGGCTCTGCTGCTGAACATCCACAGCCACAACATGGGCACGTCCCTGGTTCTCTCCCGCACCATGCCCCGCTTCGTGGAGGCCCTGCTCCAGCTGGAGATCGCCGAGCTGGCCGACGGGACCGTGGAGATCGTGCGCCTGGTCCGGGAGCCGGGCTACCGCACGAAGATCGCCGTCCGCAGCAAGGATTCCCACGTGGACGCGGTGGGGGCCTGCGTGGGGGAGCGGGGCGTGCGCATCAAGGGCATCATCCGGGAGCTCGGCGGCGAAAAAATCGACGTCATGCGCTACAGCGATGACCTGGTGAAGTTTTTCAAAGAGGTCCTCAAGCCGGCCGTGGCCCAGAACATTCGCATCGAAGAGGCCGAGCAGCGCATCGGCTTCGAGGTCCCGACGGCGGACCTGGCCCTGGTGATCGGCAAGGGGGGGAAAAATGCCCGGCTCATGTCCCGCCTGCTCAACTGCCGCCTGGACATTTCTGCCCCGGACAGTGGCCGGGCCCGCTTCGACAAGGACCGGCAAAGGGCGGTGGAGGACCTCAACGCGCAGATTGGGCTCAGCCACGAGTACGCCGCCAAGCTCATCGATATCGGCATCACGACGGCGGAGGCGCTGCAGGGGGTGACGGTGGCCGATCTGGTGGACGCGGGGCTGACCCAGGCGGACGCGGTGCTGGTAATCGACGCCTACAAGCAGCGGCGGCGGGAGGAAAGTGCGGCGGCCACCGGGGCCGGTTGATTGGCAATTGGCAAAAATGGCGACGCGTATTTATTTACTTTCCAAGAGGTTAGGCATGTCCAATCGCAGTTTGCTGGACCTGCTCCGCGGCCGTGGCTTCGACGTCAGCAGCGCGTCCAGCTCCATCGCGACCATCTACGCCGATGACCTCCTGCGGGAATTCGGCGTTGCCGGCGGCGCGGGGACGGAGGATGGGCGCTCTGGCGAGGAAGGGGAGGAGACTCCGGAGCCGGGTTCCGATTCCCTGGCGGAGGAGGAAGGCCAGCCAAGCGGGACGGAGGGTGTGCCGGTGCCTTCGCCGCTGCCGGTGGCCGCGGGCCCGGCCGGGACGCCCCCCGCCGACCGGCCGAATTTTACCGTGGCGCGGCGCGAGGTGGCGCAGGAACGGCCGCGGGTTCTTCCCATGGAGCGCATCCAGTCGGCGGTGCGGGCCCAGCACAGCCGTCTTTCGGGCGAGGGAAAGCGCCAGGACTTTTTTCGCGCCCCAGCGTCGGAGCGGGGTCGGCCGGGCGGTGGATTTTTTTCCGGCAGCCGCCAGGGGCTGCCCTGGGGTCCGGCCCGGGACGGCCAGCGGCCCGGTCCCTGGGAGCGTCCCGCCGCCGCCGGCCCCAGGCAGCCGTCCGGCTTTTCCCAGCGGGGGGGATTTACCGCGCCGCGGCCCCAGGTGCCGCCATCGCCCCTGCGACCGGCTCCCATTCCGGCTCCGCGGCCGCGGGTTCCGGCGGAGGAGGGTGCCGGCCAGCGGCCGGCGGCCGGAGCGACCCTGTGCCTGAAGTTTCCCCTGAGCGTGCGGGAATTTGCCCCGGCGATCGGCCTCAAGCCGTTCCAGCTCATAGCCGAGCTGATGCAGATGGGCATCTTTGCCTCCATGAATTACCTGCTGGAGGAGGCGCTGGCCAGGAAGATCGCGGAAAGGTTTGGCCATGCGGTGGAGAGCGCGCCGCCGCCGGCGGTGAAGGCGACGGTGGTCCGGCCCCCGCGGGCCAAGGCGCTTGCCCCCGACGCGGTTCTTGAGCCGCGGCCCCCGGTTGTGTGCGTGCTGGGCCACGTGGACCACGGCAAGACCACGCTGCTGGACGCGATCCGCAAGACCAACGTGGTGGCCGGGGAGGCGGGCGGCATTACCCAGCACATCGGCGCCTACGCCGTTGCGGTTGGGGACCGGTCCATCACATTCATAGACACTCCGGGCCACGCGGCCTTTTCCAAGATGCGGGAGCGGGGGGCCAACGCGACGGACGTGGCCGTGCTGGTTGTGGCGGCGGACGATGGATTCATGCCGCAGAGCGACGAGGCGCTCAAATTTGCCCAGCGGGCCGGAGTTCCCGTTGTGGTTGCCATCAACAAGGCGGATGCGCCCGGGGCCGGCGTGGACCGGGTGAAGCAGCAGATGCAGCAGCGGGGAATCGTGCCCGAGGAGTGGGGCGGGGAAACCCTATGCGGGGCCGTCTCCGCGCTGAAGGGGGATGGCATCGACGGGCTGCTGGAGCTGATCCTTGTCCAGGCGGAGGTGCTGGCCCTGCGGGCGGACTTCCATGCCCCCGTGCAGGGGGTGGTGGTGGAGTCCCAGATGGAGATCGGCCGGGGCCCGACGGCGGCGGTGATCGTGCAGGAGGGGACTCTGCGCGTGGGGAATGCGCTGGTCTGCGGCGGCGAATACTGCAAGGTGCGGGCCCTGCTCGACGACCGGGGCCGGGCCCTGGCGGCGGCGACGCCGTCCCAGCCGGTGAAGGTCATGGGCTGGAGCGGGCCCGTGGAGGTCGGCGCAACCTTTTCCCAGGCAAAGGACGAGAAGGAGGCGCGGCTGGAGGCGGAGAAGAATCGGCTGGCGGAGGGTCGGGACGGGGCCGCGGCCGATGGGCCGGCCGGAGCGGTGTCCCGGGGGCCGGCCGACCGGGAGGAGGGGCTTGAGGCGCTCTACGCCGCCATCCATGCGAAACAGAAAAAGGTTTTGCGCGTGCTGGTGAAGGCGGACGTGCAGGGGAGCGTGGAGGCGCTGGTCGCCTGCCTGGAGGCCCTCCCCCAGGATCGCATCGGCCTGGACGTCGTGCGGGCGGAGGTGGGCCCCGTTTCCATCGGCGACGTGGAATTTGCCCAGCCGGCCGGTGCCACGGTCGTTGCCTTCCACACCCGCCTGGAGAATGGCGTGCAGGCCCTGCTCAAGCGCCACGCCATTTCCCTGATCCAGCACAGCGTCATCTACGAGCTCGTGGACCGGGTGCGGGAGGCCATGGCGGACCTGCTGGAGCCGGAGCTGCGGGAGGAGAAGCTGGGCGGTGCCCAGGTGCGCCAGGTATTTACCCTGTCCCGGGGCATCATCGCCGGCTGCATGGTGGTCGAGGGGAAAATTGCCCGGGATGCGCTGTTCCGCATCCGCCGCGACGGCAAGCAGCTCTTCGAGGGAAAGATCGCCTCCCTGCGCCGGGGAAAAGAGGACGTGGCCGAGGTGCGGGCCGGCTACGAGTGCGGCATCGCCGTTGCCGGGTTCCAGGAGCACGCGGCGGGGGACAGCATCGAATGCTTCCGCATCCAAAAAATTCGCCCCAGCCTCTAGGAGAATGCCATCCATGGGGAATCGCAACCTGCGGCTGGGCGAGGTGCTGCGCCGGGAGCTGAGCACGCTGGTCCACGCCCGCCACCGGGAGGAGGCGGCACTTTTCACCGTCACGCGCGTGGAGGTGGACGGGGACGGGTGCCATGCCCGCGTCTTTTTTTCCGCGCCGGATGCCGGCCAGGTGGAGCGCTGCCAGCGGTTTTTGGAGCGCCACGGCGGGGAATGGAGGCGCATCCTGGCAGGACGCATTGCCCTGCGCCGCTTCCCGGAGCTGCACTTCCGCTACGACCGGGGCCTCGTGGGGGAGCTGCGGGTGCGGGTGCTGCTGGAGGAGCTGCAAACGGCGGAGGGTGGAGCGGGCCATGTTCGTGGATGAGGTGGCGGTGGCGCTGCGGGCGGGGAACGGTGGCCACGGCTGCCTAAGCTTTCGCCGGGAAAAGTACGTGCCGAAGGGTGGCCCGGACGGCGGTGACGGCGGCCGGGGAGGGAACCTGGTGCTGCGCTGCGACCGCAACGTGGGGGATCTGGTGGACTACAAATTCCAGCCCCAGTGGCGGGCGGAGAATGGCCAGCCGGGCATGGGATCCGGCTGCCACGGCCGCAATGGCAGGGACCGCGTTCTGCCGGTGCCGGAGGGGACCCGGGTGCTTTGCCGGGAAACGGGGGAGCTGCTGCTGGAACTGCTGCGCGACGGGGAAGAGCACGTTTTGCTGCGCGGTGGCCGGGGAGGGGTTGGCAATGAGCGCTTTAAAACCTCCACGGACCGGGCCCCCCGAAAGACCGTGCCGGGCCAGCCGGGGGAGGAGGGAACGTTTTTGCTGGAAATGTGCCTCATCGCCGATGCGGGCCTGGTTGGGCTGCCCAATGCCGGCAAGTCGTCGCTGCTGAACTCGCTCACCGCCACCGACCGGCCGACCGGACCCTACCCGTTCACCACCCTGCACCCCAAGGTGGGGACGCTGCTCGGCGAGGCGGGACGGATCACCGTCGCCGACATTCCGGGGCTCATCGCCGGCGCCCACCGCAACCGCGGACTCGGCTGCCAATTTCTCCGCCACGTCGAACGCTGTCCGCTGCTGGTCTTTGTCCTGGATTTGGGCGGCGAAGAGGGCCGCGATCCCTGGGACGACAGCTCCGTGCTCTGCGATGAGCTGGGCCACCACCGGGTTGACCTGCTGCACCGGCCCCGCATCTGCGTGGCCAACAAGATGGACCTGCCGGGGGCGGGGGAGCGGCTCGAGGAATTGCGCCGGCGGCTTGCATCCTGGGACATTTTTCCCATTTCCTGTCGAACGGGGAGCGGATTGGCCGCCCTGGCGCGGGGACTGTTCCGGGCCGTTGGGGCCGCCAGCGTTTCGCAGCGGTTTTCCGTTTCGCCGGGCAGTGGCGACGGCGGTGGAGCAGATGGAGAAAACGATGGAGTGCCATGAACTTTCCCAAAAGGGTTTCATTCTGGTCACCGGGGCCGCCGGGCTCATTGGCAGTGCGCTCATCCGGGCCCTCAACGGGCGCGGCTACGACAATATCCTCGCCGTGGACCGGCTGGACAGCTCTTGTCGCTACCGCAACCTGGTCCCGCTGCGCCTGGCGGACTATTGGGATGCGGATGACCTGCTCGCCGCCGTGCTGCGGCGCTCGGATGACCTGGGGCCCATCCACAGCGTGTTCCATTTCGGCGCCTGCGCGTCCACCACGGAAACCGACGCCCGCTATCTGGTGAAGAACAATTTCGAGTACGGCAAAATTCTTGCCGAATGGGCCGTTTCCCGCGGGCTGCGCTTTGTCTACGCCTCCTCCGCCGCGACCTACGGGGACGGTTCCGCCGGCATGGAGGATAGGGAAGAGGACCTGCACCGGCTGCGCCCGCTCAACCCCTACGCATTCTCCAAGCACCTCTTCGACTGCCACGCCCTGCGCCGGGGATTTTTGCAAAAAATTTACGGATTGAAGTATTTCAATGTTTTTGGGCCCGGGGAGTGGCACAAGGGCGACATGGCCAGCATGGTCTTCAAGGCGTTCTGGCAAATTCGCCGGACGGGACAGGTGCAGCTATTCCAGAGCCACCGGCCGGACTACGCCGACGGCCACCAGCGCCGGGATTTTCTCTGGGTGGACGATGCCGTTGCCATGGCCCTCTTCCTGGCCCAGCTGCCGGCCCTGGACTCCCGGGGAGTTCCAACGGGGGGAATCTTCAATGCCGGTTCCGGCCTTGCCTCCACCTGGCTGGACCTGGTGCGTCCCCTATTTGCTTGCCTGGGCGTGGAGGAGCGCATTGGCTTTGTGCCCATGCCGGAATTTTTGCGGCCCCGCTACCAGTACCATACCCGTGCCGACATGGGAAAGCTTCGCAGCCGGGGATTTGCGGAACCCATCACAGCGCTGGCGGTCGCCGTCGAGGACTACGCGAGGAACCATCTCATTCCGGCCGCGGAGGCGGGAGAATTCCATGCCTTTGCCGGCTAGATTGGATTCCCCCTAGGGTCAAGACCCGTAAAACCGGTCCGCCGGTTGACGATGGGGTTGCGCCCCTCTGGGAGGTCGCAAAGGGGGCTGCCGCGCCCCTTTGCCAATCCCCCACCCACGGAGTGCCACGGCACCGGTGGCCTGGGGGAAGCGGAGCACGGCGAAGCTGGGGGCAGGGCCCCCAAATGGGCCCGGCCGGCCCTCGAGGCCCCCTCGCTTCGCTCGGGACGCCGGACGGACGGGCGCTACGGACGGTTCCATCCAACGCTGGCGAGCCGGCCTTCGAATAACCGACATCTGGGGGAGGCGCAGCGTAGCGGAGCCGGGGGCAGGGCCCCCAATTGGGCCCGGCCGGCCCTCGAGGCCGCGATGCTTCTGCCATGGCAGATGCCATGGGCAGCGCGCAGGTCGCCCCGCGTAGCTCTTTCTCCATCAGGGCCGGCCCGCGGCACTGCCCACTCCGCCGGGCGGCGCCCGTAAGCGGCCCTTCCCTCAAAAAGTCAAGCTCCTGCACAACAGAACCATATCGGTCACTTTTCCCGGTGGAGGTGGAGTGCGGTTTTACGGGTCCTGAGCCGAAGCTGGAAAGTTTCGCAATTTCCCAGTCGAAGAAAATCCTTGCCAAAGCAGTTCCCTTGACCAGATTGGCCACATGAGCCTATCAGACAAGAACCCTGTCTCAGAATCGAAGCAACATATTCTGAGAAAAGAGGGCATTGCCTTGTCGCACAAATCCTCACCCTGGAAGGCCATCAAAACCAGGCCCGTCCTTTTTAGCGTCTGCCTGGTAACCACATTGCTGGCCATGGCCGGCACCGCTGCCTTGATCTTGCTTTTACCATTTCCCCTAATTTTTCTCGCCGTTCCGTTGGCCGCGCTGGCCATCGGCTCCATTGGCCTGTTTATCCTTTGCACCTGCCTCCGGAAAGACCACAGTACGCACAATGAGCCCATTCCAGCTCCTCCGTCACAGGAGAACAATAAAACTACGGACACGTCTAAGCTAGACGCCACAATTTCCCCAATGGCTCCCACTAGAGTCCAAAGCTTAACCCACTCCGAGCCCCCATCCGAACTTTCATCTCAACCCCCATCATCGGTCTCCTCCACAACCTCCTCTGAATCCTCTTCTCAAGCTTCACGATTGATATCTCCGGAAATTTCTTTTACGGAAACTGCGGTTCCCTTTTCCTTGCCCGCCAAAATCAGCGTCGAACTATCTGGAATAGAAAAGCCAACCGAGGAAAATGTAAAGGAACTTTTGCGGCTATTGTTCGGGGAAAACTTTCCCGTGGACGGCAGCGGGCTGGGGAAGATTGATTTCTATAGCATGGGGAAAAATGACATATTGCCAACAGCACTGGCGGAATATTCACGGAAACAGCACGGAGTAAAAACCCTTAGCTCCAGTACACAGTTTACCACAATAGTTTTTGCAACGAATGGAAACAGGAGTGTATATCGAAGAAGGCATGCATCCATTCCCCGCAATAGGATAATCAACGCTTCAGCCAACGAACAAACCATCTGGGGAGACATTTCGCAAATCACGGCAACGTCCTATGTTTGCTCTAGCCCGGAACTTCTCATTGCATTTCTCCCGGACATGCCGAAACAGAGAGAATTTTGCGAAATACTGGGCGAGGAATTCGACGGAAAAAGCCTAATCATCGCAGACATAAGCACCATGGGAGGAGATTATCTAGAGGATTGGAAAACCTACAATCCCAACAGCACATACGCATCATCATTTCCAGGAGATGGCACGATAACAAATGTCGTCATGATATCTGCAATAGCGCGGAATATATTACTTGGACCATGCAATATTTGCTTGCCAATTGAATTTGTCCTGCAAAGCTTTCAATTAAGGAACAAAAATGGGAGAATAAATACCTTCCATCAGCTACGCATCAATGGTTGGCATGACGGAGGAGGGCTACCTCCGCAATTGACCCAGATTATCCTAGAAGACTATAAAAAATTCGAAGCAAAGGTCGCCAAATCGTCAGGCCGGCCACAGGAACCGGTTTACCTGCTTGCCCACTGCGATTCCGGCGCCGGCCGCTCCCCATCCTTTCTCATCTATCGCGATATCGACAGGGTGGCAAATGCCTGCCAAAAGCTGGGATGGGCCTTCACCTGCGACCACGAAAATCAGAATCAAATTCTCATCAATGGCAATGTCAACCTAAGCTGGGTGCTGTGCCGCATTTTGCAGAATGGCATTAATGCCCGCGCCGTCTATGGACAAGGACTCTATCAATTCCCAAGCTATGCCGAATATGCGAACTTCCTCGCCGGAGTACCGGAAAAGACGAAAGACAAAATGAAATCGAACACCTAGCGCCGAAGAGCTGAAAAGTTGCTCAATTTCCCAACGCGAATCGCAAAATTCCTTCGTCCCTTTCAGCACCCTAAATTGACGGCCAAAACGCCCGAGCAAATGGCTGAGAATGCGGCCTGCGGCGATCTGAAGCGCGACAGTTTTGATCCAA
>JAITSI010000046.1 GCA_031287845.1 Puniceicoccales bacterium
TCCGTCCGGCGTCCCGAGCGAAGCGAGGGATGATAGCGCATTGCGCGCCGGACGGTACGGCACTCCGTGGGCGGGGGATTGGCAAAGGGGCGCGGCAGCCCCCTTTGGAACCTCCCGGCCTCTAGGCCGGCCAAGCCAATTGGGGGCTTTGCCCCCGGCTCCGCTGTGCTCCGCTTCCTCCAGGCCATCGGTGCCGTGGCGGCGGCATTTCGCGGGGGGGAGTTCCAGAGGGGGCGCAGCCCCACCGTCAACCGGCGGCCCGGTTTTACGGGTCCTGCCCATAGGATGCTTCTCTGCGCTGGCCGAAGATTTTTTCCAGCAGCGGCTGGGCCAGGGGAACCACGGCGCAGGCTGCCGGCCGCGGGTGGTGCACCAGGTCACCGACGGCCAGGGACCGCACTCCTGGCAGGCCTTGCAGCATTTCCAGCACGGCGGGCCGGCAGAGGGCGTAGGTCGCGGCCATGGCGATGGAGCGGGCACCCAGTCGCAGCAATTCCCTTGCCGCTCCGGCCATGGTTCCGCCGCCCACGATTTCATCGTCGAAGAGGAGCACGTCCCGGCCATGGGGAAGGCGCAGCTGATCCGGCGAGAGCTGGCAGTGGCCTGTCTTGTCCAGGGTCAGGCTTGCCACGGCGAGGGAATCCGCCAGCTGGCGCACGGCCCCGTGGCGGCCCAGGTCCGGACTCACCGCGAGCCCGATGCCGCTGCCGCGGAAATGGTCCGCCCAGAGGGACAGCGTCGGCCGCTGCAGGAATGGCAGGTCCAGGTGGCGCAGGTAGTGGTCGCCGTGCAGGTCGAAGAAGATGTGCCGGTCCACGGGCAGGGAGCGGAGCAGTCCGCCGTAGGCCCGCAGGCAGGGGAGCTGGTTGGCGCGGCTGTAGTCGGCGTAGGGATGGGCCAGGAGCAGGGGTCCTTTGTGCCATTCCCGCAGGGCCTGGACTGCGATTGCGCTCCTCAGCAGCCGCCGTTCCGGGGTTTCTCCAAAGTTTTTCGTTGCCCAGAGCAGGACGGCCGACGCCGGGTGCAGCGGTTCCGCGGCGATGGAGCAGTGGCCTCCGGGAAAGCGGCGCAGGTTGAGCCGCCCCAGCCGGCAGGGGAGCTGGTCCGCGGAAGGAGGATGGCGATTTCCCAGCGCGTAGAGGGCAATGGACTCCATGGCAGGTTAGAATGCCGGCCTGCTGGCCAGCCGCAGCCTTGCCGCGAAGTCCTGGGCAAGGGTTGTAATTTTTGCCCCGGCCTTGCCGTCGCCGATGGCCGTTCCGTCGATGGAGCTGATTGGCACAGGCTCGCAGAGCTCGTTGAGGAAAAAGCACTCCCCCGATGCCTGCAGGTCCCGCAGCTTCAACTTCTGCACGCTCACCTTGATGTCCATTTCCCCAAAAAGTTCCAGGGCAAGCTGGCCGGTGATGGGCGGCCGGACCAGCTCCGCCATCCAAATTCCCTTGCTGTGCAGTGCGAAGAGCTCTCCCCCCGTGCAGCAGCTGATGAAGCCGTCGCCGTCCAGGATGATCGCCTCCCTTGCCTTGCGCCTTGCCACGTGGAGCCTGGCCAGCCGCGTCCCCGCCCGCGCCAGCAGGTTCCGCTCCATGAGCAGTACCGAGGCGTCCACGGGAAAGTTTGCCAGCGATGCCGCGGCGATCGGCTCCGCCAGTTTGTCGCCGGTGGCGGGCCGCTTTGTGGCGATGATGGCCACCGTTGGCTCCTCGTTGCGGTTGCCGGCGATGAGGAAGAGCTCCATGGTGGCATCCTGGCCCTCGTAGCCGTTCATGTCGTAGGTGGCGGCCAGCGCCTCCTTCAGGTCATTGGCGTCCGCAGGGAATGGCATGGCCAGCTCCCCGGCCACCTCCCGCAGGCGCTGCAGGCGCTCCGGCAGGTGAAAGAATAGGCCGGCACGGCAGCAAAATAGGGTCCTAAGGCCAAGGCCCGTCCGCACCCCGGAGCCAAGGAGGGAGACCTTTGCGTCCTCGGCGGAGTAGAGCTTTCCACTGATGTAAACTTTCACGGGAGAATTGTAGCCGGGCGCGGGGGAAAGGGAACTGTTTTTTCCCCGTTGACATCCGTTTTTCCTCCGCCAGTTTCCCAGCCCATGCGCACTTTTCTTGCGGTTTTTTTGCTGCTGGGCATTTGCGTGGGCCGGATGCAGGGCAGCGCCGGGCCTTCCCCGTCCGCCTTCCCCGCCCCGCTATCCTTCTACCAGAGCCAGGAGGCTGCCCTGGAGCTGCTCTCCGGCTCGCCCCTGACCCTCTGGCAGACCCTGGTCCACCGGGCAATGGAGCAGCCCATGAACGTGCTGGTGAGTGCCCTATTCCTCGGCGCCATCGTCCACACCTTCCTGGCACCGCGCATCGGCCGCCTGGCCCGCCAGCTGGAGGAGCGCGGCGCGGCTCCCTTTCCCAGCACTCTCTGCCACTATCTGGGCGAGGTGGAGGCGATTTTTGGCATTTGGGTCATCCCCGTCGCGCTCACCATGGGGATCCGCTTCGGCTGGCACAGTTTCACCGGCTACCTGCAAAAGGTTTCCTACAACGAGCCCATGTTCGTGATCGTCATCATGGCCATGGCGGCGACGCGGCCGGTCATCGCCTGCGCCGAGCGACTGCTGGGATTTTTGGCCGGCCTGGGCAGGGGAACGCCCGGCGCCTGGTGGATTTCCATCCTGCTCATCGCCCCCCTGCTCGGCTCCTTTATCACGGAGCCGGCCGCCATCACCATCGCCGCCCTGCTGCTCGCCCGCAAGTTCTACGACCACCGGCCCTCGCCCCGGCTTGCCTACGCCACCATCGGCCTGCTCTTCGTCAACGTTTCCGTTGGAGGAGCACTGAGCCACTTCGCCGCCCCTCCCATCCTCATGGTGGCATCGCTGTGGCACTGGGACATGGCCTGGGTCTTTCGCCACTTTGGATTGCCCGTCCTTGCCGGGATTACCCTCTCCACGCTGTCCTACGCCCTGCTGTTCCGCCGAGAGCTGGCCCGCCTGGCCACGGTCCCAACGGCCCGGCCTCCCTCCCACGACCAGCGGGGCGCTCCTTTCTGGGTGACTGCCTCCCACCTGCTGTTCATCGGCTGGACAGTCTTCAATTTGCACACTCCCCAGGTTTTTTGGTTTTCCTTTCTTATTTTCCTGGCCTTCATGCGGGCCACGGCGCCATACCAGTCCCCTCTCCGCTTCCGCGAGCCCCTGCTCGTGGGATTTTTCCTGGCCGGCCTCGTCACCCACGGCGGGCTGCAGGAGTGGTGGATCGCTCCGCTGGTGGAGGATCTCTCCGCCCGGACCCTGTTTCTCGGCTCGGCCCTCCTCTCCACGTTCAACGACAACGCGGCGGTCACCTACCTCACCACCCTTGTCCCCAAGTTCTGGGACAACCAGGCCCTGCAGTACGCCGTGGTGAGCGGGGCCCTCACCGGTGGCGGACTCACGCTCATTGCCAACGCCCCCAACCCGGCCGGCCAATCCCTGCTCCAGCGCTATTTCCAGGGGGGCATCGCGCCGCTCAAGCTCGCCGCAGCGGCGGCCCTTCCCACCGCAATCGTTGGCTGCTGTTTCCTGCTGCTCTAGGGTCAGGACCCGTAAAACCGGTCCGCCGGTTGACGGTGGGGCTGGAGGTCGCAAAGGGGCCCGGCCGGCCCTGGAGGCCGGGAGGTCGCAAAGGGGGCTGCCGCGCCCCTTTGCCAATTCCCCGCCCACGGAGTGCCGTACCGTCCGGCGCGCAATGCGCTATCGTCTCTCGCTTCGCTCGGGACGCCGGACGGACGGGCGTTGCGGACGGTTCCATCCAAAGCTGGCGGGCCGGCCCAACCCCAGGAGATGATAGAATAAGGTGCTGGGCGATGCTTCTGCCATGGCAGATGCCATGGGCAGCGCGCAGGTCGCCCCGCGTAGCTCTTTTACCATCAGGGCCGGCCCGCGGCACTGCCCGCTCCGCCGGGCAGCGCCCGTAAGCGGCCTTTCCCTCAAGAAGTCAAGTTCCTGTACAACAGGTCTGTATCGGTCACTTTTCCAGGTGGAGGTGGAGTGTGGTTAGGGCTGCGACCCTCTGACCCCCCGCAAAATGCCGTTGCCACGGCACCGATGGCTTGGGGGAAGCGAAGCTGGGGGCAGGGCCCCCAAATGGGCCCGGCCGGCCCTCGAGGCCCCGGCCGGCCCTCTTCGGATGGGGGTGGGGTGCAAATTTAGGAGTCCTACTTCTTTGGGCTGTCCAGGGACGACGGAGTCAGCGAATTCTGTCGCATGTCCCCCATGATGATGTCAATCTGGCTCGCCGACAACAGCTGCGCATTGGAATTTTTTTTCGGTTTCCAATGGTTTTTCAGAACTTGGAATCGGTCTTTGATTTTCCCCAGATGTCCCGTGTGCAGGAAAAATAGAAATGCATGGGACAGGCACTTCACGATGGTGGAGACGGCCAGCGATGCCATGGGCAGAAAATCCAGGCGCACCACCAGGCAAAGAATGGACAGGAACAGCTGGCCAATGGTTATCAGCCCCTCCCCCAGCCGTATCCAGTTCTTCTGCCGCACCGCAACCTCCTCACCCGCCAGAATTGCCGTGGCGGTGATGGACCTGGGTGGGCTTGGGTCGTCCCGGGTCCCCGATCCATCCCCGGATTCCATCCCTTTCCCGGCCTCCTGCTGTCCCTGGGCCGGGTTGGCATCGGCCGCGGCGGTTCCTTCTCCTGGCCCGTTCTTCAATTCCTTCTGGACCTGCTGCTCCATGTTGCGGCGCCAGCATAGCTTGATGAAGTAAAAGGTAAATACAACAACGCCAACGCCAAATTCAATGAGCAGGCTGGCCAGGGCGGGAACCAGGCCCAGCAATCCGCCGAAGAGGACCACGCCGCCGCCGATGCAGGCGCAGATGATGGTCACCCCGGCCGCCAGCAATCCCCAGCAGGCCTGGACGCTCTCGGTCCTGGCCGTCACATAGCGGTTTAAAAATTTTGGATTCACAAACTGCCTGGCCTCCGGCAGAATTGCCGGAGAATCCGGCTCTCCCGCTGTCCCATTTCCACCGCCGGCCCGGCCGATCGGGGAATTTTCCACGGAATCGACCACGGCCAGCCAATTTTTCTCCAGCCCGGCGTCCCGGGCATTTTCCTCCGGCGGCGTGGACGGCATTTTCCCTGCCAGCGCCAGCTCCCGTTTGCAGCGGCGCAGCAGGTACACGTCGCAGCAAATGAGAACGGCGCAGGCCACGGCCACGGATGCCAGGCCGCAGAGGGCCACCGGCCAGGTCATCATGGTCAGGGCCAACAACGTGGCGGTGATGACCACGGACAGCACCAGGGTCACCACGTCGGAGACGAGACGGGACCACGCCCAATTCTGCTGAATTTCCGCGGCCGGCAGACGGGAACGCCCCTCAAAGCGCGCATTGAAACTTCCTATCACGGACGAAATGGCAATCTCCTTTTTGGGATGGCGCCCCTCCCCATGCACGGGATCGGGGCATTTGGCAAGACAAAATGGATAGGCCGTCCATTTTAAAAAAATTTCATCGAATGGCCATGGTCAGGTTGATGCCGGGGCTGCGCCCCCTCTGGCACTCCCCCCGCGAAATGCCGTTGCCATGGCACCGATGGCCCGAGAGAAACGCAGCGGAGCGAAGCCGGGGGCGTAGCCCCCAATTGGGCCCGGCCGGCCCTGGAGGCCGGGAGGTCGCAAAGGGGGCTGCCGCGCCCCTTTGCCAATCCCCCGCCCACGGAGTGCCGTAGCATCGATAATCGGGGGAAGCGAAGCTGGGGGCAGGGCCCCCAAATGGGCCCGGCCGGCCCTCGAGGCCGCGATGCTTCTGCTATCGCAGCGCGCAGGTCGCCCCGCGT
>JAITSI010000065.1 GCA_031287845.1 Puniceicoccales bacterium
TGAGCCGTGAGCCGTGAGCCGTGAGCCGTGAGCCGTGAGCCGTGAGCCGTGAGCCGTGAGCCGTGAGCCGTGAGCCGTGAGCCGTGAGCCGTGAGCCGTGAGCCGTGAGCCGTGAGCCATTATCATTTTTTTAGTATGATCGGCGAAGTTGTCCCTGGCAAGTTTTTTTTGCGATGCGGGGGGAAATTTTGGGGTATCATTTTTCCCAATCGGCTTCTCCTACTCTGTGAGTCCGACTTCTGGACCATTCCCTGGCAACGATTTTTCTCCCAGGTGGCCATGACTTTCCCGCCCCCGTCCGGTGGGGCAACGGGCGCATTTCCGTTGCCAGCGACCTTTTTTTTTGCATATCCGCGGCGGTGGGAAGGCGGGCGCACATCATCACCTTTGGCTGCCAGATGAACGGGCGGGATTCGGAAACCATGGCCGGCGCCCTGGAAGAGGCGGGCCACGGCATCGTGGCAAGGGAAGAGGAGGCGGATCTGCTGGTGGTGAACAGCTGCAGCGTGCGCGATGGGGCGGAGACCCGGGCCCTGGGGCGCCTGCGCCAGCTGGTGGGCCGCAGGAGGAGCAATCGGCACCTGCGGGTCGGCGTGGCGGGCTGCATGGCCCAGCGGCTGGGGGAGGAACTATTTTCCCTGGTTCCGGGCTTGAACTTTGTCCTCGGGACGGGGCAATTTGCCCGCATCGCCGAGGTCGTTGGCCGCCTGGACGCGGGGGAGGAAAGGATTGCCCTCCTCGGCCTGGAAACGGCCCCATGCCACCGGCGCCCGATGGGACACGGCCGGCCCAGCGCCTCCGTTACCATCTCCACCGGCTGCCCCATGGCCTGCTCCTACTGCATCGTGCCCAGGACCCGCGGCACCGGCACCTTCCGACCGATGGCGGACATCGTCCGCGAGGTGGAACTGCTGGCCGAGGGCGGCACTCGGGAGGTGGTTCTGCTGGGCCAAATCGTCAACTTCTACGGCCAGCGGCACCTGCCCAGCGTGGCCGGGAAAAGCCCCTTTGTGCAGCTGCTGGAACGGATCAATGCCGTGGCCGGCATCGAGCGCATCCGCTTTCTGTCCCCCCATCCCTGCGGCTTCCGGGAGGACCTAATCCGCTGCTTTTCCGACCTGCCCAAGCTCTGCCACTGGGTCCACTTGCCGCTGCAGAGCGGCTCCGACCGTATTCTGCGGGCCATGCGCCGGGGCTATGGCCGGGAACGGGCCCTGTCCCTGCTGCTATCCCTGCGCCGGGCGTTCCCCGAGATGTCCCTTTCCACGGATCTCATCGTCGGCTTTCCCGGCGAGGACGACCGGGACTTTCAAATGACGGAGGAACTCTTCTCCGCCGTCGACTTCGACATGGCCTACATCTTCCGCTACAGTCCCCGCACCGGGACGCCGGCGGCGGACCGGACGGACCAGGTTCCCGACGCCGTTGCCGCGGAACGGCAGCAGATTCTCCTCCGGCGCCTGGCGGAGACTTCCCTGCGGCGCAATCGGCTCTTCCTGCACCGCACCCTGCCGGTCTTCGTGGAGGGATTTTTGGAAAAAAATCCGAACATCTGCCTGGGCCACGGCTTCCAGGGAAAAAAGGTATTTTTTCCCGGTTCCGTCCGGCTGCTGGGTCGGACCGTGCCGGTGCGCGTGGAGGAAATTGGGGTGAGTTCCCTGCGGGGAGTGGCGGTGGAAAATATTTAAAGCGTTGACAGCTGGCAGTTTACCGACTAGGGAGCAACTTTTGCTCGACGCACACCCTTTCTTCTGCGCATATGCCATTTGAGAGTGAGGGGTTCGCATTTTTGCGGACCGGGGGACGCCATGGCCACAAAACTACGGAACGATGCACTGCCGCCGTTTTCCTTTCTCATCGAGAAGAAGCGGGACGGCGAGGAATTTAGCGGCGCGGAAATCAAGGGCATCGTCGATGCCCTGCTCGACGGTACGCTTCCGCCCCACCAGCAGGCTGGGCTACTGATGGCCATCTATTTTCGCGGCCTTTCGGTCGCGGAAACGGCCAAGCTGGCGGAGGAGCTGATGCTGTCCGGCGAGGTGCTGGAGCTGTCGGATCTGGCCATGCCCAAGGTGGCCAGCTACACGACCGGGGGCGTGGGGGACAAGGTTCCGCTGGTGCTGCCCGCCATCGCCGCGTCCTGCGGCGTGGTCCTGCCCTCCATGGTCGGCCAGGACGAGGACTTCATCATCGGGACCCTGGACAAGCTGGAGGCCATTCCCGGATTCCGCGCGGACTGCGACCTGAAGGAGTTTTCCCGGCTCCTGCGCAGCCATGGCCTGGCCTATGCGCGCAAAAACGCCGCCATAGCGCCGGTGGACGCCAAGCTCTACGCCATGCGCCGGGAAATTGGCACAATCCCCTGCCTGCCACTGATCGTTGCCAGCATCCTTGCCCGCCGCTCGGCGGAGGGGGCGGAGAGCTTCGTCGTGGACGTGAAGTGGGGCAACGGCTCCTTCATCAAAGACCTGGAGCAGGCAAAGACCCTGGGCCGCACCATCGCCCGCTCCTGCGACGCATTTCGACGGCGAAGCGTGGTTTTGGTCACCGACGTCAACCAGCCGCTGGGCGACTCGGTGGGAACGGCCCTGGAGGTGGGCGAGGCGGTGCACTTCCTCAAAACCGAGGAGGGCGAGGAGGATTTCAAGCAGCTGGTCCTGCGCATGGGCATGGAGGTCGTGCGCATGGCGGGCGTGGCCGGCTCCACCCTTTCCGCCAAGCAGATGGTGCAGCGCAGCCTATCCTCCGGCGCTGCCTTTGAAAAATTTAAGGAAATCGTCGCAGCCCAGGGAGGGGACACCTCCTACCTGGATGACACGGACAAGCTGCCCAAGGCAAGGTTCGTGCGCAAATTGCCGGCTCCGAAGCGGGGCTACATCCACACAATCAGCGCGGGAATGATTGCCCGGGGGGTTCGGCTGCTCGCCGAGCGGCCCGACGGCACCCTGGACCCGTCCGTCGGAGTCTCCAAGGTCATGAAGGTGGGCGTGCAGATCAAGCAGGGCGAGCCGCTAATGATGATCCACTACAACGACGAGCGCAACCTGGAGGCCGGCCTCGAGTACCTGCGCAGCGCCTATCGCCTTGCCCCCAAGCGGCCCAGCATCGGCGAACTCATCGTGGAGCGCATCGCCTAGGATCAGGACCCGTAAAACCGATCCGCCGGTTGACGGTGGGGCGGCGCCCCCTCCAGCCCCCCCTCCACGGAGTGTCGCCGCCACGGCACCGATGGCTTGGGGGAAGCGGAGCATGGCGGAGCTGGGGGCGGCGCCCCCAATAGGGCCTGGCCGGCCCTCGAGGCCCCCTCGCTTCGCTCGGGACGCCGGACGGACGGACGTTACGGACGGTTCCATCCAAAGCTGGCTGACCGGCCTTCGAATAACCGACATCTGGGGGAGGTGGAGCTGGGGGCAAAGCCCCCAACCGGGCCCGGCCGGCCCTCGAGGCCCCGGCCCGCGGCACCGCCCGCTCCGCCGGGCAGCGCCCGTGAACGGCCCTTCCCTCAAAAAGTCAGTTCCTGCACAACAGGTTCATGTCCCGGTTCCGGCGGGGCAGGATTTCCGAACCCCGTTCCCCGGCCCC
>JAITSI010000029.1 GCA_031287845.1 Puniceicoccales bacterium
TCACCACCGCCAGGAGCGGGATGGCCATCAGCTCGAGAGTTTTTGTAACAACGAAAAAAATCTTCTGTCCGGCAGTAGCTTTCGCATGCTCGGCTGGGACCGAGTTTGTATTCTCGGTAAAAATCTGGGCTGCATCCTCGCCTGAAACCGGGTTTTGTTTCTCCTCCGCGAACAGATCTGAAAAATCTGCGATCGGGCACGTCGCCAATTCGCCGTAGGATACAGCCATGGAGAACTGCTAGAGAAAATCGGAGCGGACGGCAAGAAAAATAATCGAACCGGCGCGGCCCGGACGGAAAGCAAGCGCCCAGGAAGCAAAACCGGCCAATTTTTTTCCAAAACGAACGGTCCGGGATCTCTTCCCAGCTCCACGGCCGGCCCAAAACCGGCCAAACCCGGCCGCCTTCGGGACCGGCAGGACGCCCCCTGGAGAACAAACGGCCACGGATCACCGTCCAGCGCCGCCCCAGCCAACGATGCCACGGCACCCCGGGAAAAACACCTCGGGAAAGGCACCTCGGGAAAGGCACCCCGGGAAAAGAAGGCCTGGAAAGCGGGCACAGTCCCCATGGATCCACCCACCCGGGAGAAAGGCTTGCGCATTGGGGAAAAATTTCTTCCTGGAAAGATCTGAAACGGTTTTTTCACTGCGCCATTCCGCTCCTGCTGCTGCTCCTTTTCCTTGCCCTGGCCGTGGGAGTGGCCACAATCCACGCGCTGGAGTCCGACCTGCTGCGGCGGCTGCGGCCGATGGCCGATTCCACCGATCCCGGCTTTGCGGAGCGAAATCTTTGGCAGAACGTCACCGCCACGCTTGGCGGGAGAGAAATTTTCATCGACGCGATCCGCTGCCCCCGTCCACTCTACCTGCTCTGGGAATGGCTGTGCCGCCGCCCGTGCCACGGTGGCATCCAGCTGGGCACCGTGCGGATAGGTCCTCCGCTGGACCCTGAACCGACGGCCTCCGGCGGCGTCCACGGGAAAAGGCTGCCGGCATTGCTCCAATCCCCCCTGCTGCGCCATCCGCAACTGACCGTGGAGCGGATTTCCATCGCCGGCCTGGACGTGTTTCTGGCGCGGCTATGGCTGGAAAATGGCCACCTGGGCTTCGACCTCTGCCTGGCAACGGGGGAAACCGTGCTGCACGGAACCCTGGACCTGCATTCCCTGCGCACCTTTCTGCGCCGCGGGCCGGCCAGCGGCGGATCGGCCTGGGACCGCCATCTCCTGCGCCACCTGCTGACCGACCTGCGCGGCACCCTCTGGTTCCGGGATTTTCCCCTTTCCCTGCTCGGCCACGCCCTCCCCGTGCGGCCCCAGGGGACCCTGGACGGCCACCTGACCCTGGTCCGCGGCGGCCCCACCGGCACACTTTCCCTGGCGCACGGCCGTCTGCGCACCCCAAGCGGCTCCCTTGGCCTGCGGGATGGCACGGTCCACCTGCGCTTCCTCCCCGGCCGCGTGGAAATTCTCCAGGCCCAGGCCCGCATGGACGGCGGCTCCGGCACGGTGCAACTGGAAGGAGCGCTCACCCACCGGCACTGGACCGGCCTCGTCTTTGCCCTGCGCGGATCCGGACAGAATTGCCTGCTCCTGCGGCGGGGTGGCATCGCCCTGCGCGGCGACTGGGAGGGAAGCCTGGGGACTGCCAACGGGATCACCACGCTGGCCGGCAACCTCACCCTGGGCCGCAGCTTCTGGTTCTCGGAGGGATTCCAGTCCGCCCTGCCCCTTGCCCCCAAGGCGCATTCCTCCCTGCCCCCCTGGTCCCTGCGCTGGACAATCGGCGGTGAGCGCTTTCTCCGCATCCGCTCCCCCTACCTGCGCGGCTTCCTCAGCGCCGACCTGAGCCTGGGAGGAACGCTGGCGCGGCCGGAGCTGACGGGACCGCTGACCCTGGAAGGAGCCATTTTCTTTCCCTTCGCCCGCTTCACCGTCAAGCGGGGCCAGGCCACATTTGATCCATCCCCGGGCGGCCCGCGCTGGGACCTGCTCGCCGAATCCCGCCTCCTCGGCCACGACCTATTCCTTCGCCTGGAGGGTCGCGGCCCCCTGCCACCGCTGCGCTTTTCCTCCATCCCCTCCCTGTCCCCCGGGGAAATTGTGGCGCTGGTGATGTCCGGCCGGCCACCCGGCTCCGGCGACGAGGGCGGCCTGCCCACGCTCGGCGTGCTGGGAGCCTACCTGGGAACGGGCCTGCTGGGAAGGAACCTGCTGGACCGGGTCTGCATCCAGGTGGACCAGGACGCGGCGGAAAGCGGCAGGGAAACCATCGGCGTGGAATACGTGCTGGACGAAAAGAATTCCATCATCGTTGACTATGACCGCTTTGACCACTGCAGCGTGGACTATAGGAGGCGACTCCGGTGAAAACATTGCTGCTGGCACTGGCCTGCCTCGGGACAATTCCCCTTGGAACCATTCCCCTGGCCGGGACCACCCTCCGGCCGACCCCGGCCCGGCGCGGCTGCACCCTGCGGGGACTGGATCCGGCCAGCGCCGCCCGGCTCCGGCCCATCCTGCGGGAAATGGCCAGCGACGGCACCTACGGCGAGGAGTTTTTGGAAGATGCCGTCTGGATGCTGCGCCACCGGCTGGCCAGGGAAGGCTTTTCCCGGGCCAGCGTGGACCTGTACCTCCACCGGGATGGCAAACTGCTATTCTCCGCCCACGTGCCGGCAACGGCACCGGCCGAGTTCTCCGCCGTCCCCGACGGCGACGGCGTGCTGCTGCGCATGGCTCCGGGCCGGCGGGACGTATTCTCCTCTCTCCGGTGCAATGGCATCCACTCCCTGGACCGGCGCCAATGCCAGCGAGCCTTCTACCCAAAGGACGGCCTCATCTCCCCGCCCGGCGAGCGATTTTTCTCGGAAAATCGACTGGCCGACGGCATCCAGCGCCTGCAACGGCTGCTACGGAGCCGGGGATTCCGCGACGCACGGCTGCTCGGCCAGCGGGTTGAGGAGCGTGGCCACCGGCGCCGGGTAGTGCTGGACTGGGACGAGGGTCCGCCCCACCGCATCGCGTCGGTGCGCGTGGACTGGATCGGCGAGGCGGGAAAGCCGCCTGGGGCGGGGGAAGGGGAGTGGAAAAACCTCGGCGACGGCTGGGAGGAAGAAGCTCCGCCGCTGGCCAGCGACGAGGCCATCGGCGAACGGCTGCAGCGGATGCGGCGCCTGCTCCACGCGGCCGGCCACGGGGATGCCAGGCTGGACCACCGGCTGGAGGCACTGGAGTCCAGCCCGGAACGGCAGCTGGACCGACTGGTCATCGCCGTGGACGCTGGACCTGCCCTGCGCATCGGCGCCATCGGAGTTCTGGGAAAGCCCTGGGACGCGATCCCAACGGTCCGCCGCCACCTCACCATCCGCCCCGGTGACCCCTTCGACCCCGATGCCATCGCCGCCAACCGGTCCCGGCTCCAGTCCCTGGACCTGGCGGGCCCACTGGAGCTGCGCTGGGAGGATGGGCCAGACGGCGTTCGCTCCGTGCACTTTGTCGGCAGGGAAAAGGGACGGGATGAAATCTTTCTCCGCCTGGGCGGTGGCAGCTACGACCTGGTCCGCTGTGGCATCGACTGGCAGCACCGCAGCCTGCGAAACCTGCCCCACTCCTCGCTGCTGCGCCTGGTCCAGTCCTGCCGGCGCAGCACGGTCACCTACCGGGGCCAAATTCCCTGGCTCTGCGGCGAGGGAACATTCTTCTCCTGGCATAGCCACCTGCTGCGCATGGAGGAGGCCGGCTGGATACGCCGCGACGGGGAACTGGGCTGCGGCCTGGAAAAATACGGCGCCGGCGGCCGCCACGACGCCTTCACCTACTCCTGGAGCCGGCTCAGCGCGGATCACAGCGGACAGGATTGGCAGAGAAGGCGGGGTCGGGTCGGGTCCCTGCGCCTCTCCCTGGAGCGCAGCCGGCTAGACAATCCCCTCTACCCGGCCCGGGGAAGTCGGAGGGAATGCCACCTGGAACTGGCCAATCCAATCTTCGGCGGCCGGGCAAAGTACCTGCGCCTGGAACTGGCAGCGGCCCTGCACCACCGGCTCCTGCCAACGGTCCTACTCCACGGCGACCTGCGCCTGGGGCTGGCCCATCCCTTCGGCGACGCCGATGGCAAGCTGCCGTTCAACCGGCGATTCTTTCCCGGCGGTGCCAATTCCGTGCGCGGCTTCCGGGAAGGGCTGGCCGCCCCAAGGGACGGGGCCGGCCGGGTCGTGGGGGCGACCGCCTACGCCATCGTCCGCGGCGAGTGGGAACAGCGGCTCACCCACCGAATTTCCTACTTTCTTTTCTGCGACGGCGTAGGATTTTGCGAAAGCGGCCACCGGCCCGACACCTACCTCAGCTCCAGCGGCTGCGGCCTGGCCTTCCACACCTTCGTTGGGCCCCTGCGCCTGTCCCATTCCTGGAACTGGCTCCGCCGGCCGGCCGACCCCGCCACCCTCCTGCGCTTTTCCATCGGCTTTCCCTTCTAGGGTCAGGACCCGTAAGCCCGGTCCGCCGGTTGACGGTGGGGCGGCGCCCCTCTGGGAGGTTCCAAAGGGGGCTGCCGCGCCCCTTTGCCAATCCCCCGCCCACGGAGTACTGCCACCATGGCACCGATGGCCTGGGGGAAGCGGAGCATGGCGAAGCTGGGGGCAGGGCCCCCAAATGGGCCCGGCCGGCCCTCGAGGCCGCGATGCTTCTGCTATCGCAGCGCGCAGGTCGCCCCGCGTAGCTCTTTCCCCATCAGGGCCGGCCCGCGGCACTGCCCGCTCCGCCGGGCAGCGCCCGTGAACGACCCTTCCCTCAAGAAGTCAAGCTCCTGCACCACAGGTCTGTATCGGTCATCTTTCCAGATGGAGGTGGAATATGGTTTTACGAGTCCTGACACTAAAACAAATCGGGTAGTCTGTCCCCCTCCCCTTCCGAGTGGATCCGAATGTCGTCAAAATCGATGCCGTCGTAGCCATTTTCTTGAAACTGCCCATTCAAGTTTTGCACCAGCTCCTCCAGGTGGCGATTGTAGATGTCGATCACATCGTCTTTGCCGGGGGGCAGATCTGCGCTGCGAGCATTCCGCAAATCATCCAAAATGCCCTGCGCCGCTCCATCAAATGTGCCATAGATTTTCCACATAATTGAATAGTTTTTATTCCTCGATTCTGGCAGGACCGCTTGCATCCCATCCGCTAGATTCAGCAGCGCCGTTTCCAGCACATCGCCCAGCGGCAGACCAGAATTCGCAAAAACATTGACCCCATCCTGCCGCCAAAAGGCACTTTCGTCGGACTTTTTAGGTGCTACCAATCTGGCAAATTTATCGCAAAATCTACTCATGTCTTGCGAAGGTTTTTCCCCGACATAGCCTTTTTGGTCCATTTTTAGCCATTCCATACTTTGATTCCAGTGATCGGGCCCGTTCTTCACCCCCTGAATAAAATCCAGCAATGGCATGCGATAGTTAGGTTTTAATCTTCCATTCCCCGCACCAGCGTCAACGACTTCGAAATCGGCCCCAATAAAACGGGCGCAATCCAGGGGAGACTGGAACCAACTCTGGAAAAGTTTGTTGAATTCCCCTAGATGCTCTGCGGATTGGTCGCCCAGAGAGGGAATGTTCGCTTCCAATTTATCGAGAAACTCGAGAACTTGCCCACAACTCGGACGGGCCCGCGTTGCCTCAAAGCCTGGAGCGATTTTCGTCCCACTGTTAATGTGTTCATTGAGTTGCTCTTTTAGCGAATTTACGTCCTTGAGCATATTCTGGATCAACGCCCCATTCCGTCCCACGGCAGCTCCCTGCGTCACATTTTGCAGCGAAGGAAGACGGTAATCCGCTCTCCCAGAGATAGAATTCGACAAATCGGCGCCGCCGGTCGATTGGTGAATTTCTTTGTCCGGCGTAGCTGCGGCCGTGGCCGTTCCAAACAGCTTGGGCAACTCCGTCGCAGCGTTGGATGGCCCTGCCACCTCTCCACCATCTTTGTCTT
>JAITSI010000086.1 GCA_031287845.1 Puniceicoccales bacterium
TTGCGGTGCAGATGCGAATGGAATCCGCGAAAAAACCAGGCCTTCGGCCGGGGGTGCAGTTCATCGCAGTGGCCAAGTCCCCAGCAAATTCGGTCAACCTCCAGACCCAGCTCCGCCAGTGCCCCGTGGAAGAAAGAGGGAGCAGGCTTTGGTGTTCCAAATTTCAAGAGATTCGCTGTTCCGTCCGGTGTCACCGGCCCCCAATCCTCCACATTCCATAATTGGATCACCGCATCGCCAGTTACGTAGAATTGTATTGGAAAGTCAACATCTTGACTACCTATACAATTGTATGTCGTAATGAAAAAAGAATAGCAATTGCCAGCATATCCGTCGAATGTAATTTGCGGATTATAACCATCAACAACCAACTTATCATTCTCAAGAGCTTCTTGATGTTTTGTTCCGCTTGTGTCATCGTTGAGTTTGCTAACTCCATCTCTAGGATTATCTGGATTAAAGTAACCATCGTAGAAAATCATGACTGGATCAAATTTTGCATCTATGATACCGGCCTTAAAGGTGCCTGTTTTTTTCGGTGCTACTATCACTAGGGCATATTTAAATTCAAAATCTCCCGAGTTCAAATTACCAAAAGCAGATTCGCCTAAATAGCTACTGTTAAGTCTAATATTATTAAGAGGCGTATTTTTAGCGGTTAATGTGAGGAATGTTGCAACTTCATTGTAACCGTCGGCGAAAAAAACACCCTGGACCGATGAAACACCCAGGCTAAAAAGCGCAATAGCTAGCAGCGTAGCTGTGGGCTGTGAGCTGTGAGCTGTGAGCTGTGAGCTGTGAGCTGTGAGCTGTGAGCTGTGAGCTGTATTCATCCTGACATTATGACCGGCGAAATTGTCCATGGCAAGATTTTTTTGCGCTGCGGGGGAAAATTTTCAGCCGACGCTTTTTCCATTTTTCGCCTGCCCCATCCACCGGCGTGGGATTCCCGGCGATTCCCCCGGCGGCAATTTTTTCCACCCGGCCGGCGGTGGCGGCTTGCCCGTTCATCGGCTGCTGCTGCAGCAACTTTTTGGGAGAAAGGAGCTGTCCCGGGACCTGCCGTTTTCCGGAAAAGGCGTGACAGGAAGTGACAGATTGCTACTCTGCGCACCCTAGCGATGGCGGAAACAGGCGAAGGGCGGATCCAGCGGATCATCGGCGGCGTGGTGGACGTCGTCTTTGCGGGGGCAATGCCCGGCATTTACGAGGCTTTGGAGGTGGAGGACGGAAACGGCGTGACCGTCCTGGAGGTGCAGCAGCAGCTGGAACAGGGGGTGGTGCGGACGGTGGCGATGGCGCCGACGGATGGCCTGCGCCGCGGGCTCCCGGTGCGAAGGACGGGGCATCCCATCCGGGTACCGGTTGGTCCGTCCGTTCTGGGCCGCATCATGAATGTGCTGGGGGAACCCATCGACGGCCGCGGCCCCATCCGTTCCTCCCTGCACCTGCCCATCCACCGCAGCGCCCCCGCGCTCGTGGATCAGAGCACGGCGGCCAACGTCCTGGAAACCGGCATCAAGGCCATCGACCTCATCTGCCCCTTCACCCGGGGGGGGAAGGCGGGTGCCTTCGGCGGTGCCGGCGTGGGCAAGACCGTCGTCATCATGGAATTGATCCACAACGTCGCCCTGCGCTATGGGGGATTTTCCGTCTTCACCGGCGTCGGCGAGCGCTCCCGGGAGGGCAATGACCTCTACCACGAAATGGTAACCTCCGGACTAATTGACCTGGAAAAGCCGGAAAATTCCAAGGTTGCCCTGATCTTTGGCCAGATGAACGAGCCGGCCGGAGTGCGCATGCGGGTTGGCCTCAGCGGTTTGACCGTAGCCGAATACTTCCGCGACGAGCAGCACCTGGACGTGCTGCTGTTCATCGACAACATTTTTCGCTTTTCCCAGGCCGGCTCCGAGGTGTCGGCGCTGCTGGGCCGGTCTCCTTCGGCGGTGGGCTACCAGCCGACGCTCAACGTGGAGATGGGGGAGCTGCAGGAGCGCATCACGTCGACGGCCAACGGCTCCATCACGTCCTTTGAGGCGGTCTACGTTCCGGCGGACGATCCCACGGACCCGGCCCCGGCGGCGGTCTTCGAACACCTGGATTCCACGATCGTGCTGGACCGCAAGATTGCCTCCCTGGCCATCTACCCGGCCGTGGACCCGCTGGCATCCACCTCCAAGGCCCTTGCGCCGGAAATCGTTGGCCAGGAACATTTTGACATAGCACGCCGGGTGCAGAGCCTGCTGCAGCGCTACCGGGACCTGCAGGACATCATCGCCATCCTGGGCCTGGACGAGCTGTCCGAGGAGGATAGGCGCACCGTTGCCCGGGCCCGCCGGGTGCAAAAGTTTCTTTCCCAGCCATTTGCCTCGGCATCGGTCTTCACCGGCATGGAGGGCCGCTACGTTTCCCTGGCGGAGACGCTGCGCGGATTCCGCATGATCCTGGACGGCGAGCTGGATGCGGTGAATGAGAATGACCTCTACATGAAGGGGACAATCGACGAGGCGCTGCGGTCCTACGGCTCCCGGGGAGGAAGGTGACCGTGGCCATTGCCCTGGAAATTGTGACGCCGGAGGGACCCGTCCTGGAGAGGGATGTGGACGGAGTCACCCTGCCGACGGAGCTGGGAGAGGTGGGGATCCTGCCGGGCCATGTGCCGCTGGCAGGGATCGTTGTCCCGGGCCTGCTGCACCTTTCGCAGGGTGGACAGCGGGAGTCCCTGGCCGTGGACGAGGGATTCTTTATCCTGCGGGCGAACGTGCTGAGCGTGCTGGTGGAGGGGGCAATCGCCGTGGCCGAAATTGATCCGGACGAGGTCGAGCGGGCCCAGAGGCGGGCGGAGGAGGCATTGGCCAGGGCCCGGCGGGCCCAGCTGGATGCGGGGGAGATCGGCCAGCTGGAGGCAAAGATTCGCTACCAGATCGTGAAGCGGCGGGCCCGCCGCTGAGGCCACGAATCCAAAGAAGGCCTCGAGGGCCGGCCGGGCCCTATTGGGGGCTCTGCCCCCAGCTCGTTACACTTCGCTTCCCCCAAATCATCGATGCTACGACACCCCGTGGGCAGGGGATTGGCAAAGGGGCGCGGCAGCCCCCCTTGGGACCTCCAGGCCTCCAGGCCAATTGGGGGCTTTGCCCCCAGCTGCGCTTCCCCCAGGCCACCGGTGCCGTGGCGGCGGCACTCCGCGGAAGGAGGGATTGTCAAGGGGCATGGTCCCTTTGGATCATCAACCGGCGAACCAGGTTTACGGGGGTCCTGTTCCTGTCCATTCCGCAGCGCCATGGCCGTCGAAACCTTTAAAAAAAGCTTCGCGCCGAAAAACTTTCCCAAAACCCCTCCCGGCGCACTTTTCCATTGGCATGGGGTCGCCGTGCGCTTGCCATTGGCCAGGATGGCGCTGGCGAAGGGGCATGGAGACGGGCGGTCAGATGGCCTGGGAAATCATGCAACCGCAACGGACTGTGATACTTACGGCCGGGGGGGGGGGGGGGGGGGGTTTATTGGCTGCCCATGCCCGGCGGATGGCGGGGGAAGATGGTAAAAAACCACGTGGGGGGGGCGGGCCTTTCCGGC
>JAITSI010000056.1 GCA_031287845.1 Puniceicoccales bacterium
GGCCCCGGCGGAGGGAAAAAAACATTGACTGGCCGGTTCCTCCGGGCTGACTCGCCGGCGAAGGGTCCGGCGCGTGGAAAAGGTTTTTGAGTTTCGTCCGGCGGAGGAGCGGCTCTACGCGGAGTGGCTGGCGGAGGATGCCTTTGTCCCGGACTGGTCGGCGCTGGGCCCCGGCTATGCCGTCCTCATGCCGCCCCCCAACGTGACCGGCGTGCTCCACGTGGGACACCTGCTCAACGGGACGCTGCAGGACGTGCTCGTCCGCCGGGCCTGGCAGGAGGGCCGCTGCGTGCTCTGGCAGCCGGGAACGGACCACGCGGGCATCTCGCTCCAGGTGCGCGTGGAGCGGGAGCTGGCGGCGCAGGGCGTGGATCCGCGCTCCCTTTCCCGGGAGGAGTTCTTGGCCCACGCGGAGCGCTGGCGGGATGGGCACGGGGACCGCATCCTGCACCAGATGAGAAAATTGGGCATTTGCTGCGACCTCTCCCGGCGGGTGCACACCCTGGATCCTGCCTACTCCCGCACCGTGCTCCACGCCTTCGTGGAGCTGTACCGGCGGGGCTACGTCTACCGGGGCCGGCGCATGGTGAACTGGTGCCCCGTGACCCGCACGGCGATCAGCGACGAGGAGGTCATTCCCCAGCGGCGGCGGGGCAAGCTCTACCGGGTGCGCTACGCCCTGGTGGACGACCCCGACAGCTCCATTGTGGTGGCCACGACCCGGCCGGAGACCATTCCCGGGGACGTTGCCGTTGCCGTCCACCCCTCCGACGGCCGCTACCGGGACCTGGTGGGCAAATTTTGCCGTCGGCCCTTCCCCGAGGCCCCCATCCCCATCATCGCCGACGGGGCCGTGGACCCGGACTTCGGCACCGGCGCGCTGAAAATTACCCCGGCCCACGCCGCGGTGGACTTTGCCGTGGGCCAGCGGCACGGGTTGCCATTGCGCGAGGTGATCGGAGCCGACGGCCGCATGGGGATCCTGGCCGGGAGGGAGCTGGCCGCGTTGACCCGGGAGGAGGCGCGGGAGCGGGCGCTGCAGCTGCTCCGGGAGCGGGGCCTGCTGCTGGGGGAGGAGGAGCACCTGCACAGCGTCGGCATCTCCGAGCGCTCCGGCGTCCCCGTCGAGCCCCGTCTGTCCGTGCAGTGGTTCCTGCGCTATCCGCGGGTACGGGAGGCGGCGCTGGCCGTTACGGAGGGCCTTTTGCGCTTTTTCCCCGGCCACTGGGAGAAGACCTACCTGCACTGGCTGGACCACATCCAGGACTGGTGCATCAGCCGCCAGCTGCGCTGGGGCCACCGCATCCCCGTCTGGTACCGGAAGGGGGCGGACCGGGACGCCGCCGATGGCCGGCACGTGGCCCTGGATCCCCCGGCGGACGGGGAAAACTGGGAACGGGAGGAGGACGTGCTGGACACGTGGTTTTCTTCGGCGCTCTGGCCCCTGGGCACCCTGGGCTGGCCGGATGCCAAGGCCATGGTGGGCAATGGCTTTGACCGCTTCTACCCCACCGCTGCCCTGGTCACGGGCCCGGATATCATTTTTTTCTGGGTGGCTCGCATGGTCATCCTTTCCCTGGAGTTTTTGCCCGGCGACGGCTCTCCCGCGTCGCTGCGCCGCCGCATCCCCTTCCGCCATGTGCACTTTACCGGCATCATCCGCGACGGCCGGGGGAGGAAAATGTCCAAAAGCCTGGGAAATTCTCCGGAGCCGCTGGACCTCATCGGCCGCCACGGGGCCGACGGGGTGCGTTTCGGCCTGATTTCCTCCGCCGTTCCCGGCCAGGACGTGCAGTTCAGCGAGGAGCGGCTGGCCCAGGGGCGTCACTTCTGCACCAAGCTCTGGAATGCCTGCCGGCTGCGGCTTCTCCAGGAGGGGGAGCCGGGCTGCGACCGGAGCAGCTGGCGGGCCATCGGGGATCGGCTCTGCGCCGGGGAGCTGGACTCCATTGACCGGGACATTTTATTTCGGTCGCTGGAGGAGCGCCGGCGCTGGGACCGTGCCCTGGCGGCCTACGAATTCCAGCCGGCCCTGCTGCGCCTGGAGCGCTTTTTCCGCGACGACTACTGCGACTGGTACGTGGAGGTCTGCAAGGTTCGCCTGCGGCGGGAAGCCGCCGGCCGTTCCTTCCTGGCCGTGCAGGACTTTTTGCTGCGCCACCTGCTGCAGATGCTCTCTCCGACCATTCCCTTCGTGGCCCAGGAGCTGTGGCGCTGCCTGCGCCTGGGCGGGGATGGGGAATTGCTTCAAAAGGTTCTCCTGGAGCCGGCGGAGGCCCTGGAACGGCTCCTGGCCGGGCGGGGCATTGCCTTCGACGGGGAGGACCGGCGCCGCAGCGGCGCGCTGCGGGCCGTGCTGGGGGCCATTCGAGCCCTGCGGGCGGAGGTGGGGGGTTCCGGTCCCGTCTACTGCCTGCCCGGGGTCCGCTGGGAGGAGGGCTCCCGCGAGCTTTTGGCAGACTTGCTGGGCTGTGGAGACTTTTTGCCCCTGGCGGCGGCCGGGGACCGGCCGCTTGCCGTGACGGCCTGGGGAACGTTTGCCGTGGACCGGGACGGCGGCGGCCGGGATCGGCTCTGGGCGGAGAGGGAACGGCTGCGGGGGCACGTGGAGGCCAGCCGGGCCCGGCTGGCCGAGGGTTCCGCCTTCCTGGCCCGGGCACCGGCGCCGGTGGTGGAGGGCGCGCGGGCCCTGCTGGAAAAAAATTTGGCACGGCTCGGCCAGCTGGACGATCTGCTG
Source organism: Puniceicoccales bacterium (assembly GCA_031287845.1). GTDB lineage: Bacteria > Verrucomicrobiota > Verrucomicrobiia > Opitutales > JAIRLM01 > JAISOW01. The sequence continues at coordinate 2,738 of JAITSI010000056.1, forward strand.
GCCCAGGGGGGCGGGGGAGGGAAATTGCCCTGAGCTGCTATTTTTTGCTTGCAAAGCGGGTTGGTTCCTCTGGATTGGCCCGGCGCAAGGGCGTAAGCCCCGTGGGTCTCGCCCCTGGCGAGTGGAGCGGAATTTCGGCGCTGCTGGAGTTCGGGTGCGTGCACCCCAAAGCCCGCGCAGGGAAGCATCGCCATGGCTGTCTTTGATAAAGGTTCGATCATCTCCACGTTTCGGCTCAGCGAGCGGGATACCGGTTCCTGCGAGGTGCAGATTGCCCTGCTCTCTGCCCGCATACAGCAGCTGACCGGCCACCTGCGCACGCATCGGAAGGATTTTCATTCCCGCCGCGGCCTCATCGCCATGGCCAATCGCCGGCGCAGGCTGCTTGCCTACGTGAAACAGAAGGATGTGGAGCGCTATGCGGCACTGGTCCGCACCCTGGGCCTGCGGAAGTAGTAGAGGTTTGGAAAAGGATTGGGATTGTCGGGGACCGGGCTTCCGGGAAGGGATCGGGGGATAGGATGGAGAACGAGGAACAGGGGCCGGCGTCGGTGCAGGCGTGCGGGGAAAGCGTTGAGGAGCTGGGAATTGTCATTTCCGCCGGAAATTTGGCCAAGCAGGCCGGCGGCGCGGTGACGATCCAGCTGGGGGAGACGGTGGTTTTCGTGGCGGTGACGGCCGCCGCCGAGGCGGACGGGGGGAAGGACTATTTTCCCCTCAGCGTGGAGTATAGGGAAAAATTTTGCGCCGCGGGCCGCTTCCCCGGCGGCTACGTGAAGCGGGAAGGCCGGCCATCGGAGAAGGAGGTCCTGGCTGCCCGGCTCTGCGACCGGCCCCTGCGGCCCCTGTTCCCGGACGGCTTTTTGAACGAGGTCCAGGTGGTTGGCATGCTGCTGGCGGCGGACCTGCAGAACGAGCCGGACGTGCTGCTGGTGAACGGGGCTTCGGCCGCCCTGCTCTGCTCCGACATCCCCTGGAATGGGCCCATCGGCTGCGTGCGCATCGGCGAAGTGGAGGGCAACCTCGTTGTCAATCCCAGCAACGGCCAGCTCTACGAGTCCAATTTGGACCTGCTCTACGTGGGCAACGGCCAGGACATGCTCATGGTGGAGGGCAGCGCGGATCAGATTTCCGAAAAGCGTTTTCTAGAGGCCCTGGAGCTCGCCCAGCGCTCCATCCAGCCGCTCCTCGCGGCGCAGCGGCGCCTGGCCGAGAAGGTGGGCCGGGCCAAGCGTCCCTTTCCCCTGGCCGGTCTCTGCCCCGGCGCCCTTTCCCTGTGCCGGGAGCGCTTTGCCGCTGCCATCGGCGAGGCATTTTCCAACGGCGACAAGAGGGAGCAGGAGTGGCGCCTGGCGGAGCTGGGGGCGGAGTTCCTTGCCCTGGCCGAGGTCCGGGCGAAGGAGGAAGGGAAAGTCTGCGATAAAAATTCGCTGCGGCGCGTGTTCGACGCCGTCCAGCGGGAAATCTACCGGAAGCGCATCCTGGAGAATGGCCTGCGCTCGGACGGGCGGCCCTGGGACGGGATCCGGCCCATCGTCTGCAGGACCGGCTTTCTGCCGCGGGTCCACGGCGTGTCCCTGTTCCAGCGGGGCGAGACCCAGGCTCTGGTTTCCACCACCCTCGGCACCAGCCGCGATGCCCAGTCCCTGGACGGCATCACGGGCGGGGTGAACGAAAAGTCATTCATTCTCCACTACAATTTCCCCCCATTTTCCGTGGGCGAGACCGGCCGCTTCGGCAACGCGGGCCGGCGGGAAATTGGCCACGGCGCCCTCGCCGAGCGGTCTCTGCTGCCCATCATTCCCGACGCGGAGGCCTTTCCCTACTCCCTGCGCCTGGTGTCGGAGGTGCTGGAATCCAACGGCTCCTCCTCCATGGCGACGGTCTGCGGCGGGACCCTGGCGCTGATGGACGCGGGGGTGCCCATCCTGGCCCCGGTTGCCGGCATCTCCGTTGGCCTGGTCACGGAGACGGATGCGTCCGGCGCCATCGGCAAATACGCGCTGCTCACGGACATCCTGGGATCTGAGGACCACTTCGGGGACATGGATTTCAAAATCGCCGGCACCGCCGAGGGCATCACCGGCTTTCAGCTGGACCTAAAAATTCCGGGCCTGCCCCTTTCCCTGGTACGGGAAACCGTAGTCCGCAGCGGTGAAGCGCGGAGAAAAATTTTGCAAATCATGGAAGAGGAACTGCCCAATTCACGGCCGAAACTGCGCACCCACGCACCACGGATGAAAACAACCCACATCCCCCCCGACAAGATCGGGGCCCTCATCGGTCCAGGCGGCAAGAACATCCGCCGCATCTGCGACAGCACGGGGGCCCAGATCAATGTGGACGAGGATAACAGCGGCAAGGTGATGATCTTCGCCAGCTCCCAGGAAGCATTGGATGCGGCCCTGCGCGAGGTGGAGATGCTGAGCTGCGAAATTGAGGTGGGGAAGACCTACCGCGGCGTCGTGCGCGGCATCAAAGAGTTCGGCGCCTTCGTCGAGTGCCTGCCCGGAAAGGAAGGCCTGGTGCACATCTCCGAGCTGGACAGCGGCCGCGTGGAAAGGACCGAGGACGTGTGCCGCGTTGGCGACGAGATGATCGTCCGCTGCGTCGGCGTGGACGACAAGGGCCGGGTAAAGCTGAGCCGGCGGGCGGCCATCTGCGATGCGCGGGGGGTTGCCTATGAGCCCCATGCCGGTGGCCGGGAGCGGAGCGATGGCGGCGGTGGCGGCGGCGGTGGTCGCAGGGATTTCGGCCGCGACGATGATCGGCGCCGGCCCTTCTTTCCGGATCGGGGTGGCGGTGGCGGCGGTGGCCGTCGCCCTGGCGGCGGTGGCGGCGGCCGGCCGGACTTCCGTGGCCGGGATCGCGGGGACCGGGAACGCTACTAGGTCGCCATGGGCCAGGCGGCGCTGTTCAGTGGCCAGGGCGCGCAGCACGTGGGCATGGGCAGGAGCTACCTGGCCGCATCGGATGAGATGCGCGTTTGCTTCTCCCAGGCCGGCGAGCTGCTGGGGCTGGACCTGCAAAAGCTCTGCTGCGAAGGGCCGCTGGAGGAGTTGACCCGGACGGAGGTTTGCCAGCCTGCCCTTTTTACCGTGGGCTACGGCATCTTCCTCACCCTGGAGCGGCGGGGCTTTTGGAGTGACCTGCGCGTTTGCCTGGGCCAGAGCCTGGGGGAGTGGACGGCCCTGGCTGCGGCGGGCGCGATTTCCTTTGCCCATGGCCTTTCCGCCGTGGCGTGGCGGGCGAGGTGCATGCAGGCGGCCTGCGATGCCGGTGGTGGGGCTATGGCTGCCCTGGTCGGCGGGGACCGGGAAAAGATTTTCCAGCTCTGCGAGGCCACGGGCACGGTGGTTTCCAACTACAATGCCCCGGACCAGCTGGTACTTTCCGGCTCCGAGGCGGCCATTGCCGCTGCCCTGGAGCGCGTTGGGGAGTGCTCCGTGCGCCGGGCGATTCCGCTGGCCGTGGCGGGCGCCTATCACAGCCCGGCCATGGAGCCGGCGCGGCAAAATTTTATCGCCGCGCTGGAGAGCCTGCCCATCGCGCGGCCGCGCATTCCCGTGCTGTCCAACGTGACCGGCCGGGCCATGGAGGATCCCGAGGAAATTCGACGGCTACTGGCGGAGCAGATCGTGCGGCCGGTGCGCTGGGAGGATTGCCTGCGGACGGCGGAAAAGTTGGGGGCCACGCATTTCTACGAATGCGGCGCGGGGCGCGTCCTCGTTGGTCTGGCGCGGAAGACACTGCCCGGCGCCTGGGCCGGGGACGTGAACGACTACCCGGAGCCGCGCTTGGATTCCAGGGCCCAGCGGTAGCAGTCCCGGTAGCGGGCGGCGGGCCTGGACCAGGAAAAATCCTGGCCCATGGCGCGGTGGACCATGGCGCGGAGGTGCCGGGGCCGGTCGTGGTAGCAGGCGCAGGCCCAGCCGATGGCGTCGGCGAGGGATTGGGGGGTGAGGTCGTGGAAGGTGAAGCCGGTGCCGGCTCCGGTTCGTTCGTCGTAGCACAGGACGCTGTCCCGCAGGCCGCCGGTGGAGCGCACGATGGGCAGGGTCCCGTAGCGCAGCGAGTAGAGCTGGTTCAGGCCGCAGGGCTCGAAGCGGCTGGGCATGAGGAAAAAATCTCCTGCTGCCTCCAGGAGATGGGCCTGGGCCTCGTCGTAGCCCACGGTGACGTGGAGCCGGTCCGGGAATTGTCTGGCAAGCTGGCGCAGCTGTTCTTCCAATTTCCGATCGCCGGAGCCGAGCAGGGCGACGCGGATGTCCACGGTGGCAAATAGCCGGGGCAAAATTTCCGCCAGCACGTCGAGGCCCTTCTGCTGGCAAAGCCGCGCGATGGCGGTGAAGAGCGGCCGGCCGTCGCCGCCGGCCGGGAAGTATTTTTGATAAAAACTCTTCTTGCAGAGCGCCTTTCCTGCCAATTGCCCCCGCGAGTAGTTGTGGGGAATGAGCGGATCCGTGGCCGGGTTCCACACATCTCCGTCGATGCCGTTTAAAATACCCATCAGGTCTCCGCTGCGGAAGCGGAGCACGTTCTGCAGGCCGCAGCCCAATTCCTCCGCTTGGATCTCCCCGGCGTAGCTGGGGCTCACCGTGGTCAGCTTGTTGGCGAAGTAGAGCCCTCCCTTGAGAAAGTTTACGCCCCCGCACGCCTCAAGCTGGTCCGGGCGGAACAGGGAGCGGGGCAGGCCGGCGAAGTCCAGGATGGAGCGGTCCGCGTAGCCCTGGTGGGACAGGTTGTGGACGGTGAGCACGCTGGCCGAGCGCCATAGCGGGCCCTGGCGGTCGCGGGTTTCCAGGAAAACGGGGACGAGGCCGGCCATCCAGTCGTGGCAGTGGAAGACGTCCGGGATCCACTGGATGAGCCCGGGCAGGTCCAGGGCGGCGCGGCAGAGCAGGGAAAAGCGCTCCGCATTGTCGGAAAAAGCCCGCCTTCCGTCGTCGTAGATGCGGTCGCGGCCGAAATAGCGCTGGTATTCGAGGAAATAGACGCGCAGGCCGCCGGGCTCGATGTGCTCGTGCACCCGTGCCCAGTGCACCGTGCCCAGGCGAATGGCGAGCGGGTAGGGCAGGGGGAACATCCTGCGCCGGTAGATTTCCTCCACGGAGCCGTAGAGGGGAAGCAGCAGCCGCACCTCATCGCCAGCCCTTTGCAGCTCCCGGGCCAGGGATGCCACCGCATCGGCCAGCCCGCCCGTTTTCGCGTAGGGGGCCGCCTCCGCCGTCACCATTAGGATTTTCACGGTCACTCCCCCACGCCGTCCCGGGAAGTTGTCCCGTCGGGAAATTTCCGCAGGCGCAGGACCGGGCTCTTGGCCGGGACCGCCTCGCATTTCGCGGCCAGGTAGCCGGAAAAGGCAACGGTGGCATGGACCCAGGCCCTCTGCCCCAGCACCGTTCCCGGGTGGAGGACGGCGTTGCAACCCACCTGGGCGTCGTCGCCGAGGAAGGATCCGCACTTGCGCAGCTCCGTTGGCTCGGGACCGTCCGGACCCTGGAAGCGGACATTTTCTCCATCCAGCCGCAGGTTGGCCAGCACTGCCCCCGCCCCGAGGTGGGCGCCGCGGCCGAGGATGGAGTCGCCCACGTAGTTCCTATGGGCCACCGTTGCCCCGTCCAGGAGGAGTGAGTTTTTGACCTCGCAGCCGTGGCCGATGGTGCAGTAGTTCCCGCAGATGACGTTCTCCCGCACGAATGCGCCGGGGCCGATGCGGCAACCGGGGCCGATGAGGGCCGGTCCGGCGATGCGGGCAGAGGGATCCACCTGGGCCGAGTGGTGGACGAAAAGCATTTCCGTGTCGGAGAGACCAAGGGAATTTTCCATCTCCCGCAGTGCCGCGGCGATGGAGGTGAGCCAGGTCCAGGGGCAAAGGGTGCTGGGAAAGTGGGGCCGCAGGTCCTCCAGGCTGCCCAGGGAGGGAAAAAGCAGGTCCGAGTTCATTGGTAGGCGATCTCCAGCCAGCCCACCCCCGCCTTTCTCGGTCGGACGGTTTCCCCGGAATCGGTGCGCACGCTCAGCGCATTGCCCTCGGAGTAGGAAATTTGCACGCTTTCTCCGTATTCCACCACCTCGGCGCTGCCCTTTTTCAAAAATGCGGAAAAAATCTTTTTTTTGGAATCCTTGGTGCGCACCAGGACCTGGACGCTGTCCGATGCCAGCAGGGTCAGTTTTTTTGCCGGCTGCGGCGCCAGCACCACGGTTTCCGCCGCTTCGCCCTGGAGCAGTTCCGCCCATTCCCTGTCCGCCCCGCTCGGTGACCGGAGCAGGGAAAACAGCAGCGGCACGGCCAGCAGCAGGGCCAGCGCGCCGAACTGCCAGCGCCGGCTGCGGCACCGGGCCCAGAGCCAGCTTGCCCAGCCGCCGCCGCTGCCCTGGGCCGACTCGTCCTGCTCTTCCCCCTCCGGCAGCGGGCTCCTCTCCTCTCGCCTTCCCGCCAGCTGCTCCAGCCACGGCTCCGCATTCAGATCCAAAAATTCCGCATAGACGCGGAGAAAGCCCTGCCGGTAGATCTCGGGCAGGGGAAAGTCGAAGTTACTCGCCTCGAATTCCCTAAGAAAATCTTCCCGAATTTTTACCGCATTTTCCGCGTCCTTCAGGGTCAGGTTTCGCGCCTCCCGTGCCCTTCGCAACTGCTCGCCGAACGGTTCCATCGCTGTCCCCATGGCCAACGATGGATCGCATGAAATTTCTGGCGAGCACTTTTCGCGCCGGGGCCATTTCCCTGGGGTCAGGACCCGTAAACCAGGTCCGCCGGTTGACGGTGGGGCTGCGCCCCCCCCAGCCCCCCGCGAAATGCCGCCGCCACGGCACCGGTGGCCTGGGGGAAGCGAAGCTGGGGTCAAAGCCCCCAACCGGGCCGCCGGCCCTGGAGGCCTGGAGGCCTGGTGGTTGCAAAGGGGGCTGTCGAGCCCCTTTGCCAATCCCCCGGCCGGCTGGGAAAAATTTATGAAGCCCTGCCGGTCCAGGGATTTTCCCGGCGGAACCTGGACCACTGGCCTGCGCAGATGGCAGTTCGGATGGCGTCCAAAAAGCGGTTGAGGAAGGTGAGGTTATGGATTGTGAGCAGCTGTCCCCCGAGGATTTCCCCCGCGTGGAACAGGTGGTGCAGGTAGCCCCGGGAGGCGGTCCGGCAGGCATGGCAGGGGCAATCGCCGTCGATTGGCTCCGGGTCCCTGGCAAAGCGGGCATTTTTCAGGTTCCAGTGGCCGGCCGCGGAGAATGCCGCAGGAACCAGTGCCCCGCCGTGGCGGGCCAGGCGGGTGGGGTGGACGCAGTCAAAGGTGTCGACTCCGCAGCCGACGCCGTGGAGAATGTCGTGCAGGCCGCCGATGCCGAGCAGGTGCGTGGGCCGCGCGGGGTGTTTCCATTTTCCCACCAGCTCCACGATTTCCCACATCTGCTCCCTGCTTCCGCCCAGGCTTCCGCCGATGGCCTGGCCAAAGAAGTCATTTTCCCCGACGAATGCGCAGCTTTCCCGGCGCAGGTCCTCGTAGACTCCTCCCTGCACGATGCCGTAGATGGCCTGCCCGTCCCCGTCCGCGCCGCGGCGAAATGCCGCAAGGGAGCGCAGTTCCCAGCGGTGGCTGCGGGCGGTGGCGCGGGCAGTGTAGGCCCGGTCCGCGTGGAATGGGGTGCACTCGTCCAGGGGAAGGACCAGGTCCGCCCCCAGCAGCCGCTGGATTTGCATGGCCGATTCCGGGGTGAGGAGACGGCGGCTGCCGTCGCCGTAGGAGCGGAAAAGTGCGCCGGCCTCGTCGATTTGGAGCAGGGTGCGGGGACCCATCCCTGGCCCGCGGCAGGATTTGATTTCCCTAGCAACGCCGCCGTGGCCGAGGCTGAAGATTTGAAAGCCGCCGGAATCGGTGAGCATGGGCCCGGGCCAGTCCATCATGCGGTGCAGTCCGCCCAGCTCCGCCACGGTTTCCGCGCCGGGCTGGAGGGAAAGGTGGTAGGTGTTGGCCAGCAGAATCTGCGTGCCGCAGCGGCGGACCTGCTCCGCCGTGAGGCCCTTGACGGCACCGCGCGTCCCGCAGCAGATGAAGGCGGGCGTTGCCACCGGTCCGTGGGGCGTGGCCAATAGCCCGCAGCGGGCACCGGACGGGTCGCCGGCGACGAGGGAAAAGGAAAATTTAGCGCCGTCCGCCATAGTGGCAAATTCCCCGGCAGATGGCGCGGGCGATGGCCTCCCGGTGTTCCTCCGTTCCCAGGCGGCGGCCCTCCTCGCCGTGGGTGAGAAAGCCGCATTCCACCAGGGCGGCGGGGCAGTGGCAGGCCCTCAGGACTAGAAATCGTCCGCGGCGCACGCCCCGGTCCCGGGTGCCGCCGATTGCGACCAGCTGCCGCTGCAGGCAATAGCCGAGCCAGAGGTTCTGCTCGTCGCAGCGGTTGTTGGGAAATGTGCGCTGGTCCTGGGCGCCGGGCCTGTCCAGCCGCGCCGTCGGCGATGTCCCGGCGGCTGGCAGAACGTAGGTCTCGATGCCCTCCGCGGATGCCGTTTCCGCGGCGTTGCAGTGGATGCTGACGAGCAGGTCGCAGCCGCCGGCGATTTCCGGACGCCGCTCCAGTGGGACGAATGTGTCGCCGCCGCGGGTGAGCACCGTGGCGATGTGTTTTTCTTCCAGTAGCCTTTGCAGGCGCAGGGCAATGTCCAGGGTGAGGTTTTTTTCCTGCAGCGTCCCCTGGACCGTGCCGGAGTCGCGGCCCCCATGGCCGGCGTCGATGCAGACCCGGCCCAGCGGCCAGGCCCCGGCCGGCGTCAGGAGCGGCGCCAGCACCCGGTTCCAGTCGGCGCTGTCCAGCACCAGGGCACCGGGATCCCCCCGCGTGGGATGTTGGCCGTAGACGGAGACCCCGTTGAGCCGGTGGCAGGCGCTGTTGTGGCGGAAGGTGAGGCAGCAATTCTCCGCCTGGACCGTGCCGACCCTTCCCTCCTGGCCGTAGCTGAGGGATCCGCCGCAGCGGCGCGCCACCTCGGCCAGGCCGATGCCGCCGGCCAATGCCCGGCCCCAGGACAGCAGGGCGAGTCCGAAAAAAATGGCCGAGCGGCGCATGGCGGGCCCACCCCCATCACTGGCTGAGCAGTTCTTTCTCCTTTTTGGACCAGATTCCTTCGATTTTTTCCCCGCAGCCGTCGATGGCCTTTTGCACTTCCTTTTCCCGCCGCTTCAGCTCGTCCTCGGAAACTTTTTCGTTCTTTTTGGCCGTCTTCCACAGCTCCATCGCGTCGCGCCGCACCGCCCGCGCCGCCACCCGCGCCGCCTCCGCCATGGTTGCCGCCCGCTTTGCCAGCTCCCGTCTCCGCTCCAGGCTCATCTCCGGGACCAGGCAGCGGATGCGGTCGGCGTCCACAACCGGCGTGAATCCCAGGTTCGCCAGCAGGATGGCCTTTTCGATGGCCCGGGTCGTGCCCCTATCCCAGGGCTGGATGGCGATGGTGCGGCCATCCGGAGTGGAAAGTGCCGCCATTTCCCTCAGCCGCAAAAATTTTCCCTGGACCTCCACCGTAACGGAATCCAGCATGGCGACCGTTGCCCGGCCGGCGTGGAGCGTTGCCAGCTCCGCCGCCAGGTGATCCAGAACTTTTTGGCAATTTTTCTCCAAAATCTTCGCATCCATGGTCTACTCCGTTGCCAGGTTGGCCGCCACCAGCGTGCCCACTTCCTCTCCCCGGGCGGCGCGCAGCAGCGCATCCGGCTGGCGCATGGGGAAAACGACGATGGGGAGGCCGTTGTCCCGGCAGAGGCAGAAGGCGGTCCCGTCCATCACGGCCAGGCGCCGGCTCAACGCCTCGTCGAAGGAAATTTTTCGGAAGCGGCGGGATTGGGGGCCAATGCGCGGGTCCTCGGCGTAGATGCCGTCGATGGAACTGGCCTTGAACAGCACGTCGGCGCCGATTTCCAGGGCGCGCAGGGCCGCGGCCGTGTCCGTCGTCAGGTAGGGCTGGCCCGTGCCGCCGCAGAAAATGACCACCCGGCCCGCCGCCAGCTGCTCCATCGCCCGCCGTCCTCCGGCCACCTCCACGCCGATTCCCGCGGGAAATGCCCCCAGCAGGGAGCAGGGAACGTCTTGCCGCTCCAGCAATTCCGCCAGCGCCAGGCCGTTCATCACCGTCGCCAGCATGCCCATCCTGTCCCCGGTTTCCTGGGAAAAAAATCCCTTGCGGGCGCGGTAGAGATTTCCTCCCCCCACCACGATGGCGATGGCAACTCCCGTCCGCTGCAGCTGGCCAATCTGCCGGGCCAGCGGGACACAGGCCTCGGCATCGACGGGTTCTCCGGGCCCTGCCAGGGCCTCACCGCTCAGCTTGAGCAAAATGCGACCGTAGCCAGCGGGCATGGAACCAACCGTGGCCGGGGGTCTGGGGACGTCAATGGAAAAATTTTACCGGCACCCGGCCTGCGAATGGCCTTGACAATGGCAAGCGGCGGAGGAGCAATGGCGGCCACGGCCTGCCCGATGGTGTAACGGTAGCACGGTGGATTTTGGTTCCATCGGTCCAGGTTCGAACCCTGGTCGGGCAGCCAGTTGGGCAATCGTAGTTCCGCTGGCTGGGAGCTGATTTTTTGCGGGATTGGGTAAAAATTTGTCCGCCGCGCCGGCCGCGGAGCGGCCGGCGCGGCCCCGGTGGCTGGGATCTGGAGTCAGAACCCGTAAAACCATATTCCACCTCCATCTGGAAAGATGACCGATACGGCCCTGTGGCGCAAGAACTTGACTTCTTGAGGGAAAGGCCGCCCACGGGCACTGCCCGGCCCTAATGGGGGCCTCGAGGGCCGGCCGGGCCCAATTGGGGGCTTTGCCCCAGGCTTCGCTTTACTTCGCTTCCTCCCAAGCCATCGGTGCCGTGGCGACGGCATTTCGCGGGGATGCCATAGGGGGCGCAGCCCCACCGTCAATCGGAGGACTGGGTTTACGGGTCCTGTTGTGCAAGAGCTTGACTTCTTGAGGGAAGGGCCGCTTACGGGCGCTGCCCGGCGGAGCGGGCAGTGCCGCGGGCCGGCCCTGATGGCAAAAGAGCTACGCGGGGCGACCTGCGCGCTGCGACAGCAGAAGCATCGCCCAGCACCTTATTTTATCATCTCCTGGGGTTGGGCCGGCCCGCCAGCCTTGGATGGAACCGTCCCTAGCGCCCGTCCGTCCGGCGTCCCGAGCGAAGCGAGGGGGCCTCGAGGGCCGGCCGGGCCCAATTGGGGGCTTTGCCCCCGGCTTCGCCTCCCCCGGGCATCGACGCAGCGGCACTCCGTGGGCGGGGGATTGGCAAAGGGGCGCGGCAGCCCCCTTTGCGACCTCCTGGCCCCCTTTGCGGCCTCCCGGCCTCCCGGCCCCCTTTGCGGCCTCCCGGCCGGGGAATGGCGCAGCGCGCTTTGCGTTCTTCCTTGCCCCGGTGCCTGCCGCGGCAAGCATCGGCCCGTGGCCTTCCATCGCCTGCTGGTGATTAAGCCGTCTTCGCTGGGGGACGTGGTGCAGGCCCTGCAGGTTGTGGCCGCACTGAAGGCCAGACGAACGGACGTGGCGGTGGACTGGGTTGTGCGGGATTGTTTCCTCGACCTGGTCCGGGCCAGCGGCCTGGTGGATCGCATTTTTCCCTTTTTCCGGGAAAGTGGCCTGCGCGGGCTCCTGTCCTGCTGTCGGCAGATCCGCGGCGCCGGGCACTTTGACAGCGTGTGGGACATGCAGGGCCTGTTCCGCAGCGGCTGGATGGCCCACCGGGCCCGCTCCGATCGGAAAATTGGCCGGCGGGATTCCCGGGAATGGGCCCGACTTTTCTACACGGAGCGGCTTTCCCTGCCGCGGAAGGCCGTTCCCCATGCCGTTGAAATTTTGATGGAGTTCCTGCCGACGCTGGCCGTGGAGCGGTCCACGGAATTTCTCCGCCCGCACTTCGCATCTCCAGCGCAGCCGGTCCCATCGCCCTACCTGCTCATTGCCCCGGAGAGCCGGGTGGCGGCCAAGAACTGGCCACACTTTGCCGCGCTCACGGAGAAACTTTGCCGGCGGCGGCCCAGCTGGCGCGTCCTCTGGGTGGGCCAGCGGCGGAGCGGCCCCGCGCCGCGGGCGGATAATTTTTGCGACCTGCGGGGGCAGACCTCCCTGGAACGGCTGATTTCTCTGGTCCAGGGTGCCCTGGGAGTGATCGCCAACGACAGCGGCTGTGGTCATCTGGCTGCGGCGCTGGGCCGTCCCGTCCTATCCCTCTTCGTCGCAACGGATCCGCTGCGCTTCGCCCCCTATCCCCCCGCCGGCGAGGGGCATTTTTTTGCGCGGAACCCTCCCCCGTCCTTTCCCGAGCTGGAAATTTTTTTGGACTACCTGGGCTGAAATCCGGAAATTTTTTTGAAAAGTGCTTCCGCCGGAAGGAATTGGAAATTTCCCGGCCCTGGGGGGTTTGGCGGTGGCCGCCGGTGGGCAACAGGGGATTCGAACCTCTAACCTACCGGATGTAAACCGGTTGCTCTAACCGTTGAGCTAGCTGCCCGCGGCCCGGGACGGCACCGCCGCGGCCCAAAGGAAGCCGACGGACGCCCATTCCGGAGCGGGATCCAGCCTCGCTCCGGTCCGTTCCCTGTCAATGGCAAAGTTCAAAGGGGATGGCCGCTGGTTTTTGCATCACCGGCGCTGGCACTGCCCTGCGCCATGGCCGCCTCGTCCTCCGCCGAGGAATAGGAGCAGGATGGCACCGCAGCAGATGGCGCCGTCGGCCAGGTTGAAGGCCGGCCAGCGGTAGAATGGCAGGGCAAGGTCGATGAAATCCACCACAAATCCCAAAAAAAGCCGGTCCAGGCCATTGCCCACGATGCCGCCGGCAAGGAGTCCCAGGGCGAGTTGGCCGGCCGGCGAGGGAAAGCCGAGGCGTCGCCGCTGGAGGAAGCCGAGGATGAGGGTTCCCAGGGCAATGGCCAGGAGCGGCCAGCGCTGTCCGGAAAAAAGATGCCACGCCGCGCCGTCATTTTCCACCAGCTGCAGGTTCAGCCAGCCGGTGGCGGCGATGCTTGCCCGGGGCAGGTGACGCCGCGCCCAGGACTTCGTTGCCCGATCCGCCAGCGCCACGGCGGAAAAAACGATCCAGAACAGGGCAGGGCCGTGCAGTGGAGCGGTCCCGCCGCCTTGCCCAGCCGGTTCCCCGTTCCGCTGGCCCGCTCCTCCGGTCCCGGCCGGCCTCATTCCTCGGGAGCCCCCTCCCCCGATCCCAGCGGTTCCTCGTCCTCGTCGCCGATGGCAAAGAGCGGCCCATTCCGGTCCCGATTTTTGCTGGAAAGGCGGCTGCGCTCGTGCTCTTCCTGGCCCCGCAGGGAATAGCGGGCGAAGGGTAGGGCGGTCAGCCGCTCCGCCCCGATTGCTTCGCCGGTCTGTTCGCAGGTGCCATAGGTTCCCCGGTGCAGGCGTTCCAGGGCGGCCTCCACCTCGCGCAAAAGTTCCTGTTCGTTCTCCACGAAGCTCATGGCCCGTTCCAGGTCCGCCTGTTCCGCTGCGCCGTCGACGCCGTGCTGGTCCAGCATCTTTGCCCGGTCCAGCCCATCGCCATCGCTCCCCCGCAGGGTTTCCGCCCTGTGCCGCCGTAGCCGCCGCAGCAGCTCATCGCGCATCTTGACCAGCGCGTCGAAGTGCCGGTGCCAGCGGGCGGGAATGGCATCCTTCTTCCCGGGCCGGGAGGATGCGGGCGCCGCGTGGGGATCGAAGCCGAGGATGTCGACTATCGAGGCTGCCCTGCGCTCCGCCGTCGACCGACTCTTCCCCTCCGCATCCGGCTTCCTGGGCGCCGGTGCCGTTCCGGCGGGTGCCGTTGCCGAATCGGGCCCGCTCCCGGAGCGCTCGCGCAGCACCTGCTGCACGTCTTCCAGGGTGAAGACCTCCACGGGATTTCTGGAAGTTGCTGCCATGTGCCGCTCCATTCCTTTTCGTTGCTAGGCCAGGTCGGGGAACAGTTCCAAGAGAACCCGCCGGCAGCGGTCGGAAACCTTTCCCCAGCTTCCCACGGCGTGGAGCCGTTCGCACCAGCGCCAGCTGCGGGCACAGCGCTCGCCGAGGGCCCTGGCGGCCGTGATGGACCAGCCATCCCCCGGCCGTTCTGCCACGGTGACCTGGGAAACGATGAAAATTTCCGGCAAATGCTCCTCGAAGGTGCGGGCCAGGGGCAGGATGGGGTCATCCCGGCCGATTTCCCAAAAAACTCTCGCATCCAGCGACTTGCCGATCGTTCCCTCGCGCCGGGCCTCCTCCAGCCGGCGGTTGACCTCCCGGCGCACCTCCAGCAGCCGGTCCACGGAGGCGAGCGCGTCCTCGCAGCCGGAAAAGTCGGACTCCCCGGGCCAGGGCAGCAGGTGGGCGGCACGGGGCGCGAAGGGAGAATTCGTCTGCCGGTGGGCATAGGCCTCGTCCGCGGTGAAGGGCAAAATGGGGAGGAGCATGGCCACCAGGGCGGTGAAGATGCGGTCCAGGGCCGTCTGGGCCGAGCGCCGCTCCAGCCAGTTTGCGCCGCAGGTGTAGAGCCGGTCTTTCAGCATGTCGTGGTAGGTGGCGGAGAGGGTGACGGTGCAAAAATTGAAAATGGCCCGGCAGGCGCCGTGGAATTCGGCGCCGGCGTAGGCGGAGCTCACCTCCTGGAGCAGCTGGCCGGTCTTGCCCAGAGCCCAGCGGTCCAGCGGCAGCATCCGGTCCAGCGGCACGGCATCCCGTTCCGGGCAAAAATCATAGAGGTTTCCCAGCTGGTAGCGGAGGGCGTTGCGGACCGTGCCGTAGGCGGATTGCACCTGGGACAGGATGGCATCGGAGATGGGGATGTCGTCGCGGAAGTTTTCCGACGCGATCCAGAGCCGCACCACGTCGGCGCCGTAGCGGTTCACGTAGTCATCGGCCGACTGGGGAACGCCGTCGCTCTTGGAAATCTTTTTCCGATCCTCGCCGACGACGAAGCCGTGGGTGAGGACGGTGCGGTAGGGGGCATGGCCGGTGGAAATGACGCTGCACCAGAGGGAAGATTGGAACCAGCCCCGGTGCTGGTCGCTGCCTTCCACGTAGAGGTCGGCGGGAAATGGCAGGTCGGGGCAGGACTTCGGCACGGCGCGGAAGCTGCAGCCGGAATCGAGCCAGACGTCCAGCGTGTCCGTCCCCTTGCGCAGGGATTCCCTTTCCCAGCCCGCTGGCAATGGCACCCCCTGAAGTAGCTCCCGGGCACTCTCCTCGAACCAGCAGTCGGAACCTTTTTTCCGCACCCGCTCCGCGATGGCCCGGGCCACGGTGCTGTCCAGGAGGGGCCGGCCGGAGCCGTCGAAGAAGACGGGGATGGGAATTCCCCAGGACCGCTGGCGGCTGATGCACCAGTCGGGGCGGGAGGCGATGGCGGCGCTGATGCGGCCGTGGCCCCACTCCGGCAGCCAGCGAACCCGGCCGGCGGCGTCCAGAACCTTCCGGCGCAGATCTTCCCGCTCCAGCTCCAGGAACCACTGGTCCATGGCCCGGTAGATGACCGGCGTCCGGGAACGCCAGCAGTGGGGATAGGAGTGGACGATGGGCCGCTCCCGGATCAGGTTGCCGGCGCGGCGCAGCAGGCCAATAACGGCATCGTTGGCGGGACAGCGGCCGGCGCCATCCAAAATTTCCACGCCGACCAGTTCCGGGGGAATCTGTCCATCGGCCACGTAGCGGGCGCCGTCGTCGATGGGGCAGTACATCTCCAGGCCGTGCTCCCGGCCCAGCCGGTAGTCCTCCATGCCGTGGGCGGGGGCGCAGTGGACGCAGCCGGTGCCGGCGTCGGCGGTGACGAAGTCGGCGGTGAAGATGGGGCTCGGCCGGTCCAGGAACGGGTGGCGGGCGGTTTTTCCCAAAAATGCGCCGCCGGGGAACTGGGCCACGGGGACGGCACCGTCCAGCTGGCAGTCGGCGAGGAAGCGGCCGGCGAGGTCGCCGGCGACGATGAAAGTTTTTTCACCGGAGCGCAGGGCCGTGTAGGTGAGGTCCGGGTGGACGGCCAGGGCCCGGTTGGCGGGAAGGGACCAGGGGGTGGTGGTCCAGATGGCAAGGCTGGCAGATCCATCCAGGCCAAGCTCCCGGGAGGATCGGGCTTCCAGGGGAAATGCCACCCAGATGGACGGACCGTCGATGTCCCGGTACTCGATCTCCGCCTCCGCCAGCGCCGTGCGGCAGGGAATGGACCAGTACACCGGCCGCTTGCTCCAGTGGACCAGGCCCAGGTCCACGCAGCGGGCGAAAAATTCCAAAATTTCCGCCTCGTAGGCCGGATCCATGGTGCGGTACTCCCGCTTCCAGTCCGCCAGCAGCCCCAGCCGCTCGAACTGCTCCCGCTGGCGCCGGGAAAAGTCCCGGGAAAATTGGGCACAGGCCCGGCGCAGCTCCAGCGGGGACTGGGCCGTGGCGCCACCCCGGCGCAGCACCTTCTGCTCGATGGGTAGACCGTGGCAGTCCCAGCCGGGAACGTAGGGGGCGTGGAAGCCGCACTGGGTCCTATGGCGGATGAAGATGTCCTTCAGCACCTTGTTGAGGGCCGTGCCGATGTGCACGTCGCCGTTGGTGAAGGGCGGTCCGTCGTGGAGAAAAAATGTGGGACAGCCGGCCCGGGCCGCCTGGATCTGGCCGTAGAGGTCGATTTCCTGCCAGTGGGCCAGGCGCGCCGGCTCGTCCCGGGCCGGAGCCGGACGGAGCGGGAAGTGGGTGCGGGGCAGATTCAGCGTGTCTTTGAGCTCCATGGCCCGTCCCTTCGTCGGTCGACCACTAGGTTCCGGCGTCGGCCGTGCAATCTTTTTCCGGCGAAAAATGGCGGAAAAGTTGCAAAAAAAAACGGCGCCGGTGGCCAGTTTTTGATTGAAATGGGGCGGCGACCTGGGGCAAAATCCGCCCGGAAGGTTGTTATGAAGAGATTTTTACTGTCCTTGGCGGTGCTGGGCGCGTTGGCACCGGTGGCCCACGGCGCGCAGAGCCTGCCCAGTCTGCTGACCGTCGACGCCGCCCGGGTGTACAATAACTACGGCAGGGCGGAGCGCTCGCGGGAACAGTTCCAGCAGGCGGTGGAGAAGGCCCAGGAGGAGATGCGCTCCATGTTGGACGAGGGCGTCCGCATGGCCAGGGAGCTGCAGGAGCTGCAGGAAAAGGTGGACAACCCCACCCTGAGCGAGACGGCGCGGGGAAAGTTCCGCCAGGAGCTGGAGGAGAAGACCGAGGAGGTCCGCAAGAAGGAGGTCGAGGTCAACACGTTCCGCCAGCAGACGGATCGGGAACTGGCGGAGCGGCGGGAAGAGTTCGTGAGCAAGCACCTGGAGGAAATTAAGGCGGTGGTGGCGAACCTGGCCGGCAAGCATCGGGCCCAGCTGGTTCTCAATACCGCCGGCATGGAGGTCCTCTACTCCGAGGCCGCCCTGGACATCACCGAGGAGGTGATCAAGGCCATCAACGGAAAGTAGAAGCGTCCGCCCGCCGGGGAAGGCGCGGTGCGGCGGAGCCGGGGCGGGGCTTCCGGACCGGTCCGCGGCGCCGCCCGCGAGGCGGGCGGCGCCGCCATTGGCTGCCATTCCCCGGGAGGATGCATTTCCGATCGAAAAAAAGGCCTTGCCCCTGCAAGGCGGAACCGCGATTTCCCGGGTTCCGGTTCCGCGCGGGTAATTTCCGCCTATGACGGAATTTCTGGGATCGGGGAAGTTTCCGTGTCGTCGATGGCATGGATTCGCGTCGGAGGAGAGCTCTGCAGCGAAGCGTCGTCCTTCAGCGCGTTGAACCGGTCAATTCCCTCATTCCCAAACATTTCATATTCCATTCCCGGATTTTCGCCGCCGCCTCCATTTGCCGAGGTCTCGCCCCTCCCGCGGATGCACATCACATTTCCGCCTATGTCCAACGACGCGGTGGGATTCCAAAGTCCGCTGCTGGCCCTTTGCCCCACGGGGGAGCGGGGTGCGGTGCCATCGCCATCGGCCCTATTTTTTTCCTTGCCGGCCAGCGGTGCCGCCGGCCGTGCCTGGCCATGGAACGCTTGCATGGACAGCAAGGCCAGGGCCATTCCCCCGGCGGCGCCGGCAAAGGTTCCGCTCCAGGAGCTGGGTAGGCCAACGCAATTGGCAATGCAATAGCTAAGCACTCCGGTGCCGACGCCGAGGAGTAAATTTTTAATTTGGGCCGCACCGGGAAAAACCCTACAATTCGCTTCCGGAAGAGAATCAATGTCCGGTGCATTTCTTTCAATCCGCCTGGAGATCTTGCCTTCAACCGTTTTTAATCCATTCATATCCATGTCTTTATTTGCTTTCGTAAATATTCTAGGTCCAGGAAAGGCCACGCCGTTCGCCCGGACGGGGAGGTGTCTTGCATCGGGCTCCACCCTTTGCAAGGCATTTCTGATCCCTTGGGGTGGCAGGACTCTCCCCTGCACCCTATTTTTGAGTAATTTTCAATCAGGTCGGCAGTTCGGTGAGCAGAGGCATTTCCAGTCCATCGTTAAAATCTACATCACAGATCTCGGGCCGTATCAGCACTTGGTTGTCCGTTCCTTCGCTTGCATCTGTATTAGCAAAAAAGGAGAACCGATGCAGCGGCAGAGGATTGGCCATTGGATTATCATTTTCCGCCATATTTAAGCCGGGAAATGACTGGATCTTACGGGCTATCATTTCGCTCTGCAGTTCCAGTTTTCCCATCATTTTTCCATGCTCAAAGCATTTGAGCGCCTCGTCGACGGGAACCAAATGTGCACTGCGGCCAAAGGTCACAAGTTTTTTCCAACGGCCGCTGAGTAGATTTTGCCGCAATAGGACCCGCGTTTCAAAGCCTTCACTTTCTGCCCTAGCTTTCTCGTCCGCGGTCAGTGGTTCCGGCGGCTTTACGCATTGACTGAGTAGAAGGATTGGCGTCAAAACTGCCACCGTCCCCCCGCTGGCACCGGCAATGATCCCGCTCACGCCCGCGGAAAGGCCAAGGGCGTGGGAGGCAAAATAGCCAAGCGCCCCGACGCCGCAGCCCAGGACTAGGCATCCAGCCCTGAGCAGGCAGGGGCGGGTTGTGCAAATCTTTTTCATGCACGAACCGGCACCATTTATAAATCTTTGCAAGCGATTGGGGTTCGCATTTTCATTGACCATGTTCACATTCATGTTTTTGTCTTTCTTTGTAAACACTCCGGAATGGGAGATGGCCACGCCATCCCTCCGAATTGGAGGGTGTCTTGCAGCGGGTTTCTTCCTTTGCAAGTCATTTTAAAAATATTGCGAAAAAAACCGTGCCCGCGGGCCGGGCTCCCGGTTCGGTGGGGAAAGGTCCTGGGATGCGGGAGCCGAGGGCTGGACGAGTCTCCGCGGGCCCTGCGCCCGGACTCTTGCCGGACCCTGCGCCCGGACTCTTAAATCCAGGGCTGATCCCGAAGTTGACCCGGGCGCCTTGTCCCCCAACTCCGCTCCCCCGCTTCGCTTCCCACGGATATCGCCGCCACGGCACTCCGCGCATTTACCGTGGCAGTGGGGCGCAGCCCCATTGGAATTTCTTAGCCGGCGAAGCGGATTCCTTTGGGCCCGAGGCCCTTAGGGGTGGGGAACAGCTCCCCGCACCCATTGGGGAATTATTTTTACTCAGATTGGCAGTTGGTAGAATGCCAAGGTCTCCGGCACCGTGACTTGATCCGTGAAGACGCTATTATGGTTTAGCAGCGGACTAATATCACTTGCTTCGGTAGAGTTTAAATTTATGTCGTTGAAGAAATACCGTATCGCCGGATTGCTGCCTATTTTACAGTCTGGATCTATTTCGAGGGTGAACGGTTCTTCCAGCGGATTGATCCCTATTGTTGGAATGGGATCGGGACTCGGACTTGTGAAAAAGAAGAACTGTGTCGGATTGGCATAGGACATTGGCATGGTATTTTGCAACGCATTGTCTATGCAAACTGGCGGGTTATTAGGGGGCATTTCGTTCTGGTATTCAAGCTTTCCGGCAGCTTTCCCTCTTTCAAAGATTTCGAGTGCTTCGTCTACGGACATTGCCCGTTGGCGGAAATTGGCAGGGCCAGGCCTTTCCCGTTGGTCATTGCGTGGATTTTGCCCTGCCACGGCCCAATTGTCCAATTCTTCTTCCGCTGCCCTGGCGTCCGGTTGCTCGGCCGGCGGCCTTTCCTGTCCCATGTGCCTATGGAAAAGGTAGGTCAACGGTAAACTGGAGAGCATCCCACCGGCGAGACTGGCAATGGCTCCGCATGCGATGCCGGGAAAGCCCATGGCCATGGCGGTCCAGTGCGCAAGTGCTCCAGTGCCGCCTACTAGGACTACGCTAGCAAGCCCGATCAGGCCGGATTTGAACGTACAAGGCGGCCTCAGCGCCAGTCTAGCGTCATTTATAAGTCTTTGCAGGCGATTGGGGCCTGCATTTCCATTGACCACGTTCATATTCATGTTTTTGTCTTTCTTTGTAAATGTTCCGGGATTGGAGATGGCCGCGCCATCCCTCCGAATTGGAGGGTGTCTCGCAGCGGATTTCTTCCTTTGCAAGTCATTTCGAAAATGTTGTAAAAAAACCCGTGCCCGCGGTCCGGACTCCCGGTTCGGTGGGGAAAGGTCCTGGGATGCAGGAACTGAGGGCTGGACGGGTCTCCGCGGGTCCGGCGCCGGGACTCATAAATTCACGCCTGGCCCCTGGGCAGCAATCCGGATCCGCGGGACTGGGTTTAGCCGCGGGAATGCGCCGGCGGGCCGTGGCGGGGGAGTGCCAGTGCGCACAGCCACCAGCCGGTGCTACGGTCGGCGGCCTGGAGCAGCTGGAGGAAAATTTCCAAAAAGGATCGCCGGGCCCGCTCCAGTTCGGCCAGGGACCAGAGCCGCAGCTGCGGAGTCAACCGGCGCAGGTAGAAGGAATTTTGAGCGAAGATGCCCTCCCCCCTGGCCAGAAATGGGCAGTGGCGTTTGGCCCGTTCCAGTGCCGCGTCCGGGGAAGCCGGCCACGCGCCTAGCGCCTCCAGCGCCTTCAGCTGGAGCAGGGTTCGGCAGTGGCCCTGCAGGGTGGCGAGGAGAACCCGCGGCTCCCCCCTTTCCCCCAGGAATCGGCGCAGTTCCCGGACAAAGCTTGCTTCGCTGCGCTCGAAGTAGGCGGCGGTGAGGGCAAAGCAATTTTCGACCGATCCTTCACAGCAGATGGCGGCCACGTCGCGTTCCGTGGCCGTGCGGCGCGGGTGCAGGGCCAGTTCCAGCTTGTCCAATTCGCCGGCGAGCAGCCTGGCAGGACCGCCCACCAGTTCCAGCAGGTAGAGCCGCGTGGACGGAGCCATTGCCAGGCCTCTCCGCTCCAGGTCCTCGGCCAGGAAGCGTTCCCGGCCGGCGGGGCCTCCCTCCACCGGATGGTTGGCAACGGCCGGATGGGCCACCAGGCGTTTGAAGGCGCGCAGCCGGCGGTCCACGGGGCTCGCGGAGAGAAACAGCGGCACCCGTCCGCGCACGGCACCGTCGAGCAGGGAAAAAAATGCGTCCACCACGCCATCGTCGCCGGCGGGTGGCGCCGCGCTGAGCAGTGGCAAATCTTTGATCCACAGCGCCCGGCCAGGGTTCAGCAGGGGCGGGGTGGCCAGGGCCTCGGCCAATTTTTGCAAAAACCGATCCCGGTCGCCGGCGGAATGGATGCTGCCACGCAGCACCTCCGGGGGATGGGCCCCATTCCCTTGCCGCGCCGCCCGGAGCAGGGCCCGCTCCACGAGGAATTCATCCTCCCCGTGGTAGAGGGCGATGGATGGGGCCGGCTCAGCCACCGACCTGGAAGCGGGCAAAGCGGCCAATGCGGATATTTTCCCCGATGCGGGCAATGTGTCCGCGCACCAATTCCTCCACGGTCTGGGAAGGATCCTTCACGAATGGCTGGGACAGAAGGCAGACCTGGGCGTGGAACTTGGCCATCTTCCCCTCGATGAATGCCCCCACGGCCTGGGGCGGCCTGCCCTGCGCCTGGCTGCGGGCCACCTCCATTTCCCGCTCCGTCTCCGCGGGCGGTACGTTGATGACTCCCACGTAGCAGGGATTTGAGGCGGCAATGTGCAGGCAGAGGTCCCGGCCCAGGGTCTGGAACAGCTCGTTCTTTGCCACGAAGTCCGTTTCGCAGTTCAGTTGCAGCAGGACGCCGATGCGGCCCCCCGTGTGGATGTAGGAAAATACCGATCCTTCCAGTGCCAGCCGGTCCTCGCGCTTTTCTGCCCCGGCCAGTCCCTTCTTTTTCAGTGCCAGCACGGCCCCGGCCATGTCGCCGCCCGACTCATCCAGTGCCCGCTTGCAGTCCATCAGGCCCGCTCCCGTGCGTTTCCGCAGCTCATCCACCGCTCGTATGTCCGTCGCCATGATTATTTGTTTCTCCTAGCGCCTCTCCTGGCGTTGCTCCGCCGCGGCCAAATCCTCCTCGGACAGTCCCTCCGCCAGCGCCACGGCCTCGGCCGACAGCACCACGCTGGGTTCCCGTTCCACCATTTCCCGGGGGGAGGCCTTTCCCTCCCGGCGCATTTCCCGCTCCTCCCGGCCCAGCAGGATGGCCTGCACGACCGGGTCCAGCAGAACGCGGATGGCGCGGCTCGAATCGTCGTTGCCCGGGACGGGGTAGTCCGCCAGAAATGGGTTCGTGTTCGTGTCGGCGATGGCCACGACGGGGATTCCCGTGCGCCTGGCCTCGCGGACGGCGATCAGCTCCCGGTTGATGTCCACCACGAAGATGGCACCGGGCCGGCCGGCGATGTCGAGCAGCCCCTCGAAGTTGCGGGCCATGCGGGCCATGGTCCGGCGCAGGGAGGCGGCCTCCTTGTTGAACATGCGGTCGATTTCCCCCCGCTCCCGCATCTGCAGCAGTTTCCGGTACTTGTGCAGGCCCTTGTTGACCGTGTCGTAGTTGGTCAGGCTACCGCCGAGCCAGCGTTCGGCGCAGTGGAAGATTCCCTCCTGTTCGCCCTGCTGGCGGATGAGCTCCTTTGCCTGGGGCTTGGTTCCCACGAGCCAAACCTCTCCTCCGTCCGCCACGAGCCGCTCTAGGAATTCGCAGGCCCGCTGGAGCTGGGAAAGGGTTTTTTCCAGGTCAATGATGGAAATGCCGTGGCGATGGTCATAGATGAAGGGCTTGGACCGGGGATCCCAGCGGCGAAGCTGGTGGCCCACGTGGACCCCCGCGTCAAACAGCTCCTGGACTGTGGGAAAATTCATGCATCTGCTCCGTACGGCCCGCGCCGCCTGGGATGAAAAATGACTTTACACGGAGCCGACCGCCGGTCCGATCGGGCCACGGTCCGCTGTTTTTGGGAAAAGGCAAGAAGTAATTTGGTCTTTTTGCGGAGAAAAATTTTACGGAGCCGCATGGGGAGAACCGTTGACCGGCCGGGGCCATGGCATAGCTTGCCGCCGTGGGCTTTGCCGTGCAGCTTCTGCCGGAGGTCGTCGTCAACCAGGTGGCGGCCGGAGAGGTGGTGGAGCGGCCGTCCGCGGTGGTTAAGGAATTGGTGGAGAACGCCATCGACGGCGGGGCAACGCGCATTGGCGTGGACTTCCGCCGGGCGGGAAAAGATTTTATCTCCGTCCGCGACGACGGCGTGGGCATGGGGAGGGAGGACGCCCTGCTCGCCGTCCAGCGCCACGCCACCAGCAAAATTCGCGCCATCGGGGATCTGCAGTCCCTCCACACCTTCGGCTTCCGCGGGGAGGCGCTGCCGTCCATCGCCGCGGTTTCCCACTTCGTCCTGCGCACCCGCCGGTCCCAGGATCCCGTCGGCACGGAGATCCCCATCGTCGACGGCGTGGGGCGGGCGGTCCGGGAGTGCGCCATGGAGCCGGGCACGGAGGTGCGGGTCAGCCACCTGTTCCAGTCCGTCCCCGCCCGGCGCAAGTTCCTCCGCACGGACCAGACCGAGGCCAGCCACATCGTCAACACCATGCGCCTCTTCGCCATCGCCTTCCCCGCCGTTCAATTTCAGCTGTGCCATGGCGGTCGCATGCACCTTTCCCTGGCCGCCGCCGCCACGCCGGAGGCGCGGCTCGAGGACCTGCTGGGCCGGCCCCTATTTTCCCTGCTGCTGCCCGTCGCCGCGGAATCCGGAGGAAAAAAATTGTTCGGCCACGTGCTGCGGCCGGACCGGCGCGCCCCGCCGGGCGAGGAAATGGTGTTTTTTGTCAACCGGCGGCCCATCGGCTCACGGGAACTGCGCAGCTGGGTCCTGGAAGCCTATGGCTCCCACTTTCCCGGCGCCCGCAGCCTTCCCTGCTTTCTATTTCTGGAACTTCCTCCCGACCAGGTGGATGTCAACGTGCACCCGACCAAGCGCGAGGTGCGCTTTTCCCGGCGCGGGGAACTGCGGGACTTTCTACTCCGGTCGCTGGCGGACCAGCTTGCGAAGGCGGTTCAGCCGATGCGGCCGGCCGAGGGCTTTTCTCCGATCCCCTCTCCGGCTCCGATTCCGCCATCGACTTCCGATTTACCTCCAATTCCGGTTTTTTCCCCGCTTTCCCCATTGATTCCGGTTTCTTCCCCGACTTCGGTTCCACCGGCGATCCCAATTCCGATCCAGGACCAACCCGGCCCCGCGCCGGCCACGGCCGGGACGGATGAAGAATGGAGGGAGGATCCCGGCGCTGGAAGGGACGGGGTTGGCGGGCGAGGTTGCTTTTCCGAAAAATTTTCCCAGCCGGCCTGTCCACGGGCATTTGACCGCTTCGCCGGCTCCAGCGCCCTGGTCCGCCCCGATGCCATTCCCCGCACCGTTCCCATCTTTTCTTCCAGCCGGGGTCTGATCAACTGGCGCTTCGTGGGACGCCTGGACGGCAACTGCGCCATCTGGGCCACGGACACGGGGGTCGTTTTCTTTGACATCCGGGCGGCCGCCATGCGCGTGGCCTATGAAAAATTGCTCCGCGACGGGGATAGCCCGCCGAGGCAGCGGCTGCTCCTGCCCATTCGCCTGGACCTGCGCCGGCAGGAGGAGGCGGGGGATCGGCTGCGGGAATTGGCCGGCGCCGGCTTTACCCTTGCGGCCAGCGGCGAGGGGGATTGCTACCGGGTGACGGAAATTCCCGGCTGGCTCCCGGAGCGGTCCGCCGAGGCATTCCTCTACGACTGGCTGGTGCTGCGCCGCAAAACCGCTTTCCAGCTGCGCATGGAGCACTTTGCCCGCACGGCGGCCTCCCACATCGCCGCATCTTCTTCCTATGAAACGCTTGCGGACCTGACCTCCCTGCTGCGGGACCTGATGTCCTGCCGCATCCCCACGACCGCTCCGGACGGCTCCGGCATCTATTTTGAACTTGCCCGCAGCGAAATGCAGCGGCGCTGGGCTCCGCCGGAGGAGTACGGTCAGGATCCGTAAAACCGGTCCGCCGGTTGACGGTGGGGCTGCGCCCCTCTGGGAGGTCGCAAAGGGGGCTGCCGCGCCCCTTTGCCAATCCCCCGCCCACGGAGTGCCGTAGCATCGATAATCGGGGGAAGCGAAGCCTGGGGCAA
Organism: Puniceicoccales bacterium; assembly: GCA_031287845.1. Classification (GTDB taxonomy): domain Bacteria; phylum Verrucomicrobiota; class Verrucomicrobiia; order Opitutales; family JAIRLM01; genus JAISOW01. The sequence continues at coordinate 28,175 of JAITSI010000056.1, forward strand.
AGCCCCCAAAAGGGCCAGGCCGGCCCCCGAGGCCCCCTCGCTTCGCTCGGGACGCCGGCCGGCCGGGCGCTGCCGGCGGTTCCATGCGTGTCCGGCGGAGGGAAATGCCACTCCGCCCGAAATTTTTTTCCCAAAAAACAAAAAAATCTTGCCATGGACAACTTCGCCCATCAAACTACTAGAATGATACCGGCTCCCGGCTCCCGGCTCCCGGCTCCCGGCTCCCGGCTCCCGGCTCCCGGCTCCCGGCGCTGCTAGCGCTTGCCATTGCGCTTTTTAGCCTAAATAGTCCACTGGCCCACGGCGTTGATAACCTCGTCTTCGACGGTACAACTACCTTCTACACTTTTACCGATGAAAATACAACTATTGGCTATATCACCTTTCACAATCAATATGGGTATATTTATCTGCAACCACTTCCAGATCTGCCGTTTCCGGATACTGTCCCATACGCAAATGTCACATTTGAGTATGTCGCGCTGACTCTAACGCCGCAAAAAGGTGATGTGTATTATGTTGGAGTCATGGAATCGGAGGTTCACCCTGTCTTAACGCTGTACGAATCCCCATTCGATCCAACGCAACCGGAGTTAGGAATGATTGCCTACAATTTGGGCGTTTCGGAGGCAGAGCATAGGGCAGTTCTCGGCGACGACAAAAGTTTAGAATTTGTGGTCGCTGATCCGGAATGGCCTGTTGACTGGTTCCAACTCCCAGATGGTGACTTGGTTAGTCTTTTTCCCGGACGACCGGCTGATTGGCCCTCTTATTGCGGATCGCAAATTAGTTTTAAGGGATTAGCTGGGCAGAGCTATTCATTGATCATAGTTACCAGCCTTCCTGATGGTAACTGGCGGTTGTGTACTCCTATGAAAATCTATGTGACTGGCACTGTGGAGAAACAGGAACCTGAGCCATCGGGCAAAACGGAAGAACCGGAAGGGACAGAGACATCTGGTGAGTCAGGAGACTCGCCGGACGAAACAGAGACACCGAATGGACTAGAAACCTTGGAAGGACAGCCTTCCCTCTTCCACGGGGCGCTGGCGGAGCTGGGCATGGAG
>JAITSI010000085.1 GCA_031287845.1 Puniceicoccales bacterium
CCCGGCTCCCGGCTCCCGGCTCCCGGCTCCCGGCTCCCGGCTCCCGGCTCCCGGCTCCCGGCTCCCGGCTCCCGGCTCCCGGCTCCCGGCTGCTAGCGCTTGTCATTGCGCTTTTTAGCCTGAATAGTCCACTGGCCCACGGCGATGCATATGTTTTCACCGATGGCTATAACGATAATTACAAGGCTACTTTTTATAGCCTAACTAAAGATAATACAATCATCAATTATTTTACAATCAATAAGGAATCTCTAGATGAAAATATATTGTCCAATCCACAAAGTTTGGCCTATTTAGAAGGAGGGTATGAGTCTGAATATGCTCTGGCGGTAGTAACACCGAAAGAAAGCGGTACGTGCAAGGTTGGTATTATAAAAGCGAATTTTGACTCAATCATGATTCTCTACGACGGTTCCTTTGATCCGCGCAATCCGGGAGAAAGCGCCGTCGTGGGCAATGACGACGCACCGTCTGGTGCGCATGGAGATGTTCTCAATATTGACAATTTCGATTGGTTTGGTCCACTAATTGAATTCTATGGAGAAGCTGGTCGGCACTATCCATTGCTCATTTTCTCGTATGATTATAGCTCTGAGATAACTCTTCCAGTACAACTTTACGCAACTGGCCATGTGGCAATACAATCCTGGAACATGGAGAAACAGGAACCAACAGAGACACCGGATGGACTAGAAACCCTGGAAGGACAGCCTTCCCTCTTCCACGGGGCGCTGGCGGAGCTGGGCATGGAGGTGGACAGGATTTGCTGGGGTCTGGGCCACTGTGATGAACTGCATCCCCGGCCGCGGGCTTGGTTTTTCCGCGGATTTCACTCGCACCTGCACCGCAATGGAGCTGAAAATAGTGGCTACCACGGGGACATCTCCGGGGGAATCGTTGGCGGAGATCGTGTCCGCGCAATTTATCCTAATGTTTTGTTCTGCAGCGGAATGCGGGCCTCCTATGCCAACGTGCGCATGCGTTCCTTTGCCAATGGGGCAAAAATTCACCAGATCCGAATGGGCGGCGCACTCTTTGGCCAGCTGCAGCATCACAGTGCGCGGCAAATGCTTCGCACATTCCATGCCACGGTCGGCGGTGGCTATTCCCACGGCAGAAGTAGCCGCAAAGGCATCCTGGGAAATTCCCTTGCCGCCCGCTTCGGCGGAGAGCAGGTCTTTGCGGCGCTGGAGGTTTCTCAGGAACTATTTCGCCTCTGCGGCTGGCACATCGGGCCGAAGATGGGGGCGGAATACGGCTGGCAGCGGCAGAACGGCTATGCGGAAAGCGATGGCATGGGGGCACTTCGCATTGGCAACGTGGACCACCGGTTTTTCACCACGGCCCTGGGCGTGGGTCTGGCGCGCACATTTCCCGGCGTCGCGGTTGGCAAGTGCGGCCACATTTCCCTCGCAATCACCTGGCGCTGCCAGGCCATGCGGGATCATAGCAATCCAACGGCCTACGAGCAGGGCAGCGCCGCCGAGCTAATCCCCGCAATCCACTACGGCGCTCGCAGTTCCGCAGCCGTCTCCATTGGCGCGTGTCGGCACTTCGACCGCCACTGGAGCGGCAAGCTAAGCTGGTCCGGAGACTTCGCCCACGGCCGGCGCGACGGCCACGCCAGCGCCCAGCTCTGCTATGAATTCTAGGCTCAGGCCCCGTAAATCCGCACTCCACCTCTACCGGGAAAAATGACCGATACGGACCTGTTGTGCGGGAACTTGATTTCTTGAGGGAAAGGCCTCTCACGGGCGCTGCCCGGCGGAGCGGGCAGTGCCGCGGGCCGGCCCTGATGGCAAAAAGGCCACGTGGGGCGACCTGCGCGCTGCGATAGCAGAAGCATCGCGGCCTCGAGGGCCGGCCGGGCCCTTTTGGGGGCTTTGCCCCCAGCTTCGCTACGCTGCGCCTCCCCCAAATGTCGGTTATTCGAAGGCCAGCCCGCCAGCTTTGGATGCAACCGTCCGTAGCGCCCGTCCGTCCGGCCTCCCGAGCGAAGCGAGGGGGCCTCGAGGGCCGGCCGGGCCCTTTTGGAGGCTTTGCCCCCAGCTCCGCTTCCCCCAACTATCGATGCAGCGGCACTCCGCGGGCGTGGGATTGGCAAAGGGGCGCGGCAGCCCCCTTTGCGACCTCCAGTCCTCCCGGCCTCCCGGCCGGACGGTGTCGACGGTTCCGTGCGCCGCTGACAGTTCGATCCAATTCCGAAGGGATTGCCAATGGCGGGGGATGCAAAGCGTGGCAAAAAATTCTTGCCCGGAGCTCCTTTTGGCCAATGGTGGGCCAATTACCATGGACTATGAAGCGGTTGTGGGGCTTGAGGTGCACGTGCAGCTGAAGACCCGGTCGAAGGCATTTTCCCGGTCCCGCTGCTCCTACGGCGAGGAGCCCAACGGGGCAACGGATCCCGTGGTCCTGGGCCTGCCCGGCGCCCTTCCCGTGCTCAACGGCGAGGCGGTCCGCCAGACAATTCGCGCGGGACTGCTGTTCCACTGCCGCATCGCCCGGACCACCAGCTGGGACAGGAAGAACTATTTTTACCCGGACAGTCCCAAAAATTACCAGATCACCCAGCAGGCGCGGCCCCTCTGCACCGGTGGCGCCGTGGAGATCGAACTGCCCGGACCCGCCCGCAACGTCCAGGGCGAACACCGGCAGATCCGCCTCAACCGCATCCACCTGGAGGAGGACGTGGGCAAGCTGACCCACGGAGACGAGCACAGCTTCGTCGATTTCAACCGCGCCGGCACGCCCCTCGCGGAAATCGTCACCGAACCGGACCTGCGCTCGGCAGCTGAGGCGGCGGCCTTTCTCAGTTCCGTCCGCATGCACCTCTCCGCCGCCGGAATTTCTTCCTGCGACATGGAAAAGGGCCAGATGCGCTGCGATGTGAATGTCAGCATCCGGTCCCGGGGGACGGACGGGCTGGGAACTCGGGTGGAAATGAAGAATTTGAACTCCATCTCCGCCGTGCGCAACGCCATCGACCGGGAAATTTTGCGCCAGGAACAGATTTTGCGCACCGGGGGAGAAATTTTCCAGGAAACCCGCCGCTGGGATGCCGCCCGCAACTGCTCCGACGGCATGCGGCGAAAGGAGGCTGCCCGCGACTATTGCTATTTCCCGGAACCGGACCTGCTGCCGCTGCACCTGGCGGAGGAGCTCATTCGGAAACTGGAGGAGGAATTGCCGGAGCGGCCCTTCGACCGCCAGCGCCGCCTGCAGGAACAGTACCAGCTGCCCTATACCCTGACCTCGGTCCTCTGCCCCAGCCGCCCCCTGGCGGATTTTTTCGAGGCCGCCGTCCAAATCCACGGCAACGCGCGGGCCATCGCCAACCTCATCGCCAATGACCTGCTCCGGGAGGTGGGCGCATCCGGGCTCCACGGCGAGGACCTGCGGCTTTCCCCCGGGGACCTGGCCGAGCTGGTGGCGGCGGTGGACCGGGGAGAGCTGGCCAAGCAGGCGGCCCAGGACCTGCTCAGCGCCATCTACCACTCCGGCGAACGGCCGCGGGAGGCCATGCAACGCCTGGGAATTGGCGGCAATGGCACGGGCCATGGGGACCTGGAAGCGCTGTGCCGGGAGGCGATGGGGGAAAATGCCCGGGCGGTGGCCGAATTTCGCGGCGGAAAGGAAGCGGCGATCAATGCCCTGAAGGGTGCGGTGATGAAAAAATCCTCCGGCCGGGCCGATCCCGTCCGGGTAGACGCCCTGCTGCGGAGCCTGCTCTAGGGAGAACGGGCGGTGCGGCGTCCCGTGGGCCGAAGGATTCGCCGCCGGCGTGGCCGGGCGGCGACGGCACCGGCCGGGGCCGGCTCAGGCGAAGAGGGCCCGCTGGGCCGTGGAAAAGTGCAGCTTGGCAAAATCTCCAAATGCCGCGGATCCGAGGCGGCGCACGATCCCCTTCGCCTGTTCCAGGACCTCGCCGCTGGCACCGCGCAGCAAATTTTCGCCGGCTGCCTGGGAAAGCCTGGCCATGGCCCGCAGGTACTCGGCCCGCGCCACAATCGATGCGGCGGCCACCACCGGATCCTCCTCCGCCCGCGGCCGCATGTCGATTTTCACGGCCGGCCCGCGGTAGAAGGTTTCCACCAGCGGCTGCCGGCTGAACTGGTCGAGGAGAACCCGGGGCACGGAGCGGCGCTGCAGGGCATTGGCCAGGCTCTTGGAGTGGTACCAGGCGAGCAGGCGGTTGAGATTGGAGCCAAAGCCGCCGTAGAGCTCATTGTACTTGCGCATGCTCAGGGAAAAAACCTCCACCACGGCGCCCTCCGTCCCGCGGATCAGGGCATCCAGCCGCTGCACCTCCCTTTCCCCGGAAATTGCCTTGCAGTCCCGCACGCCGGCGTCCAGCCAGCGGCGCACCTGCTCTTTCCCAGCGATGGCGCAGGCCGAAACCAATGGCCCAAACAGATCCCCCTTTCCGGACTCGTCCATGCCGCCGTGGTCCTCGAACCAATCGGCGTGGTGCAGTTCGCCGTAGTCCAGCAGGCACTTTCCCGTCACCTCCGCCTCCAGCGTGAACCGGACAAAGTCCTCCGTCCCCTTTCCCGCGATGACCGCCTTGCCCGTGCGGTAGACGACCACGTGCACGTCCTGTCCCCGGCAGGCGAACTGGGAATGGTCCGCCTCGTGGAATTCCCAGCCCCGGGCTTCGCAGATGGACTGCAATTTTTTTTGCTGCGCTCCGTCCAGGGTGCAGGTGTAAAGCGTTTGCGATGAACCACCCATAGCCTGCTTAGGTGCGCATGGAACGGGAATGGCAAGTTTTTTCTCCCATCGGCGCCACACTGTTGGCCTGGTGGGAAGGTGCCGCCCGACCGCTGCCCTGGCGTAGCCCGAGAACTCTCTACGGCACAGTAGTTTCCGAATTCATGCTGCAGCAGACCCGGGTGGCCGCCGCCATCCCCTACTTCCAGCGCTGGATGGAACGCTGGTCCACGGCCGCCGCTGCCGCCGCTGCCCCGGAGGAAGAAATTTTGCTGCTCTGGGCCGGCCTCGGCTACTACGCCCGCGCCCGCAACCTGCACCGCCTGTGCCAGATCCTGGCCTCATCCGCGCCATTGCCGGCAAGCCCGGAGGAGTGGTGCCGGCTTCCCGGGGTGGGGCCCTACACCGCCGCCGCCATCTGCTCCCTCGCCGGCCTGGCCGATGCGGTGCCGCTGGACGGCAATGGACTGCGCATCCTGGCCCGTCTGCGCGCGATCCGGACTCCCTTCGCCAGCCGTCAAATTTTAGAAAAAACGCTGCGGCCGCTGGCAAATTCCCTGGCCGTGCCGGGCCGCGGCGGTGCCATCGGGGAGGCGCTCATGGACCTCGGCTCCGCCATCTGCCTCCCCCGCAATCCCCTCTGCGAGCTCTGCCCCATCCGCGGCCACTGCCCCGGCGCCCGGGAAGCGGAGGAAAGCAAAAACACTCCCCTGCTCCTGGCCAGGCCCCGCCGCGAGGAAACCGTCCACCGCCTTTGGCTCTGGGACGGGAAAATGCTCTGGCTGCAGCGCTCTTCCCGGCGCCGGCTGCGGCACTTCTACGAACTCCCCCTCCTGGAAATTGCGGCGGCGGACCCGTCCCCGGCGAACTTGACCCAAATGGACCCGTCCCCGGCGGACGTGCTCCTGGTGGGACGTCGCACAATCGGGTCCGTCCGCTACCGGGAAGTCATCCACGGCGGCACGGTCCCGGCCAATCCGGATGCGCTGGAGGCGATTTCCGGTCAGAGGCTGGACGCGGTCCCAATTCCCGGCCCGCACCGCCGCTGGATCCGGACGCTGCTCCAGGCGGAATCCCTGGCGCTCCAGGCGCAATGCCGCGGCGAAGATGGAAAAAGTGCCCATTGACTCCGGCGCCGCTCTTCCCATAGCGTACCCCCCTGCCACCATGCCACGGCTCCGGTGGTCACCGCCGGCCACCGGACCACGCCGGACGTTGGGAAACTTTTGGAAAAAATCAGCGGCCAATGGATAGGGGGGAAAATGGCTAGTCGGCTGCGCCGGAGAAAAAGATGGCTACTGCGGCTCATCCCGAGCCGGGCTCGGCTGAGAAGCTTTCCCCTCCTGCGGAAAATTGGCCAGGCCAGCTTCCTCTGGTCCTTCCGCATGCGCGAGGTCGCCCCGGGCTTCCTCATCGGCTGGGTCCTGACGCTGAGCCCGTTCCTTGGCCTGCACACGCCGCTGGCCATCCTCTGCGCCGTGCTATTCCGGGCCAACCTGCCCATTCCCCTGCTGCTCCTGCTTGTTTCCAATCCGCTGGCACTGCCATTCCTCTGGCCCGCCCTCCACGCCGTTGGCAGCGCCGTGGTGCACCTGCTGGCACCGGATGCCGCAACCGGCCCGAGAAAGTTTTTGAGCGCCGGCTTCCACGCGGTGGCGGTGAATACCCTGGCGGCCCTGCTGGTGGGCTACGCCTGCACCGCCATCTCCGTCGTTCTCTACGCCATCGGCTCCCGGGGAGGAAAAAGAAAAAATCTTCCAGCCGCCCCGCCACCGGACCAGCGGGGATCTGCGAGCGCCGAACCGGACAATTCCGGAAAATAGGCCCCGCCGCCCTTGCCGTTCCAATGGAGCTGCCACGGCCCATTGCCCCTCCTCCAACCATGCGGAATGGCAAAGTTGCGTTCGCGCCCGGTGGAGCGGCCCATTCCCATGGCGAAAACCAAATAGGGTGCCGGCCCCGCGCCTGCCGCGGGGGACGTTGATTTGCCCACCGGAAGGTCGTGGAAAATTTTGAAAATGTGGCGGCGAGCGGTCGTTTGGCGACGGGAGCGGAATCGGCAAGGTGAAGGTAAAAAAACATTTTACCAAATGAAATTTTTCTGTCAAATTGCCTAAATGAATCCGCTTGATGGGACCCTGCCGTCCGGGGCTGGAACCGTGCGGCCCACGGCGTCGCTGTCCCGTGCCGATCCGACCGGACTTGGGGCAACCGCCGGGACCACCGCGGAGCCGTGTGCAAATCGGGTCGCACTTGCCTCCGTCCGAGATCCGGAAAATCTAGAAAATCAAACGCAGTGCCACCTTTTAGATCCCGGGCAATGCGATCTACTTTCAGGGCCCAGGTTACTTGCCTCCACGCTTTCCCCTGGGATTCCGGCGGCAACGCCACAATCCCAGCCGACTTTTCCGCTGAAGAGCGCGGCGACGGCTTCCGAATCCTCTGCGACCGCGGGAGGCAGTTTTTGCCAGGCCGTTGCCGATGTGAATTCAACGCATTGCTACGATGGAAATGATCTGGCACAGGTTCCGGCAAACCTTCCCCGGGAACCTTTGCCGGACACGGCACCGGTGCAACTGGTGAACATTGAGGGCAAAACCTATGCCGTGGGCCAATCCCCTGGGCAGGCCGGCATGGATATTGACGGCAAATGGGGTGTCATTATTTCCCCCGATAGGCCGCATTTGGGAGGATTGTTCCTTGGCCCTCCCGAGTTGTTCGGCAATGATTTGCGCAGGATTGGCGAAGAACCCGGAAATATCTGGTTCACCGACGATACGACAGAAATGGCATGGGGTATCGTTTCCGACTGGTATAATTTTAAAAATGGCAATATCCTTAGGGTAGTGGATGATTCCGGCATGGTGAAGTATGTAAGGCTCGGCGTCGAGGAGGGAAACTATGCCTTTGACGGACAAAATTTTCAGCGGGTGACGGCTGCGAATCAGGCCATGCTCACCTGGGACGCGAAGCCCTGTCTCCCTGCGCTATCTCCGGCGGATACGGGAAGGGCCGTTCGGGATCAGAGAGGAGTAGTTGTGCAACTTGGAACTCGGAGGTGGAACTCCTACATCCTGCCCGATGGCCCAAACGGCGGGAATCCCATGCCGGTGACCGAAGATCCCAGCTGCTGGCACGAAACCGGGGCCCTGGGGCATGGACCACTGCCGAATGGGTGGATACGGATCTTCGATCTATGGCGGAGAGAATTCTACTACGTTGATACCGTGAATAATAGGGTCACGGACCTGCGGCCCGAGCCCAATGGACAAGTTCCCACGGCGGAGGTGGCAGCTGTCGGAAAGGATGCCCCGCCGGAGGAACTTTTTAAGTTTAACAAATTTACTCCCAGCGGCACGGGACGACGCTTGGATCGGATACGGGCATTGGACCTGGCGCCCGCCATGGCGGAAAAAAATCCGGCAACGGCCGGCGAAAACAGTTTTCACCGCGATCTCTCCTCGTATTCCATACGGGATCCCGGACGGGCTGGGGCGAAGGATTTCACCGAGTGGCATGCCATCGCCCTTGATACCATGGATTCCGTGGCGCTGTTGCTGAGTGCGTCCACAATAACCGGTGACACATCCCTTGCCAACGCGCTCGGCATCCAGGGGCGGGCATTGGAATTTTTCCAACGCATCCACCACTTCGTTTTGCATTCCTTGAATTTTCCCGAGGAAGCTTGCAGTGAAATTAGCAGTGCCCTGGTAAACATTCTGCCGGGCCACTCCCCGGGATCGCTTCGCGGTGAGGTTCGTGATTTTACAAAATGCAACTCCTACAAATCGTGCTGCCTTAGTCAACTGGAATGCATAATTCAGCTCATTCCGCAATCCTTCGATGGTGCGTGTCCCGTGGCGGAGGAAATACGCACTTCCCTGATGCTGCAGGTCTTTGCGTGGTTCGAGGGAGGCGTTCTATCATGGCAGCGGCCGCAGGATCCGTGGATTGGCGAACTGCGAAATTTTATGGACGAGAATCGGCAAAATACCGTGGGAATCCATGGAATTTCGGGCCAGCGGCAAAATTTGCAATTTGACATGTGGCGCCATGAATATGGCATGGAAAGCCTTGCCGTGGCCCTTGGAAATTCCCTGTGCGATTATTTGGAAAGTTTGGGCCTGGGCCAATTGACGAACCAGTTGATAGTTTCAGCCATGGAGCAAAAGCTGACGCAAAGTCTGACCCCCGACGCCCACAACAACCGTCGCGGCGGCGGACTGGGCAAGTCGAAATTCGAAGGCAAAAACTCTAAAATAGTCAATAGGGAATTTCTCGACCGCAGCGTGGACAGAAGTGGGAGCCGAACGGATATTTGCCAGTCCCGCTGCTCCGATATTTCCCAGGCGATTCCCCTGGAACTTGCCAGGACAATGGGCCCGGGAGGAGAACGCATTACCAATCTGATGAATGTGCTGCGGGAGCAGAGGGTGTGCGAAAGTGACGATGCTCCCTCTGTTTTTCCTTGCTATGGCCAGGTGCCTTCCCCGGTTATTCACCTTATCAATAATCCGATTCAATTTTTACGGGAGGCGATGGCAGAGTTTGGCGGGATGACAAAGGAGGCTTATCAAAATTTTGAACTGTGCATTTTTCCCTGCAAATACAATCTACGGAATGCACTGCTAAAAACTGAATTTTTCGACAACTATAGCGAAACGCTCCACCTGCAATACATGGTCCAACTCACGGACAAAGACGTCTATGAGCCAAGGTCGACCCCCGGCGATATCATCCGCTCCGTCGGACTATCCACGGTAACGAGCATGTCGGGAACTTCCCGCGACATTTTGGCAGCCTACCATTCCCTTTGGGGATCTACCCGCATGCGAACGATTTTTGCTCCACTGGTTCACTTCGTGAATGCGGATTGTGATTTTACGAAACAATCCCTGGATGAGGACTTTAAAAAAATTTTTATTCAAACCGTTTTACAATTTAAGGCCGGCAATTTCCATTCCTCCGGGGAAATCCTGGCGTCATTCTATTTTTCCACTCTGAAAATGTTTCCCGACCTTCCGCCCGATCGCAGCTCATTTCTCCCTGATCAGCTCTACATTGAAAATATTTACCGAAACCTCGAAAAATTGCTCATTGCGTTCCGAGAGCATCCGGAGGAGTTCTATCCAATGGACGAACCAACGAAGGAGATTTTTCGAAAAAGCGTCGCTGGGACGGTCCAAAATGTGCAGAAATTGCATTGGCAAAACTTGGAAGAAAGAAAATCCCGGGGCAGGCTAATGGGAAATGTTTGAGGGAAGGGAGCGGGCGGCCATCGTTTTAGGGTCAGGACCCGTAAACCCGATCCGACGGTTGACGGTGGGGCTGCGCCCCCCAGCCCCCTCTCCACGGCGTGTCGCTGCGTCGATGCCCGGGGGAGGCGAAGCTGGGGGCAAAGCCCCCAATTGGCCTGGCCGGCCTGGAGGCCTCCATCAGGGTCGGCCCGCGGCACTGCCCGCTCCGCCGGGCAGCGCCCGTGGGCGGCCCTTCCCTTAAGAAGTCAAGTTCCTGCACCAAGAGGAAGTTGCGAAACTCGCCGAAATTCGCAAACAATCGCCTGCTCTTTGTCCGTCAGGGCGCTTTTGACCTTCTTTGGGCCGTACTTTAAATCATTGACATTTAGTCTCTTACGCCATTTAATAACCGTTTTGAAATTTATTCCATAGCGCTTGGCAAGCGCTGTAATACTTTCTTTAGAGTCGTGAATTTCCTTTCGGACTCGGTGCGTCGTCATGGCGCCTGCATGTAAAATAATTCCCATAGGTCGATCTCCTCTATAGTCTTTTCTGGCCCTCCGCAAGACAAAGAGACCAAACACCTAGAATCCTGGCCCGTCCGCATTTCGGGATGGGAGTTGGAGAGGCTCCGCTGCCCAGACGGATCCCAGCTCCCCAGGACCCACGCCGTCTGTCCCAGCGGATGGGGGTGGAAATGGAGCGCGGCTAAGCGCAATTTACGGGTCCAGATCCTGAATTTCCCGCCCCAGGAAGCGGCGCAGGCGCAGCAGCACCCGTTCCCGGCCGAGCGTTGCCAGCAGCGCGTAGAGTCCCGGGCCAACCGACTGGCCGGAGCAGGCAAAGCGCAGCGGATGGACATAGTCGCCCGTCCCATGGCCGCCCGCCCGGGCCAGCTCGACCACAAGGCTTTCCAGACCGGCCGGGGTAAATGGGCAATCGCCCTCCACCGCGGCCAAAAATTCTTCCAGGCGCAGGGCAGATTCTTCCAAGACCTTTGCCCGGAGACCTTCCTCCCAGCATGGCACCGCCAGGAAGAAGTGGCCGCAGAAGTCGGGCAGCTCCTCCAATCCCCGCACCTTTTCCTGGCAAATTGCCAGGACGGATGCGGCGTAGGCTCCATCGCCAATGCGTTCCGGACCCATCCCCTCCCGGAGCACCGGCAGAGCGTGGGCCAAAAATTCTTCCCGGGGAAGCCGGCGCAGGTACTCCCGGTTCACGTGGGCCAGCTTTTTTTCGTCGAAGCGGGCATTGCTCCGGTTGATTCCGGCCAGGTCAAAGCATTGGATAATGTCCGCCAGTGGCAAAATTTCCCGGTCATCCTTCGGGGACCAGCCCAGGAGGCAGAGGTAGTTGCGCAATGCCCCGGACAGGAAGTGCCGGGCTCGGTATTCGTCCACCAGGGACCCCGTTTCCCGCTTGCTCATCTTGCCGGGGCCGGAGGTTTTGAGGATGAGGGGGATGTGGGCAAAGCGCGGCGGCTCCGCACCCAGGGCTCGGTACAGCTCCACGTGCTTGCTGCTATTGGACAGGTGATCTTCTCCGCGAATGACGTGGCTAATTCCCATGGAGAGGTCGTCCACCACGTTGGCGAAGTGGAAGGAGGGAGAGCCGTCCGAGCGGACGATGACGAAGTCCTTCTCCTCCCGCCGCAGCACGGGCCCGTGGACGGCGTCGAGGATGCGGACCGGCTCGGAAGAAACCCGGAACCAGACCGCCCCATCCCGTTCGTAGGCGTGGCCCGCATCCAGCAGCCGATGCCGGTAGCCGTCGTAGATGGCACCGCGCTCGCTCTGCCGGTAGGGTCCGCAGGGTCCCCCCACGTCCGGTCCCTCGTCCCAGTCCAGGCCCAGCCAGCGCAGGCCGTCCAGGAGGGCGTGCAGGAATTCGTCGCTGCTGCGGCTGCGGTCCGTGTCCTCGATGCGGAGAATGAACGTGCCGGCGCAGTGCCTGGCATAGAGCCAGTTGAAGAGCGCGGTCCGGGCCCCGCCGATGTGGAAATGGCCCGTGGGGCTGGGGGCAAAGCGCACGCGCACCGGCGAATTTTGCTCATCCATCGTCCGCCCCATTTCTCCTATGCCTGTCCCGGCACGCGCTCCAGGTGGAGCACGACGGAAAAGCCGTAGCTGCGGTTCGGCTGCAGTTGCAGGGGCAGCAGCCGTTCCAGGAAGATCAGGTGCTGGATCTGGCGCCCGTCCACCGTGCGCATGCGGGGATCCTGGGAAACGTCCAGCGGCGGCTGCCATTCGCCGTGGAAGTCATCCAGCAGGACCTCGGGCCGCAGTTCGTAGACGGTCCCGTCCGCCATCTGGCCATCCAGGAAGGCCACGGCGTAGGAAAAGCGGTCCAGGCGCACGGTACGCTTGGGGGAGTAGAGAAACTCTGCGCGGATCTGGTCCTCGCAGAAGGTCCACTGCACCCGGCACGACGCCAGTCCCGGCACCATTTCCTCCGCCGGCGTGATGAGATCCGGCTGCTCGTAGCGGAATTGAAATTCCCGCCGCTTGCCCAGGCCGCTGGTGATATTTTTCCCAAAATGGGAAGGAGTCGTGGCGGTGCCCTCCCAGGTGAGCTCCGGAACGAAGACGGGACGACGACCCTCGGCCGGACCATCCACCAGGCCGCAGCAGTGGGGAAAGGCCAGGTGGGCGCAGGAGCCGACGCCGTCGCCGCCCACGAGGGGAAGCTGCAGCACGGGCCCGTCCGGGGATCCCCGGTAGACCCAGAGCCCCTGCTCCTTCCGCGTCGAACTGTCGAAGGAGAGGAAGCGGCCGCCGCAGGGAACGGACGGGGCGGTCGTGCCAGGCGCTGTGAATTTGTCCCGAACGAGCCGGCCGAATTGGCTGCAGAGCAGCAGCTGGCGCACGACGGCAAAGTATTCGCCGTTGGAATGGACGCCGACGATGCAGCCCTCCTCCCGGTTGAGGTGGTGGAGAAAGAAGTGCCGAAATAGCCGGCCCAGCAGGTCCGCGTAGCTTTCCCGCTCCGCCTCGCCGATCCAGCCGTCGGCCATGGAACAGGCAATCAGGCTGCAGCAGCTCGCGGTGGCGAGGGGCCCCTGGGGAAGGCCGTAGGCCCAGCCATCCCCGCCGGAGGAAACGATCTGGGGGAGCAGGCGCAGGTAGCGCTGCAGGCAGGTGCGCAGGGTTGGCAAGCGCCGCTCCCGGATGTGCACGTTGGCATGGCGCTGCAGGGCTTCCCGGAACAGCATGAGCCGCAAAAGGCCCGAGGCGTCGTAGCGGCCACCCAGCCCGGCCGTTGCCGTGTCGACGAAGCCTTCCTGGGCGTGGTATTCCAAAAAGCTGCCCATGAGGGCATCGGAATTGTCCTTCTCCACGAAGCCCATGGCGCCGGCCACGATGGCCTGCACCACGGCATAGATTTTTTCCCCGGGCCGATCCGACGGGAGCGGCGTCCGCATCCAGCTGCGGATGAGCGCCTGCATCTCCGGGGTGAGCCGTTTCCAAACCTCGTTGCGGGCCCGGTTCAGGCTCGCGTGGACCAGTGCCAGGGCAGCCAGGGCGCAGCCCTCCCCGCTGTCGCCGCCGTAGTAAAACTGTGCGGCGATGCGCTGGGCCGCTACCTCCACAAAGGTCTCTTCCGCCGCCACCCCCGGGCTAGCCTGGGCCACGTAGGCGGTCAGGGCTCCCGCCACGGCGCCGTCTTCCCACTTCTCCCCGGCCGGGGCACTTTCTCTCTCCAAGGACCCGAGCCGCTGCCCTAAAATGAGCTGGGCGAGGTCCAAGCACTGGTCCGCAAACTGCCGCATGGAACAAAAATTTCCTGCGCCATCCTCTGGATGCCGGGCCGGGCAAGTCAAGGGGTTTTTCACAATTTCCACCGGAGATCTCGACGGGGGCTGCGCCCCTCTGGCACCCCTCTCCGCGAAATGCCGCCGCCACGGCACCGGTGGCTCGGGGGAAGCGCAGCACGGCGGAGCTGGAGGCCGGGAGGTTCCAAAGGGGGCTGCCGCACCCCTTTGCCAATCCCCCGCCCACGGAGTGCCGCTGCATCGATAGTTGGGGAAAGCGCAGCTGGGGACAGCGCCCCCAACCGGGCCGGGAGGTCGCAAAGGGGGCTGCCGCACCCCTTTGCCAATCCCCCGCCCACGGAGTGCCGCTGCATCGATAGTTGGGGGAAGCGAAGCTGGGGGCAAAGCCCCCAAAAGGGCCCGGCCGGCCCTCGAGGCCCCGGCCCGCGGCACTGCCCGCTCCGCCGGGCAGCGCCCGTGAGCGTCCCTTCCCTCAAGAAGTCAAGCTCTTGCACAACAGGGTCCATAGCGGTCATTTTTCCAGGTGGAGGTGGAATATGGGTTTACGGGGCCTGAGCCTAGTCGTCCCCGTCCGCATCTCCATGCCCATCTTCATCCCCATCTCCGTCCCCGTCTTCGTCTTCGTCTTCGCCTTCATTCCCGTCTCCGTCTCCGTCGTCGTCGTCGTCCCCGTCCCGTCCCCACCAGCCTTCGCCGTCGTCCTCATCCTCGTCCCCGTCCCCGTCTTCGCTGTCATCTCCATCCTCATCTCCACCATCATCTCCGTCTTCGCCTCCGGCGGAGTCGGCATGTTTCTTCGGAGCAGGTGGCACCAGCGGTCCAGAGTCCTCCCCGCCGTCGTCGTCCGATTCTTCGTCCCCTTCTTCGTCTTCTTCTTCCTCTCCCTCTTCTTCCACGTCGCCCTCTCCGCCTTGCCCATCCGGCCCATTCCCCGGGCCATGGCGGGCCAGCATTTCCTTCACGATGTCCTCCGCCGCGCCCTCCTTGGCCGAGTGCTGGGACAGGAAATCCTTTGCCCGGTTTATCCAGCGGTCGATCTCGTCCACGATCACGATGTTGTGCTCCCGCTCCAGTTCCTCCATCCGGGCGTCGAACTCGGCCGGCGCCATGGCCATTGCCTCGCCGGCCTTGCCGGTTAGCCATTCCTCCATCTTGCCTTCCCCGATGACCTGGCTCACCACCCGGGCCAGGACGTAGTGCCAGTTATCCTGGGGGTTATTGAGCCATTTTTCCTCGGGCATGGTGTCGGCAAAGTTCTCCAGAAACAGCTTTAGCCGCTGGAGCGGATCCAATTCCCTGTCCTCCCACGGTGTCTCCGCCATGGGTCCAGCGTACGCGCGACCAGGGAAAGGTAAAGGGACTTTTTTTTGATTTTCCCCGCGCGGCCGGGCCACCGGGCCGGTGAAATTTTCCAGCGGGGGTGGGCTAAATTTCGTCCAGCAGTCTGTACTGTAGCGCTTCGACCAGGTGAGGGCTGGCGATTGCCTCGGCGCCCTCCAGGTCGGCGATCGTTCTTGCGACGCGCAGCACCTTGCCGTGGGCCCGGGCGGACAGGGCGGAACTTTCCATTGCCCGGCGCAGGAGCTGGTCCTCCGCCTCGCCCAGGGGACAGAATTCTCGGAAAAATTTTTCCGGAATGCGGGCGTTGCAGGAAACCTTTGCCTCCCGCAGCCGCTTTCCCTGGCGCAGGCGGGCCGCCTCCACCCGCCGGCGCACCTGTTCCGACGTCTCCCCCCGCTTTCCGGAGCGGAGCAGGGCGGCCGGGACGGGCGGGACGTCGATGTGCAGGTCAATGCGGTCCAGCAGGGGTCCGCTGACCCGGGAACGGTAGTCGCAGATCTGCTGCCGGGAGCAGCGGCAAGGGTGGCTGCGGGAACCCAGGTAGCCGCAGGGGCAGGGGTTCATGGCGGCGAGAAGGGTGAAGGCGCAGGGGAAGCAAACCTTTCCCACGCTGCGGGAAATGACCACGTGGCCGTCGTCCAGCGGCTGGCGCAGGGATTCCAGGGTGCCGCGGGCGAATTCGGGCAGCTCGTCCAGGAATAGGACGCCGTTGTGGGCCAGGGAAATTTCCCCGGGCCGCGGGTTGGCGCCGCCCCCAACCAGGCCAACCCGGCTGATGCTGTGGTGCGGCGAGCGGAAGGGCCGGATTCCCGCCATCCAGTTGCCGTCCAGGGAGAGTCCGGCAGCGGAATGGATGCCGTAGATTTCCACCAGCTCTTCCCAGCTGGGCGGGGGAAGAATTGTGGCGACGCGCTTGGCCAGCATGGACTTGCCAACGCCAGGGCAGCCAACCAGCAGCAAATTGTGTCCTCCGGCGACGGCGATTTCCGCCGCCCGCTTGGCCCGCTCCTGGCCGCAGATGTCCGAAAGGTCCAGCCCGCTCTCCGGCCGTGCCGGGGAAAAGGTTTGGAGCGGCAGGGGCTGCAGGGTACCGTTGTCCTCTAAAAATTGCACCACCTCGCGCAGGGAGTCGGCCGCGTAGATGGGCACGCCGCCGATGAGACCGGCCTCCGCCGCCGACTGGCCCGGCAGCAGAACGCCCCGCAGGCCCTGGCGCCTGGCCTGGATGGCAAGGGCGACGGCGCCGCGGATGGGGAGAAGCTTTCCGGAAAGGCTGAGCTCGCCGGCGAGGAGAAAGCCGTCGCAGGAGCCGCGGCACTGGCCGCTGGCCAGGAGGAGGCCGGCGGCGATGGGCAGGTCGTAGAGGGGGCCTTCCTTGCGCAGGTGGCCCGGGGAAAGATTGATCGTGGTCCGGGTATGGGGCAGCTTGAACCCGCTGTTCTGCAAGGCGGAGCAGACACGGTCCATGGACTCCTTCACCGCCGCATCGGGCAGGCCAACCAGGACGAAGCGCAGCTCCCCCCGCTCGCCCGTGTTGACCTCAACCTGCACCGGCAGGGCGTCCACCCCCCAGAGCGCTCCCGACTGGACGGTGGCCAGCACGGTGCCAGGGAGAACCATTTTTTAAAAAATGTAAATGCAAATCCGGCGAGACCTCGAATCC